>DATFFS010000279.1:0-12597 GCA_035249945.1 Gemmatimonadota bacterium
CGGAAGGCCGGTGATCGGCATCATCCCCACCGTCATGGCGGTGTTGATCGCCAGATGGCTGGCGATCAAGGCCACAAGGCCGAACGCGAGCGTGCTCGCGTAGGGGTCCGGATTGCGCTCGGCGATCCGCACTCCCTCGAAGAGCAGCAATCCGAACAGACCGAAGGCGACGAGCACCCCCACGAATCCGAGCTCCTCGCCCAGGACCGAGAAGATGAAGTCGGTATGGCGCTCGGGTAGAAACGCCAGCCGCTTCTGCGTGCCCTCGAGGAACCCCTTCCCGAACCATCCCCCCGAGCCGATGGCCACCTTGGACTGGATCACGTTCCATCCCGCCCCCCGGGGGTCGCTCTCGGGCTGCAAGAAGACGAGCAGCCGCTGCTTCTGATATCCGGCGAGCTGGTTCCAGAGGGGCAGGGCGACGATCCCCATGAGCAGATTGGTGGCGCTGACGTAGATCCAGGTCGAGCGCGGCGGCCGCAGAACGAACAGCAGCGCGCCGAGCGCCAGGATGTACAGGGACCACAGGGGCAGCGAGAAGGTCAGGAAAATGCTCACGATCGGAGACAGGAGCAGGAACACGATCACCGGGGGCGTCCCGGCCCAGAAGCAGAGAGCCGCGAAGAGCAGCACGTAGACGATGGAGGTCCCGAGGTCGGGCTGGAGCAGGGTCAGCGCGGCGGGCAGGCCGACGAGGACGGCGGGAACGACCAGCTCCGTCATCCCCTTCGGCGGTGTCTTCAGCCGCGCCGCCCACTGCGCGATCACCAGGATGGTGGCGATCTTGGCGAACTCCGAGGGCTGGAAGCCAATCGATCCCACGCGGATCCAGGATCGCGCGCCCGAGATCGCCGGGAAGGCCAGCACCAGGACGAGCAGCACCAGCGAGACGACGTACGCCGGCCGCGAGACCTTCTCGATCATTCGCATCGGCACGAGCCCGATGACGGCGTATCCCACCAGGGCGACGAACAGCCAGATCAGCTGGAACTGCCAGTATTGCGCGTTGTCGCCGCTGGCCGTCTGGCTGGCGCTATAGAGAAGCGCGACACCGCCGGTCGCGAGCGCCATCGCCAGGGCAAGCAGGTACCAGTTCTGTTCGGTGGCCTCGCGCCGCAATGCTCTCAATCCGTGGAAAGCGTCGATTCGCTGAGCGCGATCGGTGGAGGCGGGGGCGACTCGCGAGGGATGATTCCGTTGCGGCCGTCGAGGTAGACCTGCACGAGATCGATGGCGATCGGGCTCTGGGCCGATCCGCTCCCGCCCTCCTCGACGATCACCGCCACGACGATCTGGGGATCTTCCATGGGGCCGGCCGCGACGAACCATCCGTGGGGCTTGCCGCCGTTGTGCTCCGTGGTGCCCGACTTCCCGCCGATCGTGTACCGCAACGGCATGTAGTGGGCACGCGTGTACGCGGTTCCGCGCCAGTCGTTCACCACCCCCGCCATCGACGCCTTCAGGATCTGGAACTGGTCGCTGGAAAGGGGCAGGCTGGCCAGCACCTCGGGTGGGTCATCGCCCAGCCGGAGGCGCGGGCGCAGGATGTCGCCACCGTTGACGATGGCGGACACGAACTGCGCGACCTTCAGCGGAGTGATCGCGATCTCGCCTTGGCCGATGGAGAGATTGAGGACCACGCCCGAGCCCCAGCGTCCTTCGCCGTACCGCTCGTCGTACCATTCCGTGGATTGCGGGAATGTCCCCTCCGCCTCGTTGGGCAGATCGATCCCCGTCTTGTCCGCCAGTCCCCAGGCGCGGCCGAAGCGCGTGATCTCCTCGAGCCCCAGCTTGAGCCCCACCTGATAGAAATACGTGTCGCACGAGGTGACGATGGCGTCCTGGAGCGAGGCCCAGCCGTGCACCGCGTGGCAACCGAACCAGCGGCTGCCGAACTGATAGCCCCCGCGGCAGGGGACGTCCTCGAACTCGTCGGGATTGACGACTCCCAGCGTCATGGCCATCGCGGCGGTGGCGAGCTTGAACACCGAGCCCGGGGCGTAGCGGGCCTGGATTGCGCGGTCGAGCAGGGGCCGGGCCGGATCGTCGATCAGGCCGCGCCACTCCTCGCTCGTGAGCTGTCCGCTGAACACGTTGGGGTCGTAGGAGGGACTGGAGTAGAGCAGCAGCACGTCACCGGTCTGCGGGTCCAGGGCTACCACCGCGCCGCGCCGGTCGGCGGGAAAGATCTCCGCCGCCCGCCGCTGCAGGTCCAGATCCACGGTGAGGTGCAGATCGCGCCCGCGTCGCGGCGCCTCGAATGGAAGGTCGGGCCACGGCCCGATACGCCGGCCCAGCGCGTCGACCTCCATGTACTCCGCGCCCTTATCGCCACGGAGCTCCGTCTCGTACATGCTCTCGATGCCGGTCTTTCCGAGGATGTCACCCGCCGAGTATCCCGCCCCCTCGCGCTCGCGCAGCTCGGCCTCGTTGATCTGCGCCACGTATCCCGTGAGGTGGGCGGTCGCGCGGCCGTGAGGGTAGACCCGGCGCGGCTTGGGCTGGAGCAGCAGGCCCGGGATCTCGCTGCGCGTCTCTTCGAGCAGCGAGAGCGTGCGATAGTCGAGGTCGTCGTTGAGGAGGATCGGCTGGCCGGGCGCGAGCGCGTACTGACGCTCGAGCTCGGCGATGGTCGAATCGTTGAGGCCGAGGATGGGCCGGATCCGTTCCATGTCGCGATGCAGATCTTCGTCGGAGGTCGGCAGCAGCGAGACCGAGTAGGCGGGTAGGTTCTCGGCGATGACCTGGCCGTCGCGGTCGTACATGAACCCACGCGGCGCGGCGAGCGGGATCGCGCGCACCTGATTGCTCGTCGATTGCGCCTGGAGCTCGGCGTACCGCAGGACCTGAAGCCGGAAGAACCCCGCGATCAGTACGAGCAGACCGCCGAAGATCGTGAGACGGGCCAGGTGGGCGCGACGATTTCGACTGAGGGGATTGAACGGGGATACAGCGTGTCGGTCGAACCGCGACGGCATGGACAGGCGTGGCCCTCTTGAACCTGGATTTTCTAGACTGCTTCCCGGGGGGGATGCTCAAGTGTATTCGAATGCATCCTATCCTGCAAGCGTCTTTTCTCCCTCTTCAACGGCCGCCGATCAGACGCGACAGTATCGCCCCCATGACGGTCGTATAGACGATGCTGCCCGGCGATTCCCAGAAGAACCGCAGCTCGAACGCCGTCCAGGCCCCTCCGGCCGCCACTCCCAGGACGAGCACGTCCAGCAGGAGCTTGCCGCCCGCCAGGAGCAGCAGGTCCGCGGCGGGAGCGTCGAGGTACAGGCTCTCGCGCATCTTGCCGACGGCGTAGCCGATCACGGTAAGGCCGAGAGCATAGAGCCCGAAGTGCACGAGCAGCAACGTGTCCCGGAACAGCCCGGCGCCGAATCCCAGCGCGCCTCCCCCCATGGCACCCGCACGAATTGCGCCGTAAACCACCAGAATGAGCACGAAATCGGGCGTCGCCCCTGCGATCTCCAGCGGCGGCTCCAGGAACAGAGCTCCGACCACGCACAGGAAGGCGAAAAGCGCGAACCGGCCTCGCGACATCCGCGCGACCCAGGGCGTTCCGCGGGACGTGAGGCTCACTGCCCTGGGGCCGCGGCGGAGTCCGCGGTCAGGCTGTCGGCGGCCAGGCTGTCCGCCGCGAGGGTGTCCGGGCTCTGTCGGCCGAACGCCTCGCCCGCCATCGGAGGGTAGGCGAAGCCCGGCCAGAACAACCGCGGCACATCGCCCACCGATTCGCCGGGATCGACGCCGCGCCGCAGGACGAAGGCGGCCCCCACCGATCCCAGGTCCACGACCGGACGCACCACGTCGATCTTCTGGAGGCCGAGGCGCTGGTCCTCGCGCCCGTGCTCCACGGTGCCGATGGGGATGCCGCGTGGGAAGGTGCCGCCATACCCCGAGGTCACGATGCGGTCCCCCGGCGCCGAGCCCGACCGCAGCGGCAGGAACAGCTCCACCTCCCCGCTGGGGCTCGACCGGACGACGCCGTACTCGAGGTGATCCCCGCCGACGAGCATCGCGCTGGCGCTGAACTCGGGATGCGAGAACAGCATGACCTCGCTCGCCGAGCTGCCGACGTCGACGATCTTGCCGATCAGGCCGTCGAGGGTGACGACGGGCTGGTCGGCGGCGGCCCCGTCCACGGAGCCGACGTCGATCACGAACGTGGTCGGAAGGGTGCCGAAATCGCGATCGATCACGCGCGTGGGGATCAGGTCCACCGGCTGATCCTCGCGGAACTCGAGCATCCGGGAGAGATCCCGGTTCTGGAGCCGCAGTCCCTCCGTGGCGCCGAGCTCGAGCCGCGCCGCCTGCAGCTCGGATCGCAGGCGCGTGTTCTCGTCGCGCAGCCCCACGTATCCGCCCATCACGTTGCGCGCGTTGGCGAGGGGCAGCAGCACGACGTGATTCGCGACGCGAGCGATCGCGCCCTGCCGGCTCTCGGGCAGCGCGAGCAGCACGAGCGAGGTCACCGCCAGCGCGCCGGCCACGATCTCCGCCCTCCAGGCCGACCGGAACAGCGCCACCTAGGACTCCGGCCGCTGAGGATGCCCGGTATCTGCGTTGCACTCCTTGATCTCGGGCATCCTGAGCGGCCTTGGAATCAGTGGCGGGAGAGCGTGAGCACTCCGCGGTACTTTTCGGGGTCGTCGAGGATTCGGCCCGTTCCGCGCACCACGCAGGTCAACGGCTCCTCGTCCACGTTGATCGGCAGGCTGGTGTTCTCGCGCAGCAGCGAGTCCAGCCCCTTGAGGAGCGCGCCGCCCCCCGTCATGACGATGCCGCGGTCGACGATGTCGCTCGCCAGCTCGGGCGGCGTCCGCTCGAGCGCCATGCGCACGGCGTCGACGACCGCCGCGACCGGCTCCTGGATCGACTCGCGGACCTCGGCCGAGCCCACTTTGACGGTCTTGGGGATGCCCGAGACGATGTCCCGACCTTTGACCTCCATCATCTCTTCCCCACGATCCGACGGATAGGCCGAGCCGATCGTCATCTTCACGAGCTCGGCCGTCGGCTCCCCGATCAGGATGTTGTACGTCTTGCGCAGGAACTGCAGGATCGCCTCGTCGAACTCGTCGCCCCCGACGCGGATGGACGTGTCGCTGACGATGCCGGACAGCGCGATCACCGCGATCTCCGTGGTTCCTCCGCCGATGTCGATGACCATGTTTCCGGTCGGCGTCTCCACCGGCAGGCCGACGCCAATCGCCGCCGCCATCGGCTCCGCCACGAGGTAGACCTCCTTGGCGCCGGCAGACTCCGCGCTGTCGCGCACGGCCCGCTTCTCCACTTCGGTGATGCCGCTCGGCACCGAGATCAGGACCTTCGGGCGGACCGGCATGAACCGGTTCTTGAGAACCCGCTCGAGGAAATCGCGCAGCATCTTCTCGGTGACCTCGAAATCGGCGATCACGCCGTCCTTGAGCGGCCGCACGGCGATGATCCCGCCCGGCGTCCGGCCGAGCATCTTCTTGGCCTCGAGGCCGACGGCGAGGATCTCGCGGGTCCCCGCGTCCAGCGCGACCACCGACGGCTCGTTGAGCACGATGCCGCGGCCCTTCACATAGATCAGCGTGTTCGCCGTGCCCAGGTCGACCGCGATCTCGCTCGACAGGAACGGCCCGGTGCTCGATTTGAGGAAGCTCAGCACCGCTACCTGCCCGTGGATCCGAATCCGCCCGCCCCGCGAGCGGTGGACGGCAGGTCCTCGACCTCGATCAGGCGGAGCCTCGAGACGGGAGCCACCACGAGCTGAGCGATGCGGTCGCCGGACGCGATCTCGACCGGCTCGACACCCAGGTTGATCAGCAGGACCTTCACTTCCCCCCGGTAGTCGGCGTCGATCGTCCCGGGTGCGTTGAGAACGGTGAGGCCGCTCCGGGCGGCGAGTCCTGAGCGCGGCCGGATCTGGCCCTCGCAGTTGGAGGGCAGGGCGATCGCGAAACCGGTGCCGACCAGCTTGCGCTCCCCCGGGTCGATGCGATGCGCGTGCGCCGCGCAGAGGTCGAGGCCGGCGGAGCCGGTCGTGGCGTAGGACGGCAGGGCCAGGTCGTGTTCTCCCATCCTCAGGAACTGCAGGTCCGCGATCACGATAGCATCTCCGCCACATCCCTGCGGGGCAAGCCGAAGGCCTCGGCGACGCCGGGATACGTGACCTCCCCGCGCACGACGTTGAGCCCCAGGGCGAGGGGCGGGCTCTCGCGGCAGGCGTCGCTCCATCCCCTGGCCGCGATCCGGCGCGCGTAGGGGAGCGTGGCGCTGGTCAGGGCGATCGTCGAAGTGCGCGGCACCGCGCCGGGCATGTTCGCCACGCAGTAGTGGACCACGCCGTCCACCACGTACACCGGATCCTCATGGGTGGTCGGCCGACAGGTCTCGATGCAGCCCCCCTGGTCGACCGCGACGTCGACGATCACCGCCCCCTCTTTCATCCGCGCGAGGTCTTCGCGGGTCACGAGATTAGGGGCCTTCGCGCCCGGCAGCAGTACGGCCCCGATCAGCAGGTCGGCGCGCGAGATCATCTCGCGGATCGTGACGGGATCGCTGAACAGCAGGTCGACGTTGGCGGGCATGACGTCGTCCAGGTATCGCAATCGCGGCAGCGACACGTCCAGGATCGTCACCCTGGCGCCCAGGCCGGCGGCCATCTTGGCGGCATTGATCCCGACGACGCCGCCGCCCAGGATGACGACCTCGGCGGGAGGCGTGCCGGGAACGCCCCCCAGCAGGATGCCGCGCCCGCCCATCAGCTTCTCCAGGTATTTGGCGCCCTCCTGCACCGCCATCCGTCCCGCCACCTCGCTCATCGGCACGAGCAGAGGCAGCGTGCCGTCCGCCTCCTCCACCGTCTCGTAGGCGATGGCGATCGCCTTCGACTCGATCATGCCCTCGGTGAGCTCGCGGCTGGCCGCGAAGTGGAAATAGGTGAACACGATCTGATCCTCGCGGATCCTCGCCACCTCGGCCGGCAGCGGCTCCTTCACCTTGAGAATCATGTCGCTTTCCGCGAAGACCTCGTCGGGGCCGTCGACGAGCCTGGCCCCGGCGTCCTGGTAGGCCCCGTCCGCGTAGCCCGAGCCTTCGCCCGCGCTGCGCTCGATCCACACCTCGTGCCCGTCCTTGACGAGGATCTCGGCCCCGGCCGGCCGGAGCGCGACCCGGTTCTCGTTCGTCTTGATCTCCCGCGGCACCCCTATCCGCATCCTGGCCTCCGTAGAAGGAAGAAGCTGCCGGCGGGCCTAGCGGCGTTCCCGGCCGCCACGCCCGCCGCGGTCCCGGCCACCGCCACGCCCGCCGCGATCCCGGCCGCCGCGCCCGCCGTCTCCCCGATCCTCACGGGGCTCCGGCTCCACGTACCCTTCGGGCTTCTCCAGCAGTGCCTTGCGGCTCAGCTTCACTCGACCCTGATTGTCGATGCCGATCAGCTTGACGCGCATGATCTCGCCTTCCTGCACCACGTCCTCGACCTTCTCGACGCGGCGATACTCCAGCTCGGAGATGTGCACGAGGCCGTCGCGCCCCGGCAGGATCTCCACGAAGGCGCCGAAGGGGGTGATGCTCTTCACCGGCCCCTCGTAGATCCTTCCGATCTCGGGCTCCTCGATGATCGCCTCGATCCGGCGCAGGGCTTCCTCGCCACCCGCGCCCTCGATCGACGCGATCGTGACCACTCCCGAGTCGTCGATGTCGATCTTGGCTCCCGTCTCCTCCTGCATCGCGCGGATGATCTTGCCACCCGTGCCGATGATGTCACGGATCTTGTTCTTGGGTACCGTGATCGACAGAATGCGCGGTGCCCAGCGGCTCATCGTTCCCCGCGGCGCCGAGAGGACCTTGTCCATCTCGCCGAGGATGTGCATCCGGCCCTCGCGCGCCTGCTCGACGGCGCTGCGCAACACCTCGAACGGCACTCCCTTGATCTTGATGTCCATCTGGAAGCCGGTGATGCCGTCGCGCGTGCCCGCCACCTTGAAATCCATGTCACCGAGGAAGTCCTCGATGCCCAGGATGTCGGACAGCACCACGATCTTCTCCCCCTCCTTGATGAGCCCCATCGCGATCCCCGCGCAGGCCTTCCGTATCGGCACGTTGGCATCCATCATCGCCAGCGACCCCGAGCACACCGACGCCATCGAGGACGATCCGTTGGATTCCAGGATGTCCGAGACGATGCGGATCGTGTACGGGAACTCCTCGTGGGGCGGTAGCAGGCCCTTGAGGGAGCGCTCGGCCAGCGCGCCGTGACCGATCTCTCGCCGGCCCGTGAAGAAGCGGCCGACCTCGCCCACCGAGAACGGCGGGAAGTTGTAGTGCAGCATGAACTTCTTGTCCCACTTCGGATCCAGGTCGTCGATCATCTGCTGATCCTGCCTGGTGCCCAGCGTCACGGTGCCCAGCGACTGCGTGCTGCCGCGGGTGAACAGCGCCGACCCGTGGGTGCGCGGCAGGATCCCGACTTCGATCTCGATCGGACGGATGTCCTTCGGCCCGCGGCCGTCGGCGCGCACGCTCTGGTCCACGACTTGCCCGCGCATGACGGACTTCTCGGTTCCCTTGAGCGCGTTCTTGATCAGGCTGGAGCGCTCGCCGTACGCGTCCCCGAGATCGGCTTCGAACGCCTTGGTGGCCTCGTCCCGGATCCGCTCCAGGCTGCGGTTGCGCTCTTCCTTGTCGGCGATCCGCATGGCTTCCCGAACCTGCGACTCGACCTTCTCGCGGACGCGGCGCTCGAGCGCTTCGTCCTGGAGCGGCGGCTGCCATTCCATCGTCGGCTTGCCCACCTCGCGGGCGAGCTCGGCGATGGCCCCGCAGATCTCGGCGATGGCCCGCTGCCCGGCCTCCATGGCCCCCAGGAGCATCTCCTCGGAGACCTCTTCGCCGGCACCCTCGACCATCACTACGGAGTCCGCGGTGCCGGCGATCACCAGGTCCAGATCGCTCTGCTCCAGATCTTCGAACGAGGGGTTGATGACGTACTCGCCGTCGACCATGCCCACACGCACGCCCGCGACGGGCCCGTCGAACGGGATCCCGCTCACGGCCAGCGCGGCGCCGCATCCCACTATGCCGAGCACGTCCGGATCGTACGTCGCGTCGTAGGACAGGACGTTGCAGACGAGCTGGGTCTCGTGCATGAATCCATCGGGGAACATCGGACGGCAGGGACGGTCGATGAGGCGGGCGGACAGGACCTCCTTCTCGCCGGGGCGGCCCTCGCGGCGGAAGAAGCCGCCGGGGATCTTGCCGGCCGAGTACATCTGCTCGCGATACTCGACGAAGAGGGGGAACCAGCCCTTGGAGTGGTCGGCCTTGGGGCTGGACGTGGCGGTGCAGAGGACGATCGTCTCGCCGTAGCGGACGGTCACGGCCCCGTTGGCGAGGCGCGCCATCTTGCCGGTCTCGATGACGAGGTCCTCGCCACCCACACGGATGGATTTCGTTGTCGTCTTGGGCATTGCCTTCTCCCTGAAGTGAGGTCGCCTCGGAGGACGACCCACGTTCGCTTGTGGTGGAACGGACCTTCAGGGGAAGCGGAAGGGCAGGCGAGAGGTGTTCCGCGTAAGATATTCGGGGCGCGCGGGGAACCCGGCCGCCACGAACATCTCACGCCGAAGCAATCGCCTTGACCCGCCTGGATCCCGGAAGGATGCCGCTCCGGGTGTGGAACAACGTGCCGGCGCTCCGGCGGTGAGGCCCGCAGCGCCGCGCCGCTACTTGCGGAGGTTCAGCTCCTCCAGGATGCGGCGGTACTCGTCTACGTTCTTGCGCCTCAGGTAGTCCAGGAGGCGGCGGCGACGCCCCACCATCTTGAGCAATCCGCGCCGTCCGTGATGGTCCTTGGCATGGGTGCGGAAGTGCTCGGTGAGATCGTTGATGCGCCGCGTCAGGAGGGCGATCTGGACGCGGGCGGAGCCGGTGTCTCCCTCGCTGACCTGGAACTGCTCGATGACCTTGTTCTTTTCCGTCGTGCCGAGACTCATCTGCGACCTGGTTGTGGATGTTCACGATGATGCGGAGTTCCCGCGGATATCGATACAGTCGGGTAAAATAGCTCCGGTGGAGCCCTTAGACCACCCTGCCGGAGGTTTCTCGCGAACGTTCCAGCGTCTCCAGCGCCGCCCTCCGATCCCGCTCCAGCTGTTCGGCCAGCTGCGCCGGGCCCGCGAACCGCACCGTCGACCGCAGCCGGGCGACGAACTCGACCAGCGGGCGCGCTCCATACAGGGCCTCTCCGTTCCAATCGAACAGATGAGCCTCGAGGCCCCGCTCCGACTCGCCGAACGTCGGGCGCGGGCCGAGGTTCGCCATCCCGTCGTGGAGCACGCCGTCCAGCTCGACCCGCACCGCGTACACGCCATCGGGCGGCAGGCACTTGCGCGGGTCGACGAGCCGGACGTTGGCGGTCGCGAAGCCGAGGGTCCGGCCGCGGCCGGCGCCGCGCTCGACTCGTCCGAGCGCGGAGTACGGCCTCCCCAGCCCGCGCTCCGCGGCGAGGAAGTCGGCGCTCTCCACCGCATGGCGCACGCGGCTGCTCGAGACGGCGTCCGAATCGACCTCCACCGGCCCCACGACGTCCACCGCGAAGCCGATCTCCGCACCCAGCCGCCGCAGCACGTCGACGTTTCCCGAGCGGTCCTTGCCGAAACCGTGGTCGTAGCCGATCACGAGCTCGCCCACGCGCAGGCGCCGCACGAGGACGTCGCGCACGAAGGCTTCGGGAGGCATCTGGCGCACCGCTTCGGTGAAGCGGACGACGTGCACGTAGTCGAGCCCGAAGAGCGGCCAGAGGAGCCGCCGCTCGTCCGCCACGGTGAGGAGCGCGGGAGCGCGCTCGGGCGCGACGATCTCCAGCGGATGGGGATCGAACGTGACCAGCACGGCTGCGCGGCCCGCCTCGCGGGCGCGGCGCACGATCTCGGCGAGCACCGCCTGGTGGCCGCGATGGATCCCGTCGAAGGTCCCGACCGTGACGGTCGTCCGGCGGGTGCCTGGAAGCTCGGGCGTCACGCGGAGTCCTCGCCGTCCGGGAAGAGAACGCGCCGCGGCCGCAGCCACGCCGTGTCCCCCGCGTCGGCCTCCACGCGCCCGATGCCGACGAATCCGTGCTCCCCGTGGACGCGCACCCAGCCGGGGGCGAGATCGCCGGGCCGGATCGGGACCTCCCGGCCCGCGGAGAACGCGCGCGCGCCCTGCGTATCGAGCCTCGCGGCGGGAAGATCCGCGACCGCGGTCCAGGAGGGCTCGAGGGCCGCGCGCGCCGCCTCCGGATCGACCAGCCCGCCCCAGGGGAGCGCATCCTCGACGCGGTAGGGCCCCGACGCGAGCCGCCGCAGGACAGCGCAGAGTCCCCCCGTCCCCAGCTGTTCGCCCACGTCCCGGGCCAGGGCGCGCAGGTACGTTCCCGGACCGCACTGGACGAGGAGATCGAGCTCCGGCCACGCATAGCGCTCGATGCGGATGGAATCGATCCGCACGCGCACCGCCTCGAGGGTCACCGCGCGGCCCGCGCGGGCAAGCGCGTACGCCCGGCCTCCCCCGACGTGCTTGGCCGAGTACGCCGGCGGCACCTGGAGGACCGATCCCTCCCACGTGGCGCACGCCCTCTGGACCGCGGACCTGTCCGGGATCTCCGGCACCGCGACTTCCTCGATCGCTCCCTCGGAGTCGTCGGTGTCGCTGCGGGCTCCCAGCCGCACGGTTGCGCGATAGGTCTTGGGATGCTCCACGCAGAAGGGAGCCAGGCGGGTGGCCGGCCCCACGCCCAGCACCAGCAATCCGCTGGCGAAAGGATCCAGAGTCCCGAAGTGCCCCACTCGCCGCACGCCGAGAGCGCGGCGCGCGACGGCGACCACGTCGTGACTGGTCGGGCCCGCGGGCTTGTCGACCGCCAGGACCCCCGCCGTCACTCGTCTTCCTCCGCCGCCCCTTCCGCGGGCTCCGTGCCGCCGCCCGGTCCCAGGTCCTCCAGCAGCGCGTCGATGCGGGCCGCCTGCTCGAGCGTGCGGTCCAGCTCGAAGTGGAGCTCCGGCAGGTACTTCAGCGTCACGTCGCGACCCAGCCGCCCGCGCAGATACCCGCGCGCTCCCTGGAGCACGGCAAGCGTGGCCTGCTTGTCCTCTTCGTCCCCCAGCACGCTGACGTAGACCCGCGCGTGCCGGAGATCCGGGCTCGTGCGGACGTCCATGATGGTCGTGAATCCCACCCGCGGGTCCTTCATGTCGCGGACGAGTCCCGCCAGCTCCTGCTTGAGGAGCTCGTCCACGCGGATGGTGCGGCGGGTGCGGTGGGACGTCACGGGATCAGAGGATATCGGTCTCGTCGGAGATGACGCGCAGCTCGGGCTCGCCGTCCAGCAGGGATCGCACCCCCTCCAGCGTGCGCTCCACGGAGCGGCGCTCGCCGGCCACCGAGGCGACCGCCAGCTCGCAGCGCTGCCACTTGTCCAGATGCCCGGTCTCGGAGACCGCCACGTTGAACTTCTGCGCGATGCGGTCCTTCACGCTGCGCACCACGAACCGCTTCTCTTTCAGCGAATGGACGTTCTGGACGTGGATGTCGAACACCGAATACCCCACGAACGCCATG
>DATFFS010000280.1:0-2034 GCA_035249945.1 Gemmatimonadota bacterium
GCCGCTCGACGGACGGCATCGCGCTTCGGATCCGCTGGCCGAGCGCGATCTCGCCCGGCGTCGGGGCCCCGAAGCTCGTCCCCCGCCCGGCCGCGGCCCGGATCGCCGCGTCGATCGGCGGGTACGCGTGGCCGAGCAGGATCGCGCCCCAGGATGCGACGAAGTCCACGTACTCGTTCCCGTCGACGTCCCAGACGCGCGGGCCCGAGCCCCGCGCCACGAAGCGCGGCGTGCCTCCCACCGCGCCCCAGGCCCGGACCGGGCTGTTGACCCCGCCGGGAAACAGCGACCGCGCGCGCGCGAACAGCTCCACGCTTCCTCCGGCCCCGCCGACTTCCGGCAGCTCGCTCACCCGCCGAGGAGATCCAGGATCTGCGGCAGCGGGCGATGCACGCCGACTAGCTGGGGCGTATCGCGGACCGTGGCCCGGCGCCCTTCCGTCGCGCGCAAGTCGCGCACGAGGTCCTGGAAGGCCTGCAGGTCGTCGGTCTCGTAGGCCACGATGAACTCCTGGTCGTCGAGGCCGAACGAGTAGGCGAGGAGCTGCTGGATCATGGGGTACTGCCGTCCGATGCGGATATGCTCGGACATCTGCCGGCGCCGGGCCTCCTCGTCGAGGAGGTACCAGTCGGTCGACTTCACGAACGGGTAGACGATGATGTAGCGGCTGCGCTCGCCGGTGAACATCGCCTCCTCCTGCGGCGTGCGCTCCTTGACGTAGCTCGATGGCCGGACGATGCCGATCATCGAGTACCCGATCCGGCACCAGGCGCCGAGGCCCGACTTGAGGAGCAAGGCGGCCGTCTCCTCCAGATCCTCGAAGGACGCACCGAGGCGCCAGAACAGGAGCGAGGCGTCGGCCCGGGTACCGATCATCGAGTAGGTGTAGGTCGTTACGCGCCGGGCCGTCGTCTGGGCGGCCTCGAGCAGCGCCTCGGCGTCGCCGCGCCTAGCTTCGGCTGTGCGCCGGCGCCAGGCGGGATCGAGCTCGAGCGCCAGCACGTGGACGAAGTGGCGTCCCTTCAGCTCAGCCAATCCGCCGCCTCCTTGGCGAAGTACGTGATCACGATGTCGGCGCCGGCCCGGGCGATGGCGGTCAGGCTCTCGAGCGCGGCCGCCTCGCGGTCGATCCAGCCGCGCTCGCCGGCGGCGGCGATCATCGCGTACTCGCCGCTCACCTGGTAGGCGGCGAGCGGGGCGTCGAACCGCTGGCGGGCGCGGCGCAGCACGTCCAGGTACGGCAGCGCCGGCTTCACCATGAGCACGTCGGCGCCCTCGGCGAGGTCGGCGGCCATCTCGCGCAGCGCCTCGCGGCCGTTGGGCGGATCCATCTGGTAGCCGCGGCGATCGCCCGACCGGGGGGCCGAGTCGGCGGCCTCGCGGAACGGCCCGAAGAAGGACGATGCGTACTTCGCGGCGTACGCCACGATCGGGGTCTCGGATCTTCCTTCCCCGTCGAGCGCTCGCCGGATGGCCGCGACCTGGCCATCCATCATCGCGCTGGGGGCCACGACATCGGCGCCTGCCTCGGCCAGCGATACCGCGCTCCGCGCGAGCAGCTCGAGGGTCGGGTCGTTGGCGACCCGCCCGTCCTCGAGGACGCCGCAGTGGCCATGGTCGGTGTACTCGCAGAGGCAGACGTCCGCCGCGACGACGAGGGGCGAGCCGTCGTCCCGGAGCGCGCGGATCGCGCGCTGCACGATGCCGTCCGGCGCCCACGCGCCGCTCCCCGCCGCGTCCTTGGATTCCGGCAGGCCGAAGAGCAGCACGCCGCCGACTCCCCGCGTCGCGAGATCGGCGCACTCCGCCACCAGCTGGTCGACCGACAGGCGGAACTGGCCGGGCATCGATCCGATCGGCTCGCGGATCCCTTCGCCCGAGCGGACGAACAGCGGGCAGACGAGCGCCGCCGGCGCGAGGCGCGTCTCCCGCGCCAGCGCGCGCAGCTCCGGGGTCCGGCGGAGGCGGCGGAGCCGGAGCGCGGGAAACTCAGGCTCGCGCATGCGCCATCCGATCGAGTGATTCGACGATCGC
>DATFFS010000281.1:0-2818 GCA_035249945.1 Gemmatimonadota bacterium
TGATGTCGTCGACCAGCGACTTGACGATCGGCGCGAAGGCGGCGCCGATGATGATGCCGATCGCCATGTCGAGGACGCTGCCCTTGAGCGCGAACTCCTTGAACTCCTTCCACACGTTCCACCTCCCCGCAGGGTTCGGAAGGCACGCCGGTCGCCGTCCGGCGCCGGCGAGTCTTCGGCAGTGATAGCGAGCCCTTCCGTCCGGGACAAGGGCAGGCGGTCGCGCGCCGGATTAGCTTGCGGAGCCGATGATCCGGATTGCGGTCTTCGCCTCCGGCCGGGGGTCCAATCTCGAAGCCCTGTTCGTAGCGCTCGAAGGCCGGCGGGACGCGGCGGTCGCGCTCGTCGCCAGCGATCGCTCCGACGCCGCGGCTCTCGAGCGCGCGCGCGTGCGGGGTGTCGAGACCGCGGTCGTGGTGCCCGACGACGCCGTGGGCATACGGGCGGCTCTCGATTCCGCGCGCATCGACTGGATCGTCCTGGCCGGATACTTGAAGCGCGTGCCGGTCGAGGTCGTGCGACAGTATCGGAACAGGATCCTCAACATCCACCCGGCGCTGCTTCCGGCGCACGGCGGGAAGGGCATGTACGGCGAGCGCGTGCACGCCGCGGTTCTGGAGGCGGGCGACGCGACCACGGGGGCGAGCGTGCACCTCGTGGACGAGGAATACGACAGGGGCCCGGTGGTCGCGCGGGAGACCGTGGCGGTCGAGCCCGGCGACACTCCCGCCACGCTCGCCGCCCGCGTGCTGGAGGTCGAGCACCGATTGCTGCCGGCGGTCGTGATCGCAGCGGCCGAGGGACGGATCCGCGTGGAGGGGGATCGGGCATGGGTCGAGGAGGGCAACCGATGAGACCCCGCCGTGCGCTCCTGTCGGTATGGGACAAGCGCGGGCTGGTGGACCTGGGCCGAGCGCTCGCCGCGCGTGGGATCGAGCTGGTGGCGAGCGGCGGCACGGCGGCGGAGCTGGCGCGGTCGGGGCTCGAGGTCGAGACGGTGGAGGCGGTCACCGGCGCCGCCGAGATCCTCGGCGGGCGGGTGAAGACGCTGCACCCCGCGATCCACGGTGCGATCCTCGCGCGGCGCGACCGGGAGGCGGATCTCGCCGATCTCGCGGCGCGCTCCGTGGCGCCGATCGACCTCGTGGTCGTCCATCTCTACCCCTTCGAGGACGCGGCGAACCTCGGCGACGATGGTGCGGAGGCCCGCACGGAGCTGATCGATATCGGCGGCGTGGCGCTGCTGCGCGCCGCGGCGAAGAACTGGCGGCACGTGGCGGTCGTCTGCGATCCGGGCGATTACGCCGGGCTGATCGAGGAGCTCGAGAGTGGCGAGGGCACGCTCTCGGAAGAGACGCGCAGACGCCTGGCGGCGCGCGCGCTCCGGAGGACGGCGGCGTACGACGCCGCCATCGCGGAGTGGCTGTCCGATGGTGAGGGAGGATGGCCGGAGCGCTGGACCTGGAGCGGCGAGTTGGCCGGGGAGCTGCGGTACGGCGAGAACCCGCAGCAGCCGGCGGCCGTGTACCGCGAGCCGACCGCCCGGGGGGACGATCTCGTCCGGGTCGAGATCCTCCAGGGGAAGGAGCTGTCGTACAACAACTATCTGGACGTGGAGGCGGCGCGGCGGGTGGCGCGGGACCTCCACGCGCTCGATCCGGCGCGGGCGTGCTGCGCGATCGTCAAGCACACGATCCCGTGCGGCGCTGCCTTCGGGGAGGACGCGGCCCTGGCGTATGCCCGCGCCCTGGCGTCCGACCCCGTGTCGGCCTTCGGGGGGATCGTGGCGTTCGATCGCGCGGTGGACGGAGCACTGGGGACGATGCTGGCCGAGCACTTCCTGGAGGTCGTGTACGCGCCCGCGTTCGACGACGAGGCGCGCGTGGCGCTCGCGAAGAAGAAGAACCTGCGGGTGCTGGCGGGCCCCTTTCCGGAAGCGGATCCCGGGGCGCTCGAGGTCCGCCGGATCGGAGGCGGGCTGCTCGTCCAGCGGCCGAACCTGTCCTGGCTTCCGGAGGACGACCCCCGCGCGCAGCTCGAGGTCGTGACGTCGATCCGGCCGACCGAGGAGCAGTGGCGGGATCTCCTGTTCGCGTGGACGGTGTGCCGGCAGGTGGCGTCGAACGCGATCGTCCTGGCGAAAGGGGAAGCGACGGTCGGGGTCGGGGGGGGACAGACGAACCGGGTAGGCGCGGTCGAGCTGGCGATCCGGAGCGCGCGGGAGCTCCGGCACGACCCCGCCGGCGCAGCGCTCGCATCGGACGGCTTCTTCCCGTTCCCCGACGCGGTGGAGCGGGCTGCCGAAGCGGGGATCGCGGCGATCGTGCAGCCGGGAGGATCGCGGCGGGACGACGAGGTCGTCGGGGCTGCCGAGCGCGCGCGTATCTCCATGGTGCTCACGCGGATGCGCCAGTTCCGGCATTGACGAGCCGGCAGGGCGAGTCTACATTCGGGCCCCGCATGGCAAAGGCCACGAAGACAGGAGCGCCGGACAGGGCGCCGGCGCGCCGCACGGCGGGTCCGGGAGCGCCGGCGCGCCCAACGCTCTCCTTCTCGCGCACGAACGCGATCTGGATGGGGGCCGCGGCGGTGTCGATCGCGATCGGGTACTTCCTGCTCTCGACCGGCAGCGAGACGATCGCCCCGATCCTGCTCGTCCTCGGCTACTGCGTTCTCCTGCCGATCGGGATCATCAAGAAGTAATCGGCGCCCGGTTCAGCGCCGCGCCAACCCGCCATTTAGATTGTCTCCAGTGGGCGCATAGCTCAGCGGTGTAGAGCACCTGCCTTACAAGCAGGGGGTCGGAGGTTCGAATCCT
>DATFFS010000282.1:0-19959 GCA_035249945.1 Gemmatimonadota bacterium
CATTTTCAACGTCCTGCTCACAGCCAGCGGACGAGGAACCAAGTGGCCGATCCCAGGATCAGCAGGAATGACAGCATGTCGGTCATCGTAGTCAGGAATACCGACGAGGAGACCGCGGGATCCAGACCCATCCGGTCGAGCAGCAACGGAAAGGCGGCGCCCCAGCTCGCTCCGAGGGCGATCGCGAGCCACATCGAAGCGCCGACCACGACGCCGACGCGGACGCTGTCCTGCCAGAGGCCTCCGGACACTCCGAGCAGAACCCCCACGATGCCGCCGATCATGATCCCGGCCGCGATCTCGCGCGACAGCGACCGCGCGGGCCGGGAAGGTCTCCCGGCCAGCGCCATCCGGCGCACCGCCACGGTGGTCGCCTGGATCGCCGAGTTGCCCGCCATCGCAGCCACGACGGGCATGAACACGGCGATGAACGCCAGCTGCTGGATGGTGCTCTCGAACTGCGCCACCACCAGGGCGCCCAGGCCCGAGGTTCCGAGCGTGATCATCAGCCAAGGCGCCCGCGAGCGCACGATGTCCGCGGCCGAGGCGTGCGCTTCTTCCTCCTCGTGAACGCCCGACAGTCGGAACAAGTCCTCGGTGGTCTCGGCTTCGATGATGTCGATGACGTCGTCGTGGGTGATGCGGCCGAGCAGGTGGCCGAATTCATCCACCACCGGGATCGAGATGAGGTTGTACTTCGCGATCAGGCGCGCCACCTGCTCCTGGTCCTCGTTCGGATGGACGCTGACGATGTCCCGTTCCATGATGTCGCTGACCCGGCTACGGCCCTCGGCCAGGATCAACTCGCGGAGAGCCACGATCCCAACCAGCCGCTGATCTCCATCGACCACGTAGACCGTGTTGAAGTCACGCACCTCGCGGCCGCGGTTGCGGACCGCGACGATCGCTTCGTCGGCAGCGAGATCCTCCGGGACACTCACCAGCTCGGTCGTCATGACGCCGCCCGCCGACTCTTCGTCGTAGCGCATCAGGGCGGCGATCTCCCGGGACTCCGCGGGCTCGATCCCCTCCAGGATCTGGCGCGCGTCCTCGCTTGGCAGCTCGGCGAGGATGTCCGCGGCGTCGTCGAGGTCCAGCTCGCCGATGAGATCGCGGACGTCGGTCGCGTGCACGCCCTCGAGCAGGGCGGGCCAGGCGCCTTCGCCCACCTCGGACAGGGTCTCGGCGCGCAGGTCGGCGGGGATGCGGCGGAAGAAGGCGACCCGCTCGTCGGGATCGAGCGCGTCGATGATCTCGGCGAGGTCAGCCGGATGCAGCTCGGCGATGAGCGCGTCGACGCTCGACGGCGCCGAGCCGGCCTCCGCGGCGGCGCGGAACAGGGCCATCACTTCCTGCGGATCGACGTGTTCGGTCATGCCGTCACCGCCGCTTCTGGTGGGTCAGCGATCTCTCCTGAGGCGGATGCGGCGGACCCGTTGGGGCGTGGAGTCGACCACCTCGATCGTCGTGCGATCCCAGCGCAACGACTCCCCGGGGCGTGGGACGTGGCCGAGGCGCGCCGAGACGAGCTCCGCGATCGTTCGGCCCTCCTCGGACGGCAGGTCCAGCCCGTGTTCGGCATTAATCTCGGCTATGGTCCGATGGCCGTCAACGACGATGGCGTCGCTGTCGCTCCCGATCGAGCGGCTGTCGTGCTCGTCCCGAATCTCCCCGACGAGCTCCTCGACGAGGTCCTCCATCGTCACCATCCCGATCGCGCGACCACCGCGAACAACGACGGCCAGGTGGCAGCGGCGCCGCTTCATCTCGAGCAGCAGATCGTCGCAGGCCGTCGACGGCGGTGTGAACACGACCGGTCGGGGTCGCGGCCGGGCGTCGGCGCTCAGTCGGAAGAGGTCGAACACGTGCACCATGCCCATGATACGGTCGCGGGTTCCGCGGTAGAGCGGCACCCGGCTGTATCCGGTGCGCCGAATGATCTCCGTGATCTCCCCGGCGCGCGCGAGCGCGGGCGCCACCACCATCCGCTCGCGCGGCGTCATCACCGCCTCCACCGGCGTGCGGCCGAACTCGAACACGCCGGCGATGATCTCCCTCTCGGCCGGCTCCACGATCCCCACCCGCTCGCTCTCCAGCAGCAGGGTCTCCAGGCTGCGGCGGCTGAATGCGCCGCCTGGCTCGAGGCGGATGCCCAGTACCGAGAGCAGGGCGCGGCTGGCCGCATCGGCTGCCGCGGTGAACGGCCGGAAGATCCAGCCGCACGCCAGCAGGATCAGCGACACCGCCCGAAACAGGCGCGGTCCCCGCGCGCGTGCGATCGAGCGCGGCAGGATCTCGCCGATCAGGTAGAGCGGCGGCAGCGCGACCAGGCAGACCCACCCCGCGAGGCGGAAGGAGCCGCTCGCGCCGTTCCGCGACAGCGCCTCCGCGATCAGCGCGGCCGCGAGGATGGCGGCGAGCGAATGGCCCACCAGGATCGGGCTCAGAAGGCGGTACGGGTGATCGAGGATCTCGCGGCTCATCCATCCGCCGCGGATAGTCTCCTGGACCCAATGCCGGAGCCGCAGCCGACCGGCGGAGACGAGCGATAGCTCGGCGAGCGAGAAGAACCCGGCCGCAAGGATCGCGGCGGCGGCGGCCGCCCACAGGACGATCACGCGCCACCGCCGTCCGCCGCCTCTTCACGCGGCCAGGCCAGGAGCCGGGTGATGCGTTGGCCCTCGACTGCTTCGACCTCGAACACCCAGTCCCCGATCTCGACCGTATCGCCGTGCTTCGCGACGCGCGCCAGCTCTCGCGCCACGATCCCCCCCATCGTCTCGACGTCCTCGACGTCTATCGCGCTGCCGGTGAAGTCGTTGAAGTCGTCGGCGTCCAACCGCCCATCGAGCCGCAATACCCCGTCCTCGAGCGGAACGACCAGCGGCTCCTCCACGTCGTATTCGTCCTGGATCTCCCCGACGAGCTCTTCGAGGATATCCTCGAGCGTCACGATTCCCGCCGTGCCGCCATACTCGTCTATCACGACCGCCATGTGGATGTGCTCGTTCTGAAACTGCCGCAGCAGGTCATCGATCTTCTTGGCCTCAGGCACGAAGGTCGCGTCCCACAGGATCTCCTTCAGGCGGACCGGCGGCTCGGCCAGGCCGTGGGCGATCGCCAGCAGGTCCTTGGCGTACAGGATCCCGACGATCTCGTCCAGCGTCTCGTTGTAGATCGGCACGCGTGAGCGCTCGCTCTCGCGAACGATCGCCACCATCTCGTTTAGCGGCGTCGACGCCTCGACGGCGACCAGGTCCGTGCGCGGCGTCATCACCTCGCGCACCGTCGTCTCCCCGAACGCGAAGATCGAGGTGATCATCTCGCGCTCGCCGCTCTCGAGCTCCGATCTCTCGGTGGTCTCGGCCACCATGGTGCGGATGTCCTCGCTGTCCAGCGAGGGATGCGGCACTGGCGGCAGGACGCGCTCGGCCACGCGTCCGATGGCCGCGGCGACCGCGATCACCGGCGTGAGCAGCGTGCGCCAGGCGAGAACGGCCAGGCTGAAGCGCGCGGCCCAGGCTGCGCTGCGCTGCATGCCCACCGCCTTCGGCGCCAGCTCTGCCGCCACCACGACCACGAACGCGATCGCGACGACCACCAGGGTCCCGGAGAGAACGGCGGGAAACCCCGCCAGGAGAGGGCGGGCGAGGATCCATGCGAGCGCGGACACCCAGGTCACGCCCAGGAGATGCCCGAGCTCGAGGGCGCCCTGCAGCCGCTCGGGCCGCTCGAGGAGCCTGGCGGTCCGGGCAGCCGCCGCGTCCCGCTCCCGCGCCTCGCCGTCTCCGGGTCCCACCAGCTGGAAGAAGGCTCCCTCGCAGGCCGCGAAGAATGCCGACAGGGCGAGACCCGCGAGGATTCCGGCCACGATGGCCAGGGCGGCGGTCATCTCGCGCGTCCGGCCGACGAGTCGCCGCCAGGGAACACGCGGGCCACGCATTCCTCCTGGGCGGCGAGCATGGCGCGCTCCGACGCGTCGCTGTCGTGATCCCGGCCCGCCAGATGCAGCGCGCCGTGGACGAACAGCCGCCAGATCTCGCGCTCCAGAGGTTCGTCACGCTCGGCCGCCTGGGCGCGGGCGCGGTCGAGCGACACGTATACGTCGCCGTGGACCCCGCCCGAGTCGGCCGGGTCGTACGGAAAGGCGAGCACGTCGGTCGGACCCGACCGACCGCGGAACCGGAGGTTCAGATCCGCCAGCTCGACGTCGTCCGTGAGCACGCAGTTCACCTCTCCGCCGCTGAGCCCTTCCGCGCGCAGCAGGTCGCGCAGCGCCGAAACGGGAAAGGGAATCAGCTCAGGCGGGGGATCTGCCGACGGATGGAACCGTATCCGCAGCGTCATCGCTCCGCTCTGGGACGTGAAGCGACAGGGTGGGATAGTCGATGCGGTGATGATGGATCCCCACCAGTACGCCGACCAGTCGTTCCTGCACGACTGCCAGGTCGTGGAACGTGAGATCCGCCTCATCGAACTGGTTTTCCTCGAGCTTCATCTCCACGATGCGCTTGACTAGGTGGCGCAAGGCGTCCGGCGACGGCTCGCGCATCACCCGGCTGGCGGCCTCTACGGAATCGGCCAGCATGACGACCGCCGTCTCCTTCGATCGCGGCCGCGGACCCGGATACACGAAGTCGGAGATCACCGGCTGCTCCGCCGGCAGCTCCTCCGACGCCTTGTGCCAGAAGAACGACAGCCGCGTCGTGCCGTGGTGCTCGCGCAGCACGTCGAGCACGACCTCGGGCAGCCCAGCCCGGCGGCCCATCTCGACGCCGTCCTCGACGTGCCGGCTGATGATCCGCGCGCTCGCCTGCGGCGTCAGCGAATCGTGGGGGTTCTCGCCCTGTCGCTGGTTCTCCGCGAAGAACTCGGGCCGCCTGAGCTTCCCGATGTCGTGGTAGTAGGCGCCCACGCGAGCCAGGAGCGAGTTCGCCCCTATTCCCTCGGCCGCCGATTCGGCCAGATTCCCCACGATGATCGAATGGTGGTAGGTGCCGGGCGCCTCCACCAGCAGCTGCTTGAGGAGCGGACGGTTGAGATCGGCCAGCTCGAGCAGCGTCAGGTCGGTGGTCCGGCCCGCGGCCCATTCGAGGAGCGGCAGCAGCCCCATGGCCAGGAACACCGCCGTCGCGGCGCTGCCGAACCCCCAGCCCAGCGCCACTCCGACCTCCCGCCACGTCCACAGCTGCACGAGCGCCAGCCCGCCCAGCGCGAGCATGTTCGCCGCGGCGATAAACACGAGGCTCTCGTAGAAATGCGTCCGGCGCCGGATCAGGCGCACGCTCCAGGCGCCGACCAGGCCGCTCGCGAGCCCGGCCCAGAGGATCGGGAACCCCAGCTCGCCCTGCGCGATCAGGTACACGCACAGGAAGAGCGTCATGACCGCGCTCATGCGCGTGCCCCACAGCACGGCGGCGAGCACCGAAGCGAACGCCACGGGAACCGCGTAGGACGGCACGTCGGGCGCGCGCTCGGCGAACGCCGCCAGCCCGGTAACGACCGCCCACACGATCGCCAGAACCGCGAGCGAGCGATAGTCCGCGAAGATCGTCGGGTGATACAGGAAGAGGAAGAACCCGAACAGGCAGAGGATGATCGCATTGATGAAGAAGGTGCCCATGCCGACGCGGGCATCCGCGGGCGAGAATCCTCCCTGACCCCGATCCAGCGCCACCGCCAGACTGCGCATCTTCTCCTCCTGCGCAGCGGTGACGCGCGTGTGCGCGGGCACGATGAGCTCGCCCCTCAGCACCTCGCCCTTCACGGGCTCGACGGACGCCCGCGCCTCGGCGCGCCGGAGCTCGGTCACGGCGGGACGTGGCTCGAGGTCGGGCGCCAGCAGCGCGGGCAGGACGTGCAGGGCCAGGCGCTCGTCCTCGCCCTCCAGCTCGCGCGCCGCGGCCGCGAGCCCGGGCACCTCTTCCCCGGCCCGCACCGGCACGACTTCGTTCCGGGGGATGATCTCCTCGTCCTCGCCGGAGCGCTGCACGGTGATCCGCGTGGCGGACAGCGGAGTGAGCTCGGCCGGCGCGAGGAAATGGCTGCGCTCGTAGAGCCCGGGGACGACGCGCTCGGCGAGATCCGACAGGGCCGCGCGCGTCTCGGGTCTCGCCAGCCGATCGACCTCGTCCGCCGCCAGACCCAGCCTGCCGCCCTCGATGCGGTCGAGGCTCGCGATCGCCGAAGGCTCCTCCTCGGCGATGCGCCCCGCGCGCGTCAGATAGCGTTGTATACGTGCGAGTGCCGAATCGGCGGCGGACGGATTCACCCGGTACACCGGCGGGACCGAGAGCGCCGCGACCTCGCGCTGACGCGCCAGCTCGTCCTCGCTGCGCAGCACCGGGAAGTCCATCGGCGCGATGACGTCTTCCGGCGCCACCACTCCCTGGCGGATCGGGGGCAGATCGTCGCCGCCGCGCGGCGGGAACAAGGCGATCGTGACGAGGGCCACTGCCGCGACGAGCGCGAAGCGCAGCAGCAGGTCACGCGGCGATGTCGGGTCGTCCGAAGGCCGCCAGGCGGTCAGCCGGTCCAGCACGGCCCTGCGCGGACCCGCCCCGCTGCGCTCGGCGTCCACGCCCTACTCGGTCTCCGTCGTGCGCGCTTCCCGCATGTCCCCGCCGGCGTACGCCTCGATGATGCGCTGGACCAGCGCGTGCCGGACCACGTCGCGACCGCTGAGATAGACGAACTCAATCCCCTCGATCCCGTGCAGGATGCGCTCGATCTGCAGGAGTCCGGACTCCTCCCGGGGCGGCAAGTCGATCTGGGTCTTGTCGCCCGTCACGACGGCGCGCGAGTTCAGGCCCAGTCGGGTCAGGAACATCTTCATCTGATTCGTGGTGGTGTTCTGCGCCTCATCGAGGATGACGAACGCGTCGGCCAGCGTCCGGCCGCGCATGTACGCCAGCGGCGCGATCTCGATGACGTGCGACTCCAGGAGCTTCCGGACCTTGTCCGGGGGAAGCATGTCCTCCAGCGCGTCGTAGAGCGGACGCAGATAGGGGTCGACCTTCTCCTGGAGGTCGCCCGGCAGGAATCCCAGCGTTTCGCCGGCCTCGACGGCGGGACGTGCCAGGACGATCCGTCGCACGGTCTTTTTGTGCAGGGCGTCGATGGCCATCGCGACGGCGAGGTAGGTCTTGCCGGTTCCCGCGGGACCGATGCCGACCACGATGTCGTTGCGGGTCATGGCGCGGAGATACTGCTCCTGCCCGCGCGTCTTGGGCTTGATGATCTTCTGGGTGCCGCGGATGAGGACCTTGCCGGCCTCCATCCGCGTGAGCGAGTCCGCCGCCCCCGTCTCCAGCTCGTCCCAGTAGCGCCGGATGTCGCCCACGTCGAAGCCCGAGCCCGTCTGGATCAGCTCGACGAGGTGCTCGAGCAGAGCCGCCGATCTCGCGACCGCCTCCGCGTCCCCCGACAGCCGCAGCTCACCACCGCGCGCGACGAGCTGCGCGCCGCTCAGCTTCTCGACGAGCTTCAGGTTCTGGTCCTGAGTGCCGAAGAGCGTCAGCTGATCGATGCCGGCGAGAGAAATCGAGCGGCGAATGGCAGACGTGTCGGTGGGAGGCATCAGGATGAAGGAGTGTAGCCCGGCGCGCTTCGGGGAGTCAAGCCGGCCCGCCGGACGAATCGAGCCGCAGGTGCAGGTCCGACAGCTCGCGTTCCGTGACCGTGGAAGGCGCGCCCTCGAGCAGCGCGCTGGCGCTGGTCGTCTTGGGGAACGCGATGACCTCGCGCAGGCTCTGGGCTCCCGCGAACAGCATCGCGACGCGGTCCAGCCCGACCGCGATCCCGCCGTGCGGCGGAGCTCCATACTCGAGCGCTTCCAGCAGGAAGCCGAACATCGTCTTCGCCGCTTCGGGGCCGATGCCGAGCATCTCGAAGACCCGCTCCTGCACCGCGCGCTCGTGGATGCGGATCGACCCGCTGCCGAGCTCGTACCCGTTGAGGACGAGGTCGTACGCCAGCGAGGGGATCTCCAGCGCGTCCGCCGCGCTCAGCGACTCGATCCCGCCGCGGGGCGCGGTGAACGGATGATGGCTGGGCGCGATGCCTCCGCCTTCCCCCGCTTCGAACAGCGGGAAGTCGACGATCCATACGAGCCCCCAGGGCCGTGAAGTCTCGATCCAGCCGCGCTCCACGGCGAGGTGCGTGCGCAGGGTGCCGAGCGCGGAGAACGCGCGCCGGGGCCGATCGGCGACCACCAGGAGCAGGTCGCCGCTCTGCGCGCCGGCCCGCTCGCCGGCGGCCGCCCACCGCTCGGGTCCGACGAACTTGTCGATGGACGACGACCAGCCCTCGGCGCCGGCGCGGGCCCACACCAGGCCCCCCGCGCCGGCCGATCTGGCGAGATCCGTCCAGCGATCGATGACGCTGCGACTCGCGTCCGCTCCCCCCGACACCCGGAGCGCCGCCACCACTCCGCCCGCTTCGACCACGGAGTCGAAGACCCGGAAACCCGTCTTCTCGAAATCCGCCGTCACGTCGATCAGCTCCTGGGGTATCCGCAGGTCCGGCTTGTCCGTTCCGAACCGCCGTAGCGCATCAGCGTGCGTGAGGCGCGGGATCTCGCCGATGGTGACGCCCAAGCAGGTACGGAACAGATGCCGGAGCAGCCCACTGACGAGCTCGATGACGTCCTCCTGCTCGACGAACGACATCTCGATGTCGATCTGGGTGAACTCGGGCTGGCGGTCCGCTCGCAGGTCCTCGTCGCGGAAGCACCGCGCGATCTGGAAGTACCGATCGTATCCCGCCACCATGAGCATCTGCTTGTAGAGCTGGGGTGACTGCGGCAGGGCATAGAAGGATCCCGGGTGGACGCGGCTCGGCACGAGGTAGTCCCGCGCGCCCTCCGGCGTCCGGCGGGTCAGCATCGGCGTCTCCACCTCCCAGAACCGCCGGTTGTCGAGGTAGCACCGGGTCTGGAACGCGATTCGGTGCCGCATCCCGAGCGCGGACGTGAGGCGCATCCGGCGCAGCTCCAGGAAGCGCCAGCGCAGGCGCGTCTCTTCGGACACCTCGCCGCTCTCCTTTTCCACGTCGATGGGAAACGGAGGCGTAGCTGTCTCCGACAACATCCGGCAGTCGAAGATCCGGACCTCGATGTCGCCATTGGGGAGATCGGGGTTCACGCTGCCGTGCGGCCGGCGCGCCACGACCCCCTCCACGCGCACCACGTCCTCGGCGCGGACACGCTCCGCCTGGCGGAACACGTCCGCCGGCACGGTCTCCGGATTGACGACGCATTGGACGAGCCCGTAGCGGTCCCGCAGGTCGAAGAACACGAGCCCGCCGTGGTCGCGTCTGCGGTGCACCCAGCCGCAGAGGATGACCTCGCGGCCCGCATCCCCGATCCGGAGCGCTCCCGCGCCGTCCGTCCGGAGTCCCGTGGCCAGATGATCTCTCAAGCGACCCGCTTCGCGGCAGTCTCCACGACGATCCTCCACGCCTTCCAGAACCCGATTCCGATCACCGCCCCGATGCCGTCCGCGATCCAGTCGCCCATGCTCGGATCGCGGCCGACGTGCGACTGAACGAACTCCATCAGCGCCCCGAAGAGCAATGCCAGCGCCAACGAGCGTTCCGCTACGGCGGCGTGCGAGCTTCCGTGCCGATGCCAGGCCACCGCGTACAGAAAGCCCAGGACGGCGTAGGCGGCGGCGTGCCCGATCTTGTCGGCATTCGACACGTTCGGGCTCAGATCCTCGACCGGGAAGGTAGACAGGATCACCGTGACGGTCATCCAGGCCACGACGGCGATCCATGCGCGAAGGGCGGGCGCGGGCACTAGAACAGCCGTTCCGAGCGCGCGTTGAGGACCTGTCGGCTGGGGATTCCCACCGTACGCTGCTCCGGACTCATGAGCGTGAGCGTGGATTCCAGCACCTGCTCCTGCTCGTGAAGATCGAAGACCCGATCAGCGGGATCGTACAGATAATGGCCGCGCACCCGGCCGCTTCCCTCCACCTGCACCCGCGAGCCTTCGATGAGTCCCGAACCCGCGACCGAGATCGTACCCGTGTACTCGACGGGAACGACGGCGCGGCCCGCGATCGAGCTCGTATCCGCGACCGCATAGCGGAGGACGGTGGTGACCTCCGCGGTCACGCCTTGCAGCACCTCAGTTACGAGTAGGGTATCGGTCCAGACCGCGCCGGGCGCCGCCGCGCGCTCGGGAAGTCGCGGCAGGAACGCCGCAGCCGCGCGCTCTACGTACTGTGTGCCGATGCCCGGGGAGACGACGCCCGAAGCGAGCGCGTCGAGCACGACGCCCTGAGGAGTGGTCGACAGCGTCACGACCGCGCCACGCAGGCCTTCGATCCGCGGACTGGGGAACGCGCCCTCGATCTCGAGGTTCAGCTCCTCGTAGCCGAGCCGCCACAGCAGCCGCGGGCCGGCGTTCATCAGCGTCAGGCGCACGATGCCGTCCGCTCGCAGCGTGTAGTGGTTTTCGCTTTCGAGTATCTGCTGGCTGACGACCAGCTGGTTGCTCGTCCGGTAGCGGAACGAGGCGCCCTGCGCGGGACCGTACCCCAGCGACTGGGCGCCTGCGGTCGCGAACGGGGCGAGCGTGGCCAGAGCGGCCACGCCCACGGTCAGGCGCAGTCCGCTCCGCAGCTCGAGAGCACGCGCTCGACGTACCTGTCCCTCGGCGCCGTCCCGTCCGCCAGCTTGCGCTCCAGGCGCGCGCGTCCCATGTGGTACGACATGAGACCCAGGATCGGATCGCCGAAGTATTCTACCTCCCGCTTCAGATGGCGCAGGCCAAGCCTGACGTTCGCCTCGGGACGCATCAGCGCGGCCGCAGTGATCCTCGAGTCGTAGGCCCGTGCCGTCGATGGCTTGATCTGCATCAGGCCGCGCTCCCCATGACGTCCGACCGCGGACGGATCGAACGCGCTTTCCTGCGCGATCACTCCGAACGCCATGGCCGGCTCGATCCCGGCTCTCCGCGCTTCCTCGTATATGATTCCCGCGAGCTTGCGCCGGACGCCGAACCGCCGCGCCAGCTCTTCGGCGCCCCCCGCGAGGACCGGCTCGATCTCGGTCACGACCGGCGGTGCGGCGGCGTCAACCGCGGCGGCACGATCCGCCGTGGCCGATGTGACCGCGGGATGCGCCGTGTCCGTGGACGCGCCCGGGACCTCGGCGTCCGCGGTCAGAGCCGCGAAGCCCATGACCAGGGCCATGACCAGGAAGCCACAAGGTAATCGATTCCCATGTAGGCATTGTGTGTCGAACATCCACCCCTCCCCGCATCCCGCGACAGTGATATGTATGGGAACCGGGTAGTCCGATTCCGTATCGGTCGGGCAGTACTACCCCCGCCCCTGCTCCGGGGTTCGTCTTCGCTTGACCCACCCCCGCCCCAGGGATAGATTTTTTCGCTCGTAACGTCGCGTGTCGGGCGGGAATAGCTCAGTTGGTAGAGCGCAACCTTGCCAAGGTTGAGGTCGCGGGTTCGAGCCCCGTTTCCCGCTCCATTGCATCCGGTCCCGAAGCCTCCACGGCCCTCGTGTCGACGGGCCTGCACGTCGATCGTGACGGGGCGGCGTAGCCAAGTGGTAAGGCAGGGGTCTGCAAAACCCCCATCCGGCGGTTCGAATCCGCCCGCCGCCTCCATTCACCCTGCATCTCTATCGATTTCTCTCCTGATAGACCTAAGACCTTGAGACTTCACTGATTCCAGGATCACTCCCCCTGGATATCGGCGGATCCACGAACAGGTCGGGCATCAGGGCGGCCGAGGGGTCCACGGCATAGGCCGTGAAGTCGGTCACCCCTTCCTCGCGCAGGGCCTCCTCGTCGAGCAGGAGCCTTCCGGTGCAGGCGCGGCTGTCGCGGGTCACGATTGCGTGGGCGGCGTCGGCGACGATCGCCGGCGACCGGCACGATTCGGGACGCACGCGTCCGCCGAGCATGGCGAGCGCGGCGGTAGCGACCACCGTACGCGGCCACAGGCCGTTGAACGCCACTCCCTGGTCGGCGAACTCGGCCGACATTCCCAGCACCAGCAGGCTCATCCCGTACTTCGAAAGCGTGTAGGGGGGGTGCGGAGCGAGCCACCGCGGATCCGGTGAGAGCGGCGGGCACAGCGCCAGCACGTGCGGATTCGGGGCGCGGAGCAGATGCGGAAGGCATGCGCGGGAACACACGAACGTCGCGCGCGCGTTCACCGACCACATCAGGTCGAAGCGTGCCACCGGGGTGTCGAGGGTGCCCGTCAGCCGGATCGCGCCGGCGTTGTTGATCAGCGCATCGACGCCGCCGAACCGTTCCGCCACCCGTGCCACGGCGGAATCGATCGCCGCTTCGTCGCGGACGTCCACTGCCAGCGGAAGCGCCCGACCTCCGGCCTCCTCAACCTCGGCCGCCACCGTGTGGATCGTCCCCGGGAGCTTCGCGTGCGGCTGGGCCGTCTTGGCGAGGATCGCCACGTTCGCTCCGTCGCGCGCAACGCGCACCGCGATCGCGCGACCGATCCCCCGGCTCGCGCCGGTCACCACGATCGTCTTCCCCGCCAGCGTCCGCGTCACGCGCTCAAGCGGTCAGGGACAGCACAGGCCGAGACGGAAAAACCGGTGGGGTACTCGCAGAAGGCTGCTCAAGAGGGTCGAGAAGCGCAACGAAGCAGATCGGCCATCTTCAGCAGCCCTCAACTATGCAGGGACGAGGAGGGCGGTGGCGTACATTATCATTACTCCCACCGCCGCGCCGGCCAGCACTTCCCCCCGCCACGGATCAGCCACCGCTCCCTTTCGCCCGATTACCAGCAGGCGGCCGACCTCGACGACCACCTGCGCGATCGCTCCTGCGCCGACGGCGAGGAAGACGGCGGCCCAGAACGGAGAGAACACCATCCCGCCGATCCAGCAGCCCAGGATCGCCGGGCCGCCGGCGAGCAGCGCATATCCCGCGAAGTGGCGCAGCCGCGGCTCGCCCCGAAGGAGCGGCGCCGCGATGCCGATCCCCTCGGTGATGTTGTGGAGCGTGAAGCCGACGACGAGGAACGTCCCCAGCCCGATCGCGCCGGTGGCCAGCGCCGAGCCGATGGCCAGGCCCTCCCCCAGGTTGTGGAGACCGATGCCGAGCGCGATGAAGAACGAAACCGTCAGAGGTCCGAGCTCCCCGCGGCCACGGCGCCGGGCGGTGAACGCCAGGAGGCCGATGAGCGTAGCAAGCGCGACGATCCATACGAGCACGGTGGCGTGGAACCCTCCCGCGGCTTCCCCCGCCAGCTCGAGCGCCTCGCCGAGGGTGTCGATGGCCAGGAAGACGAGCAGCCCGACGGTCAGCGCGAGTAGGAAATCGATTCCGCGCTGCCCCAGCCCGCGAAGCAGGGGATATGTCGCCAGCCCGAGCGCCACCGGAACGACGCCCACGTAAAGCCCGAGCAGGCCGAGTTTCAGGAGCCACGGCGCGCTCGCACGCGGAGTCTCGGTGGCGACCTCGATCTCCGCGAAGAATGCCACGCCGTTGCGCGAGACCAGCTTGATTTCGTGGGCCTCTCCCTCGACCCAGGGATACGGAATCTCGATCGTCGCTCCACGCAGGCGACCGATAGTCGGACTCGGCTCGATCGTGAACGACCATACCGCGTCGTCGACAATCGCCTGGTGAATGGTGACCGGATCGACTCCCCCGTTGACGACATGCACGCGGATCAGATTGGGCTCCGGCAGCTCGACCCGCTGAACCGTGAGCTCCTCGATCGGAGGCGCGCTGCGCTCGAGGCCGACCCCCCGCGCCAAGAGAAACGCGAGCAAGCCGACCAGCACGACGACCAGGACGACGCCGGCCGCGATTCCCGCTCTGCTACCCCTGGGTGACATCGAAGAACCCCATCCACCCGAGCTCGGCAAACTCGCTCTGGTGCGCGTGGAACATGAACCGGCCGGGATGGCGGAACTCGAGCTCGAGGACGTGCCGCTCACCCTGACAGAACATGATCGTGTCGGTGAAGTCGTCCGGCTCGAGGCGAGTGCCGGTGCGATACACATCGAAGAAGTTCGCATGGATGTGAAGCGAGTTGACCAGGTCGAACTCGAGCGCGTTGACGACGTAGAGGCGCACCTTCTCGCCCACGAGCGCGGGCAGAGGGTGCCGCATGTAATGGAAGGCCACGGTGTTGACCGCGTAGAACTCGTTCCCTGCGTCGAAGTCGGTGTCGAATCCGTTCATCACCATCACGTACTCGCGTGCAGCCGGACGACCACCCGGAGGATCGATGATGAACGCTCCGTAGAGCCCCTTGTGGATGTGCCGCCTGAGGGGAGTCGTGTGGCAGTGATAGAGGTGCAGGCCGAAGGGATCGGCGTCGAACTCATAGACGAACGTCTGGCCCGGGTCGACCACCTCGAACACCCCGTCCATGTTCGCGGGATGAAAGCCGTGGAAATGGATCGTGTGCGGATGGCTGCCCGCGTTCTGGAACCGCACGCGAATGCGGTCGCCCTCGGTGCAGCGGATCGTGGGCCCCGGCACCGAACCGTTGTAGGTCCAAGCCGGGAACCAGACGCCGGGAGCGATCTCGATCTCCCGGTCGACCGCGACGAAGTGGTACTGTCTCAACGTGCGACCGTCGGGCAACCGGGACACGATGCCGCCGTCGAAGCGCGTCGCGAACGCGGTCGGGTCGAAGCCTCCCGGCTGGATGTCCCGGACCGGACCCGTTCCGCCGGCGCCGTGGACATGGGGAACCTCAACCCGGGGCTTGAGAGTCTGCGCGGCCTGACTGCCGATCCCCAGGGCGGCGCCGCCCAGGGCGGCGGCTCCCAGCGCGGCGCCACCCCGTAGGATCGTGCGGCGGCTGACGCTTCCGGAAGCCCTTTCGGGGACCTGCGGTGCGTGCTCGGGGGATTCGATTCCGGGTTCTCTGGGCATAATTAGTCTCGGCTAAATATTCCCCGGACCCGGGCCGGCGTCAACCCCCGGGAGCTTCTTCCCCTCCCGCCAGCTCCCGGGCCAGGCGGCGAAGCTGGTCGGATCCCGGGCCGGCCCCCAGGGATTCCAGGGCCGCGCGGGCCCGCTCCAGCATCGCCGAACTCGCCGGGGGCGGCGGCGACGACCCCTCGAGGGAAGCCCTCACGGTCGGATCGCGCGGCGTCGTGGCGCGCGCGAAGTCGGCCCGCGCCTCGCCGCCCTCCAGCTCGAGCGCCAGCTCGAGCGCTCCTTCGACCGAGGGGCCCCCGTCCCGGGCCTCCGCGGCGGCTGCCCGCGCCCGCGCCCAGCGCCGGTCGATCCGTTCGGCGGCCACCTCGTCGTCAGCGAAATGCCAGCCGGCCCCTTTGAGACGCCGCACGACGTCGAGCCGATCCGCGCGCGCCTGGGCGGCGGCGGCGAGAGCCGTCCAGAGGGCCGCGAACGGAGGGCGCTCGGCGTGCTGCCGGGCATAGGCGCTGTACGCGTCACTGGCGGCCCGCTCGATCCGGGCCAGCGTCTCCACCGCCGCCGTCGACCCGAGCACCGGGTCGAGGTGGATGAATGCACGATCCACGCCGGGGAGGCGCTCGATCGCCGCACGCACGCTCCCTCCCACGTCGTGCGATCGCCTGGTCGGCAGCTCCTGGTCGACCTCGACGTGGACCTCGACGTGGATGCGGTGCCCCACGTAGTGGGCGCGCACGTCGTGGACCCCTCGCACTCCCGGGATCCCCAGGGGCAGCGCGCGGATCCGGTCGACCAGTTCCTGGCCGGGGCTCTTGCCCATCAGGTAGTCGATGTTCTTGCGGCCGAACCGATACCCGCCCCATACGATCCAGATGCCGACCAGGATGCCGGCCACCGGGTCCAGGATCTCCATCCCCGCCACGGCCGCCGCGAGCCCGATCAGCGCAGCCAGCGAGGTCCAGATGTCGTTCTCGCACTCGACGGCGTTGGCCAGGATGGCCGGGCTCTCGAGCTCCTCGCCGCGGCGGCGCAGATAGCGCGCGAGCGCGAGGTTTCCCGCCATCGAGAACACCAGCGCCGCCAGCGCCCAGCCGGCGAACGCGATCGGTCGAGGTCCGGCGATGAGGCGCTCCACCGCCGAGCGACCGATCTCGAATCCCAGGATCGCGGTGAAAATCGCCACCGCCAGCGCGGCGATCGTTTCGGCGCGCTGATGCCCGAAGGGATGGTCGGCGTCCGCCTCCCGGTCGGCGACATGGACCGAGTACCAGATCGCCACCGATGCGACCACGTCGACGAGCGAGTTGAACGCGTCGGACAGCAGCGCTATCGACCCGCTCACGATCCCGATCGTAGCCTTGACCGCGAACAGGACCGAGTTGCCTGCGATTCCCGTCAGCGTCGCCCGACGCGCGCGCCGATGCCGCTCGGGCAGGGTCATTCGATGCGCTGGACCGGCCGCGTCATCGGCTCGTCGAGCTCCGGCGGGATCGCCCGCTCGATCTGAATCGTCGTATGCTCGATGCCGTAGCGCTCGCGCAGGACCCGGTTGACCCGCGCCAGGAGCATCTCGCGCGACTGACCGTCGGCGCAGGTGACGTGTACGGCGAGGGCCGGATATCCGGAGGTAATCGTCCACACGTGCAGGTCGTGGATGCCGGCCACGCCCTCGGTCGCGTTGAGGCTTCGGATGAGATCCTCCACGTCGAGGTGAGTCGGGGCGCCCTCCATCAGCACATGCACCGCCTCGTGGACGAGCCGCCAGGACGAGACGAGGATGAGCGCGCCGATGGCGAGCGTGGCGACGAGGTCGGCCGCGACCCAGCCGGTGAGCCAGATGACCGCTCCCGCGGCCAGCGCGCCCAGCGATCCCAGCAGGTCGCCGGCTACGTGAAGGCGTGCGCCGTGGACGTTCAGGCTGCGCTCGCCGTGGTGGTCGTGACGCAGCACCGCGAGCGCGATTCCGTTGACGAGCAGGCCGCCGGCGGCGATGGCCATCATGGGGCCGGCGAGGATCTCGCCCGGGTCGCCGAACCGCTCGATCGCCTCCCACACCAGCCACACCACGACGAGCCACAGAAAGAGCCCGTTGACGAGCGCGGCCAGGATCTCCACTCGCGCGAGCGCCCAGGTATGTCGAGTGGTGGCCGGGCGGCCCGCCATCCAGAGCGCGCCGAGGGCGAGCATAAGGGATGCCGCGTCGGTCAGCATGTGGCCGGCATCGGCGAGCAGCGCCAGGCTCCCGGTCCACAGCCCTCCGACGACCTCGGCGACCATGTACGCGCACGTCAGCCCGAGGACGATCCCGAGTCGGCGCCGGTCGTGGGTGCGATCGACTCCGGGACCGGGGTGGGAGCGGCGATGGGGATGGGAGTGCGCCTGCCGATGTGCCATCTTCGCCGAGTCTACGTCGCGCCTCGCCAGGCGCACAAGCCGCGCAGGGGCTAAACCCCGCGGGCTGCGGCGGTGGTTTCCACGAAGATGACGAGCCCCCACTTCTCCGCCGCGGTGCCCGGTAGACGCGACATGGCCGCGATGCCGTGCGCGCTGGCGGCGGTGCTGCTGCTGGGGTGCGGATCCGGCTCGGAAGGGCCAACGAACCCGATTCCGGATCCCATCCCCGGCCCGGGCGACTTCACGCGCACGCTTCTGTCCGGCGGCATCGAGCGCACCTACGTTCTCCACGTTCCGCCGGGCTGGTCGGCCGATGCCGGTCTGCCGCTCGTCCTGGCCTTCCATGGAGCGCTCAGCAACCCGGCCCAGTTGCAGGGGGTGAGCGGCCTGGACGCCGTCGCCGACCAGGCCGGCGTCGTCGTCGCCTACCCCGCCGCCGCTCTCGGCGATTGGAACACGGAGTGTCTGCAGTGCGGGTCGGACGCGGTCGTCGAAGAGATCGACGACCTGGGATTCGTGGCGGATCTGGTCGACGGGCTGGCGGCGGACGCCGGGATCGACCGCCGTCGCGTCTACGTCATCGGCATCTCCAACGGCGCGCTCTTCGTGCACCATCTCGCCTGTGCCGCGCAGGGGATCGTCACCGCGGCGGCAAGCGTGGCGGCAACTCTGATCGCTCCCGAGTACGTTCCCGCGTGCGGCGGGGACTCCATCCCGATCCTGTTCTTCCATGGGTCGGAAGACACCTTCTTCCCGCCGGAAGGCGGGTTGGCCGGCAACGACGTCGTGCATGTGCGGCTGCTCTCGATCGAAGAGTCGGTGGCGAGCTGGGCCGACCGCGACGGGTGCGCGGGCGTTCCGGAGATCACTCCGCTCCCGGACGCCGAAGACGACGAGACCATCGTGGTCCGCCAGGTGCACGACGACTGCGACGGGGGCAGCGCGGTGGTCTATTACGCGATCGAGGGCGGCGGCCACACGTGGCCGGGATCCACGGTTCCGAGCGGCGGCGGCGTGGGGAGAACGAGCCGCGACATATCGGCCTCCGCGCTGGCTGTCGATTTCTTCCTGGACCACATACGCTGAGGAGGTATCCGTCATGCACCGTGCCGCTCTATTCCCCATTCTCGTTCTCTTGGCCTTCGGATGCGGCGACGCGGTCACCGATCCGTCGCGCGAGGGATTCGAGGGCAACCCGCGCCTCATCGAGGGTGACTGGTCCACGCTCTTCCGCACCAACCAAGGCGTCAGCCGGTACGACGCGGAGCTGCTTCCGGCGGGCGGGGAGTTCCTCGGCGAGTTCCGCTTTTTCCGCGCCGGGCAGGATGTTCGGATTGCGTTCAACGACGGCACGTGGGACGGGCAGCGGCTCGAGTTCACCACCGACCCGCTCCCGGGCACCTCGATCCCGGGCCCGGTCGAGTGGACCGCGCTCTACTTTCCCGCCGGCTCGACCGGGGACGACGTGCCGACGCGCCTGCTGCTGAGCTCGATCGTCATCGGCGGTCCGAGCTTCCCGATCGAGTTCGTGCGGCCCTCCGACCTGGACTGGCTGGAGTCCCACTAGCAGGACGTTGAAAATGACTTATCTGCGTTGTTGCGCTCCTCGTGTCTTCCTGCGGCGTACAGATCGTACGCCTCGGAATCCACTCGTCGCGCGCCTAGCAGCTAAGCCATTTTGAACGTCCTGCGGACTAGGACGGAGCGCCCACGCCTTCGGGATCGTTGAGGATGGTTCCGATCACGTTCGCGCCCGACTGGCGCAGGCGGCGGACGACGTCGACCATCGTTCGCCGGTCGGTGCGCGTACCGCGGACGACCAGCAGCACGGCGTCCGCCAGCGGCCCGAGGACGATCGCGTCCGTCGATACCAGCAGCGGCGAGGTGTCCAGGATCACGATGTCGTATTCCCCCGATAGCTCGGCCAGCAGCCGCTTCATCTCGGGCCCCCCCAGCGACTCCCCCGCGCGGGGGAACGACTTCTCCCCGAGGATCACGTAGAGCCCGGGCATCCTGGTCATCTGGATCGCCTTGCGCCAGTCCTGGCCCTCGAAGAGCACGTCCATCAGATCCACTTCCCGGGTGATCCCGAAGTAGCGGCCCAGAGAGGGCCTGCGGAGATCGCATTCGACCAGCACCACCTTGATGCCCTGGCGGGCGTAGGTGGCGGCCAGGTTCGTCGAGGTGGTCGTCTTTCCTTCGCCGGGATGCGCACTCGTCACCACCAGGGTCTTGAGCCCCCACCACTCCGAAACGAGGTTCGTCCGCAGCATGCGGTATGCCTCGATGCCCGCGAGCTGGAGCGGGCCCGGACGGAAGTCACCGTTGAGCGCGGGCTCGATCAGGGAAGGCCGCACCTCGGGAATGACGGCCAGGTTCGGAACCGGGGCCACGACTTCCTGGCGGCGGCCCTCGGTCACTCCGGTCGCGTTTGACGCTGGGTCGGCGGCGGCCATCGCCGGGTCCGGGCTCGTCGCCGCCGCTGCCGCCTCGCTGGCGGCCGCCACGCCGACTGGCACCGCCGCAGCGAATGGCACGGCCGGGGCGATCTCCTCGGCGGCTGGCTCGGACGCGCGTCCGGCCCGCAGCCGGTCCCACGCGGCCGCCACCCCGCTCCCGACGAGAACGCCGGTCACCACGCCGAGGATCATCTGCGCCCAGGGG
>DATFFS010000283.1:0-2221 GCA_035249945.1 Gemmatimonadota bacterium
CGGTCGCGATCAGCAGCGCCGCCAGGCCCCCCCATCGTGCGTTCATGTTTCGCCTCCCGGTTCCGGATCGGATTGAACGGATCAGTATCGTCTGCAGGGCTTCCGGCGGCTAGACGCTCCCGGCCGGCGGCACGTTCAGGCGGCGCAGGCTCCGCGGGACCGCGGCCACAAAAAACCGGGGCCCATTCGCGCAACCGAATGGACCCCGGACGCGGCTCGCGCCGCGCGTTCGCTGGTTCCTGCCTACAGGATCGCCGTCCTCACAGGGCAACCGAGTTCGTGATGCGGACCGTGATGTCGGTCCCCGCGGGCATCGCGACCTCGTAGTCCGCGCGGGCGGATCCCATCGCGGCGCCACCCATGCCACCGGCCGCGGCACCGATCGCCGCGCCCTTCTTGCCGCCCACGATGGCGCCGATCGCGGCGCCGGCCCCGGCGCCGATGGCGGTCTCCTTCGCGGGGAAGCTCTCGTCGGTGTAGGAATGGCCGCCGGAGACGGGCGCGCTGGCGATCGAGCGGGTGCCGGAGGTCGTCTCGATCGACCGCGCCTCGAGCGTGATCGATCCGTTGCCCTCGCTCTGATCGCCCTCGTCCATACCGACCACCACGCCGCTGACGGCGGCGCCGGCCGGAATGACGACCTGACCGCCGACCACGACGTCGCGCGTCACGCGGCCGGTCCAGGACTGGCCGACCTCGTTGTGCTCGCTGTCGACCTGCGCCAGGAGCGTGACCGGAACGGACGTGCCGGCCGGAATCGTCGAAGGCCGCGCCGGGGCGACCGGCGCGCGGTTCTCGGGCTCCGGACTGCGCGAAGGCTCCGGCCGCTCACGAACGACGACCGTGCGGGTCACGACCCGGGGCTCCTCCGCGAGCTGGATCTCCTCTTCCGTAGGTCCCGAGGGCAGCGACTCGCCCAGCGCGATCGGACCACCCTCCTCGACGACGATGGGGGTGTCCTCCTCGGCCGTTTCCCCCTGACATGCGAAGGTCGCCCCCGCGATCAGTGCCGCCATTCCGGCGGCGATCATGGAACGGCTGTACGCGCGCATGGTCTGTGCCTCCTCGGACGAAATATGGATACATGGAGCCGTCTGCTGTTGTAGCATCCGCCGTGCCGAAAAGTTCCGGGCGCTAAGCCCCTTCCCGGGCCGCCGTAGCCTGGCCGCCCGGCGCGGATCGTCCTCGCCCGCGGACGTGCCCGTCCCCGTCCCATGACACCAGCGGGGCGCGTTCGTAGGTTCCCGTCCATGACGCGACGGATCGGGGTCCTCACGAGCGGCGGAGACGCGCCTGGCATGAACGCGGCGATCCGAGGGGTGGTGCGGGCGGTGTCCGCGGGCGACGGCGAGGTGGTCGGCATCCGCCGCGGGTTCTGCGGTCTCATCGACGGAGTCGTCGAACCGCTCGGACCGCGCGACGTGGCCAACATCCTCCAGCGCGGCGGGTCGATCCTCGATACGAGCCGCGAGCCGCGCTTCCTGGATCCCGCCATGCGGCGCAAGGCCATCGAAACGCTCGAGCGCGCGCGGCTGGACGCGCTCATCGCCATCGGCGGCAATGGCACCCAGCGCGGGGCGCTCATGATTCAGCAGGAATGGGAAGGCGCGGTGCTCGGCGTGGCATCCACCATCGACAACGACCTGGGGGGCACGGACACTTCGATCGGCTTCGACACGGCGTGCAACACGGCGCTGGAGGCGATCGACCGCATTCGCGACACCGCGCATTCGCTGGACCGGCTGTTCTTCATCGAGGTGATGGGCCGGCGCGCGGGGTTCATCGCGCTCGAGGTAGCGGTCGGCGGCGGAGCCGAGGCGGTTCTGCTTCCCGAAGTGAATCTCGACACCGAATGGCTGGTGGACGTGATCCGCTCCAACAACGAGCGTGGCAAGGTGTCGTGCATCGTCGTGGTCGCCGAGGGCGCCCATCCCGGTGGCGCGCGCGGACTGCTCCTCGAGATCGAGGCGCCGCTGGCCAGGCTGGGACTTCTCGGATCGGCCGACGCACGCGTCACGATCCTCGGGCACATTCAGCGCGGTGGCAATCCCACCGTTCGCGACCGCGTTCTCGCCAGCCGATTGTCGACCCACGCCGCGCGCGCTGCGCTCGACGGAAGACGCGGCCTTCTGTTCGGCGTGCGCGGAAACGTCGTGCGCGATACGCCGTTCGAGATCGCGCTCGCGGAAGAGAAGCAGATCGATCGGACGCTTCTCGAGCT
>DATFFS010000284.1:0-10014 GCA_035249945.1 Gemmatimonadota bacterium
TCTCCACCCGCGCCTTCGCATGGAACAGGCCGAGGGCGTCCACACCGCCTGGCGCCGGGCCACGCTGCTCGTCCTGGCGATCACGCTCCACAACATCCCCGAAGGCCTCGCGGTCGGTGTCGCGTTCGCCGCCGCCGCGCAGCGGCGCGAAGGCGTGCGACCGCTGAAGGCGTTCTGGTACGGACAGCTGTCGGCCGCAGTGGAGCCGATCGCCGCGGTGACCGGCGCCGCCGCCGTGCTCCTGATCGGCGCGATCCTCCCCTATGCGCTAGCCTTCGCGGCGGGGGCCATGATCTACGTCGTGGTCGAGGAGCTCATCCCCGAGAGCCAGGCGGGCGGGAATGCGGATCTCGCGACCATCGCGACGATGGTGGGCTTCGCCGTTATGATGGTGCTCGACGTCGCGCTGAGCTGAGCGGCCGCGGAGGTCTTCGGCCGCGTCGCCTACCATGTACTCCGTCGGTTTGCGATATTCCCGAGAACTCCCGGACTTCCATTCTCTGGAACGAGAGGCGTATTGGAACCCCGCCGCATGATCGCCACGGTGCTGTTCACCGACATCGTGGGCTCGACCGAGCGCGCGACGGCACTGGGCGACCGGCGCTGGCGCGAGCTTCTGCGCGCCCATCACGCGGTCGTGCGCGACGAGATCCGGCGCCACCTCGGCCACGAGATCGCCACCGCGGGCGACGGGTTTCTGGCGGTATTCGACAGTCCGTCGAACGCGCTCCTGTGTGCCGCCGCGATCCGCGACGGGGTGCGCCCGCTCGATCTGTCGGTGCGCTGCGGGGTCCACATGGGCGAGGTCGAGCGCGAGGACGGCGACGTAGGCGGGATCGCGGTCCACATCGGGGCGCGGGTCGCCGCCCTGGCAGGCGCGGACGAGATCCTGGTCTCGGGCACGGTGCGCGACGCGGAAACCGGCTCGGATTTCGGCTTCGAAGATCGCGGCCGCCACACGCTCAAAGGCGTGGCAGGCGAATGGCGCGTCTTTGCGCTGACGGAGATCCCGGAGCACGCCGCGGCCGCTCTATCCCGGCCGGCGGACGATGCGGGATTCCTCCATCGCTTTCGCCGGGCCGGACTCGGAAGGGTGGTCGGGATCTATGTGATCATCGGCGCGATCGTGTTCGTTCTGGCAAGTCTCGCGCATACCGCGCTCGGCCTCCCCGACTGGGTCCCGGCCGTGGCGGTCCTCCTTCTCGTCGCCGGCCTCGGCGTGGTCATCGCGACCGCGTGGGGACAAGGCGGCGGCCGCGCGCCCCAGCGCGGACTCGATCTGCGGGGCGCCGCGCGCTCGGTCACGAAGGGGGAGATGCCGCATCTCACGTGGGGACGCGCGATCGGCGGCGGCGTGTTCGCGTTCGCGATGCTGTTCGGCGTCGCGGGTCTGTGGGTCGTGATCCAGGACCGCGGCCGGAGCTTCGCGCCCGATGACGCGCTGGCCGACGCGGCGCCCGGAATCGCGGTCCTGCCCTTCTCCGTGCAGGGCGCCGGTCTGGACGTGTGGCGCGAGGGCGCGGTCGACCTGGTGAGCTCGAACCTGGACGGGGCCGCGGGCCTGCGGGCGATCGACAGCCGCACGCTGCTCGCGCGCTGGCGCGAGGCCGTGCGGGAGGGAGAGGAGCCGGACCTCGCCACCTCGCTCGAGGTCGCGCGCAGCACGGGCGCCCGCTACGCGGTCATCGGCTCGGCCGTAGCGCTGGGGCGCGACCTGCGGCTCTCCGCCGACATCTACGAGCTGGCTGGCGGACAGAGCCTCGGCCAGGCGCAGGTCCAAGGCTCGCCGGATTCCGTCTATATGCTCGTCGACCGCCTCTCGATCGAGACGCTTCGGACGATCCTCGGCGGCGACGCTCGGGACCTGCCGCGGATCGAGCTGGCCCGGGTGACGACGGCCTCGCTTCCGGCCCTAAAGTCGTACCTCGAGGGCGAGGTCCTCTATAGGCGGGCCGACTGGACCGGAGCGCTCGGCGCCTATCGCGAAGCGGTCGAGGCGGACTCCACCTTCGCGCTCGCCTGGCGCCGGATGGCCGAGTCGATCAGCTGGCTGCCGCCCGAGGACCGCCCCCCGGGCGGCCCTTGGGAGGCCGCGCACCAGGCCGCCCGCTACTCGCAGCGGCTCCCGGAGCGGGAGTCCGTCCTCGTTCTCACCTACCGGGCCTTCGTCGTGGGTTCGATGACGATGCTGGAGCCGCTCAAAGCGGCCACCCGGACCTACCCTGACGACCCCGAGCTCATCTATCTCCTGGGCGAGCACTACGCCCACTTCAGTCACCAGCTCCTGGTCGATGAGGAGACCACCGCGCGGACCCTCGACCGCGCGATCGAGCTCGACCCGAAGTTCGCACCCTTCTATCAGCATGCGATCGAGGAAGCGTTCTACCGCGCCGACAGCGCCCGCGCGCTCGACCTCCTGGGAAGATTCGAGGGCCTGGTCGGGGACACCCGTGAATCGCGCCGGTACCGCCGCGCGGCGTCTCTGGCGTGGGGGACGGAGACGGAGCGCGCGGCCGTCCTCGCAGCGCTCGACACCCTCCCGGGCCGCGAGATCCCGCTATGCAGCCTCGTCGGGGCGGCGCGCTTCATCGAGCTGTTCCATGCCTGCGCGCGCGCCACGCTCGAAAACGCCGACAACGCCATCCCGCTCGCGAGCGCGGGCATTGCCGGCGGCCACCTCGCGGAAGTGAATGCAATGCTGCAGTCGGGCCACGGGGCTCCCGGACCGGGCTTCGAAGCGGCCGTTCTCTACTACATGCGGGAGCGGGGGCTCCCGGTAGACGCCGAGCGCCTGCGGGCCGCGGCAACGGCCGATGAGGAGTACCCGACGATCGTCTTCGCGACCCTGCTGGCGGCCGAGGACGGTCGCCTGGAGGTGGTACGAGCCAGCCGCGGCGAAGCACTCGCGTACCGCGACAGCCTTCTCGGAGCGGGTGACACGCTCTCCGCCGGGACCGTCGACGGGGAAGTGCGGACGCTCGACGGATTCCTCGCGCTCCAGCGGGGCGAGCTGGACCGCGCGGTCGAGCTGCTGATCGAGGGCCAGCGCGCGGGCACGGGATGGGGACCCGTCGATGCCGTCAACGCGTCCGTCCGCTGGACGATCGGCGAGCTCCTGGTGGAGCTTGACCGACCGGAGGAGGCGATCCCCTACTACCGGTCGTTCCGCATCGATCCCTACGCCAGCGTGGAGCTGGGAAAGATCTACCAGGGCCTCGGCCGCACCGAGGAGGCGAAGGAGCAGTACGAGACGGCGCTCGCCTACTGGCGCGACGCCGATCCTGAGCTCACACCCCGGATCGCCGAGGTCCGCCAGCGGCTGGCGAGCCTCGGCTTCCGCCCCCGGGACTGAGATTTTCCGCTACTACGCGCCGCTCAGTACTCCGGCGACGAAGACTGCACGAGCTCCCCGCACGACACGATCGAATCGAGCCGCGCCGGCGACAGGTGGACGTTGAGGATGTAGTCGCCCTCGGGGTCGAGCGTGGTGTCGACGGTGGCTTCCGCATCCCCTTCTCCGCCGCTTCCGACCTGGATCGGCGGGTAGGCCTCGGCTGCGCCGACGATCGGCGGCTGGGCGTCCCCGCAGTTTCCGCTGTGGATGTGCCACGGGTACGTCGCGCCGGTCTCGCCACTGTCCAGGTCGACGTGAATGGTCGTGGCGCTGGCCCCTCCGCGAACGATCGCTTCCGCATTGGGCCCCGTGTTGCCGGTCGGATTGGCGGTGGCGCGGAATGCCGGGAACGTGTCTTGAAGGGCGATGTTCGCCTCGCCCTGCGCGTCGGCCTCGGCCTCCGCCCTCTCCACGGCGGGCGTCGTCTCGACATCCGTCTCTTCGGTCGTGCACGCGGCGAGCGTGCCGGCCACGGCCACGACGAGCATGGATACCATTAGCCTGGTGTGCATGGATGTATCTCCTCCCTGGTGGATCGCGACCCGCACCCGATCATCCCACGGAACGGCCCCGGCAGGTAGTAGATGGCTGACATCTCCCCGGCCTGGCCGGACGCGGCCCGGCCGGATAGCGTTCCCCCGCCCATGCGGGTCTTCCTGCTGATCACCGCCCTCTCCATCCCCTCCATCCCCGGTGCGGCCGCGGCGCAGTCGGGGTCTCCCGCCCACGACCTTCTCGTGCGTGGCGGTACGATCGCGGACGGCACGGGTGCGCCGGGTGTCCGCGCCGATCTCGCCATCGCGGACGGCCGCATCGCGGCGATCGGTGAGGACCTCGGCGCCGCGCGCGACACGATCGAGGCGACCGGCAGGGTCGTGGCGCCGGGGTTCATCGACATGCTCGGCCATTCGGAGTTCCGACTCCTGGCCGACGGGCGCGCGATCTCCAAGATCTTTCAGGGCGTGACCACCGAGATCACCGGCGAGGTCTCGAGCGTCGTGCCCGTGAGCGACGCCACGAAGGCGGAGCGGGCCGCCGAGATCTCGCCTTGGGGGGTGGAGATCGACTGGGAGGACCTGGGCGGGTATTTCGCGCGCCTCGAACGGCAGGGCAGCGCCATCAATCTCGGGACGTGGGTCGGCCTCTCGACCCTGCGGGTGTGGGGAGTGGGGTGGGAAGACCGGCCCGCCACCCCGGCCGAGATGGACGCGATGAAGGACGTGCTCGGCCGCGCCATGGATGCCGGCGCGTTCGGCCTGTCGTCCGGGCTGATCTACGCGCCGGGGCGGTACGCGGCCACGCAGGAGATTATCGAGCTGGCGCGCGTCGCCGCCGAGCGCGGCGGGTTCTATGCGACCCACATGCGGAACGAGGGGGCGCGGCTCCTCGAAGCGATCGACGAGGCGATCGCGATCGGCGAGCGTTCCGGCGCTCCGGTCCTCATCCACCACCTCAAGGCGAGCGGGAAGTCGAACTGGGGCAAGATGGCGCAGGCGATCGAGCGGATCGAAACCGCGCGGGCGCGCGGGCTCGACGTCATGGCCAGCGTCTACCCGTACGTCGCCTCCTCGACCGGGCTCGATCAGGTGCTTCCGGATTGGGTGACAGAGGGCGGGACGGAGACCACGCTGGCGCGGCTCGCCGATCCCGCGCTCCGGGATTCGCTGGAGGCCGAGCTCTCGGGGCGTTCTCAATCGGGGGACTGGACGCTGGGGACTAGCGCGGGCGGGCCTTCGGGCATCCAGATCGCCGACGTCGTCACCGACTCGCTGGAGCGCTACGAGGGCATGCGCCTGGACGCGATCGCCGCCGAGCGCGGCCAGTCCGCGGCCGCAGCCGCGATCGACCTGCTCGTCGCCGATTCCCTGCGCACGGCCGCGATCTACTTCTCGATGAGCGAGGACGATCTCGCGCTCGCCATGCGTCAGCCGTGGGTCATGATCGGCGGCGATGCCGGCATCCGCGCGCTCGACGGCCCGCTCTCTACGGACCAGCCCCATCCACGCGCCTTCGGGACCTTCCCCCGCGTCCTCTGCCGCTATTCGCGGGAGATGAACCTGTTTCCGCTGGAGGAGGCGGTGCGGAAGATGACCTCCCTGCCCGCCGAACGCGCCGGCCTCGCCGACCGCGGCGTTCTCGAGGTGGGGCGCTACGCCGACGTGGTCGTGTTCGACGGGGATTCGGTCTGCGACCGGGCGACGTTCGAGGCGCCCAAGCGTCTGGCCGTCGGGATCGAGCACGTGATCGTCAACGGTGTTCCCGTCCTCCGCGACGGGGAACCCACCGGGGAGCTGCCCGGCCGAGGCCTGCGCCGGGCCGATTGACCGGGCCCGATTCGCGTCGTCGGCGGGGCCTTCGTGTTGACACGCCCCGCGGGACGGAGTATCACGCTGGGTGAGGGCCGCGCCCGCGGCCCCGGGTCGATCCAGGCAAAGGTCGAGAAAAGGAGATACGCCTCATGACGCGCACATGCATCCTCGCGCTCGCGCTCGCGGTCGCCGCGGCTGGCCCCGCTCGCGCCCAGGAAGAGGCCGCCGCCCCGCGGCCATCCCTCGGCTTCGACGTCCACGTCACCGCGCCGCACGTCGTGGACGGCGAGGAGATGGGGCCGATCCATCACTTCTGCAAGCCGATCCAGCCGGACCCCGTGATCATCCAGTGCATCCTCTTCGAGACGATGGACCCGAACGCGCCGATGACCGAGGTCGAGTACATCGTGGCGAAGTCGGTGACCAGGAACACGATCGATCGCGACGAGTGGAACCGCGCCTGGCACGATCACGCGATGGAGATCGCGAGCGGCCGTGTCCAGGTCCACGACATGCCCGAGGAGGAGGCGGCGAAGATCGCCGAGCTCGTGTCCACCACCGACGGGCTCATCTTCCACCTCTGGCCGCCGGGATCCGACATTCCGACCGGCGACGTCTCGATCGCGCAGGCCGTGAGCCACGTGGAGCTCTCCGAAGAGGAGTTCGAGGCCCAGCGCGCGGCGCTGGAGCAGCCCGCGGGGAACTGAGCGGCGACACCCCGGATGGGGTCGACGGCGCCGCCGCGAGCGGGATCATGGCTCGGCGTCACCGTCCATGCGCTCGAGTGTCCATGGCTCGGCGGGGAAGTCGAGCCACGTCATCGTCGCAGTCGAGACCGCAGCATCGGCGCCGCGCTCGAAATCGAAACGCGCCCATTGCCATGGGCTGATGAAGCGGGTGTCCGACACCGGGATCAGACGGTGGCGCAGGCCCCGCTCGGGATCCCGGTACACCAGGTCGCTTCCCTCGACTTCGAGCTCCAGCGGGAACCCCCAGGCGTGCCGCCATGGTCCAGCATAGGCCGCGAGGTGTTCCGGGGCGACCTCGACCGGGGTGAACCGCTCGCGAGTAAGGATCTCGCCCAAGCGATTGTCATAGGTGCCTCCGAACACGATCCCCGCCAGGCCGTCCGAGATCTCTTCGTTGAGTCGGGAATAGTTGTTGCTCAGCACGGCGACGATCACTCCTTCGCCGGGATACCGCACCAACGCGGCCGTGTATCCGGGCGCACGGCCGCCATGGTACACGCGGGGCCGGCCGGTTGGAGACTCGATCGTGCCGAAGAGGGAATCGGCGAGTCTCGACTCGATCAGGGTCCCGTCCTCCACCGCACGGGCAAACCGGTACAGATCTCCCACCGTTGAGTACGCGGACCCGCCCCCGACCTTGAGTGACATTTCGACGTACGGCACCGGCTGCGGCCCGCGCATCCCGTAGGTATAGCCGTAGGCGAGCATCGGGATCAGCTCGTCGTGTCCCTCGTGACCGGTGTCCCGCATCCCGGCGGGCCCGAACACCGCCTGTTGCAGGACCGTCCCGAACGACTGCCGGGTGGCGAGCTCCAGGGCTCGCGCGAGCACTGCGAAGCCGCCGTTGCTGTACTCGGAGTCCGTCCCGGGGTCGAAATCGAGCGGCTCCTCCGCCAGCCGCTCGACGATTTCCTCGAGCGGCCATTCCCGGAACTCGAACTGGTCGTACCAGGGGAGGTCGTTGATGTGAGGTATGCCGGAGGTGTTCGTGGCGAGCATTCGGATCGTGATCTCGTCGGCCCGTGGGAAGCCCGGCAGGTACTCCGCGAGCCGCGCATTCAGGTCGAGGCGGCCGGCGGCCACCAGCCGCAGGACCGCCAGGTCCGTGAACGCCTTCGAGACGGAGGCGACGCGGAAGCGATGCCGCGGCGTGGCGGGAACCTGCAGCTGCCAGCTCGCCATCCCGTATCCCTTCTCCAGGACCACCTCCTCGTCCACCGCCACCAGGACCGCCCCACTGAAGACCCCCATTTCCACGTAGCGCTGCACGAAGGCGTCGAGGCGGGTCTCCAGCTCCTCCTGCCCCGCCATCGGCCGGGGGCAGATCAGGATCAGGATGGCGGAAAAAAGAGCGTGGAACGGCTTCATGGGACCTCCTGAGTGGGTGCCGCCGGATATGCTAGAATTCTAGCGTTTGCTAGAATACTAGCACACATCGACAGCCCGGCACAAATCCGCGAGGATCTGTCGCGCCCCGGGCTTCGGATGTCCCCGCGCGCTATCTTCAGAACCCCCCTATGAAACTCCGCGACTTCCATCCCGCCGTCCGCACCTGGTTCGAGCGCCGCTTCCCCGAAGGCCCTTCCGCGCCGCAGGAGCGCGGCTGGCCCGCGATCCGGTCGGGCCGGCACACCCTGATCGCCGCCCCTACCGGTTCGGGAAAGACGCTGGCTGCGTTCCTCTGGGGGATCGACGAGCTGGTTCGCCTGGGTCTGTCCGATGAGGCGGGAGGCCGCGGCGCGCTGCCCGATGAGACCCGCATCCTCTACGTCTCGCCCCTCAAGGCTCTCGGCAACGACATCCACAAGAACCTCGACGAGCCGCTCTCGGGAATCCGCGCCGAGCTGCGCTCGTCGGGGCTCCCCGACGTCGAGATCCGCACCGCGGTGCGGAGCGGCGACACGCCCGCATCCGAGCGGGCCGCGCACCTGCGTCAGCCGCCCCACATCTACGTCACGACCCCGGAATCGCTCTACATCCTGCTGACGACTCGACACGGCCGCGCGATGCTCCAGACCGTTCGCACCGTGATCGTGGACGAGATCCACGGCGTGGCCGACGACAAGCGGGGCTCGCACCTGTCTCTGAGCCTGGAGCGCCTCGAGCACCTGGTCGTCCACGGTGTGGAGGGCGACGTACACCGGGTAGACGGCAAGCGGACGCTCCTCACGCTCGACGACGTGCGCTCGCGGCCCGTCGGCAGGCCACCGATTCGGATCGGCCTGTCGGCAACCGTGCGGCCGATCGAGGACGTGGCGCGCTTCCTGGTCGGCGCACGCGGCGGTGCCGCGCGTGTGGGCGATACGACCGGCAGCGAGGCCGCGCCGCTCGATTGCGAGATCGTCGACGAAGGCCACGTCCGCGACATGGATCTCCGGCTGGAGGTGCCGCTGTCACCGGTCGAGGCGATCGCTTCCGGCGAGGTCTGGGAAGAGGTCTACGACCGGCTCGCGGATCTGATCGCGGAGAACCGGACGACGCTCGTCTTCGTCAACACGCGCCGCGTGGCCGAACGCCTGACCCTGCATCTGTCGCAGCGGATCGGCGAGGAGCTCGTCACCTCGCACCACGGCAGCCTATCCAAGGAGCGGCGGCTCGACGCCGAGAACCGGCTCAAGGAGGGGCGCTTGAAGGCGCTGGTCGCGACCGCGTCGCTCGAGCTCGGGATCGACATCGGGACCGTCGACCTCGTCGTGCAGATCGGCTCGCCCCACACCATCGCCTCGCTTCTCCAGCGGGTGGGACGATCGGGCCGCTTGAAGGGCGCGATCGCGCGCGGGCGCCTGTTCGCGATGTCGCGCGACGAGCTGGTCGAGTGCGCAGCGCTGCTGCTGGCCGCGCGCGAGGGAAAGCTCGACCGGCTGATCATCCCCGAGCGACCGCTCGACATCCTCGCCCAGCAGATCGTAGCCGCCGCGGCGTGCCGCGACTGGCCGCTCGACGATCTCTACACGCTCGTTCGCGGGGCGTGGCCGTACCGCGACCTCTCGCGCGAGGACTTCCAGGCCGTCGTCCACATGCTCGCAGACGGCTACGCCACGCGGCGAGGCAGGCGCGCCGCGTACATCCACTTCGACGCGGTCAACGGCGTCGTCCGCGGCAGGCGCGGGGCGAGGATCGCGGCGGTCACCTCGGGTGGGGCCATCCCGGACGTGTCCGACTACCAGGTCGTCCTCGATCCCGAAGGGGCCGTCATCGGATCGATCAACGAGGACTTCGCGATCGAGTCGATGACCGGCGACATCTTCCAGCTCGGCAACGCCTCGTGGGAGATCCTCAAGGTGGAGACCGGCCGGGTGCGGGTCGCCGACGCCCGCGGCAAGCCGCCTTCGATCCCGTTCTGGCTGGGAGAGGCGCCGGCGCGAACGCCTGAGCTGTCGGAGCTCGTCAGCCGGATCCGCTCCCAGGTCGCCGCGCGGCTCGAGGAGGGCCGCGGCGTGGCGACGCGCTGGCTGGTCGAGGCGGTCGGCGTGCCGCCGGAGGCGGCGTCCCAGATCGAAGCGTACCTCGGCGCCACGCGGGACGTTCTCGGAGTGGTGCCGACGCAGGAGACGCTCGTGCT
>DATFFS010000285.1:0-3956 GCA_035249945.1 Gemmatimonadota bacterium
TGCCGCAGCTCCTCCAGCACGACCTCGCGCGGACGATCGGTCATCGTGAGGCGCACGTCGATTTCCGCGGACTCCACGCCCTGCACGTGCTCGTCCAGTTCTGCCCGGCCTGTGCGTCGGGCGGTCGATGTGACTTCTGGAACGCTCAGCATGAGCCGTTCGAGGGCGCTGCCGAGCGCGTTCGAATCCGCGAGGCTCGTGCCGGGAATCGTCACGGCGCTCACGGTCAGCGCGCCCTCGGCCCGGTCGCGCTGGCGTACGTCCATCGCGATTACTGCGAGGCCGGGACGCGACTGGCGCTCGGGGGGTCGTCGGATGCCGCTTCGGGCACGACCGCGACGGTCGCCGATCTCCCGCTGATCCCGACGGAATCCGAATGAAGATCTACACGAAGACGGGCGACGCCGGAGAGACGGCGCTCTTCGGGAGCGGCCGCGTGTCGAAGGCGAGCCCCCGGGTCGCGGCATACGGCGACGTCGATGAGCTGAACGCGTGGCTCGGCGCCGCGCGCGCGTGGTGCGGGGACGCGGCCGTCGGGGCCGCGCTCGAGCGGATCCAGGGCGAGCTCTTCGTCGTCGGCGCGATCCTCGCGACGCCGAACCCCGCACGCCGCAAGGGCGAGCGGTTCACGCTGACGGAAGATCGGATCCAGGAGCTCGAATCGGAGATCGACGCCTGGGTCGCCGAGCTGGACGAGCTCAAGAGCTTCATCCTGCCGGGCGGCGGAAAGGCGGCCGCGTTGATCCATCTCGGCCGCGCGGCGTGCCGGCGGGCGGAGCGCGCCATCGTCGGCCTCGAGGCCGACGACCTCCCCGCGACCCTGGTCCCCTACGTCAACCGCCTGAGCGACTGGCTCTTCACCTGCGCGCGCGCGCTGAACGCCCGGGAGGAGATCGCCGAGACCCCCTGGTAGGGCGCTACGCGGTTTTCTGTCCCTCCGGGGTGCGACCGCGTTACTTTTGGCGCCCCTGAACGGGAACGCTCCCAACCCTTGGGGAATATCGATGACCGTCGAGCGCTCGCTCGTCACCGTTCTCTTCACAGACATCGTCGGCTCGACCGAGCGCGCGGCGGGCATGGGCGACGAGGCGTGGCACGCCTTGCTGGATCGTCACCACGCCGTCGTCCGGCGCTGGCTCAAGCGCTTCGCCGGCCGTGAGGTCAAGACGGCGGGCGACGGGTTCCTCGTCGTCTTCGACAGCCCATCGCGGGCGCTGACCTGCGCCGACGCGATCCGGAACTCGATCCGCGAGCTTGGACTCGAGGTCCGGTGCGGCCTCCACATGGGGGAGATCGAGCACAAGGAGGGCGACGTGGGCGGGCTTGCCGTCCACATCGGGTCGCGCGTGGCATCCCTCGCGGGGCCCAGCGAGGTGCTCGTATCGAGCACGGTCGTGGACGCCGAGGCGGGCTCGGGGTTCCGGTTCGAGGAGCGCGGCCGCCACGAGCTCAAGGGCGTCCCGGGGCAGTGGCGGATCCACGCGCTCGTCGGAGTGCCCGAGGAGGCGAAAGTGGCGCTCCTCGATGCGGTCGAGGAGAGATCCGCGGGCGGCCACGCGATCCGCCTGCGTCGCTCGCACCTCCTCCGAACGCTGCTCGCCTACGTCGGCATCGCGGCGCTCCTCCTCTTCGCGACGGATCTGGCCAGCGATCGCCTCGGGCTCCCCGGTTGGGCTTTCCCGGGGGCCGTCGTCCTCCTCGTCCTCGGCTTCGCCATCACTGCGGCGACCGCGTGGATCCAGTCCTCGCCCGATACCCGGATCCGGGCCGCAGGCGGCGAGCTACCCCGCTCCGGCGCGCTCGACCTGGCCGGGCTCGCCGGGGCGCTTCGACGCGGAGAGATGCCGCACCTCACGTGGGGCCGAACGGTCGCCGGGGGCGCGTTCGCGTTCTCTCTCCTGTTCGGCCTCGCGGGCCTCTACGTCGTCATCAAGGACCGGGGCGCAAGCTTCGCCCCCTCGGAGGCGGTCGCGGAGGCCGCGCCGGGCATCGCGGTCCTGCCGTTCACCGTTCAGGGGGCGGACCTCGATGTCTGGCGCGAGGGGATGGTGGACCTGCTGTCGACCAACCTGGACGGTGCCGGTGGGCTGCGGGCGATCGACAGTCGAACCGTCCTGGCGCGCTGGAACGAGCAGGTCCCGGAAGGGCAGCGGGCCGACCTCGCGACCGGCCTCGAGGTGGGCCGGCGCGCAGGCGCGCGGTACGTGCTCCTCGGGAGCGCCGTCGACCTGGGGTCGAGCATACGTCTCTCGGCGGAGCTCTACGACGTGAACGGCGGCGAGCGATTGGGTCAGGGTCAGGCGGTCGGTTCGCCCGACAGCGTCCTCACGCTGGTCGACCAGCTTTCGATCGAGATCCTGCGCGCCGTTCTGCACGGCGAGGAAGGCGACCTCCCCGACGTCGACCTCGCTCGGGCGACGACGAGCTCATTGCCCGCGCTCAAGGCGTACCTCGAGGGCGAGGTCCTCTTCCGGCGCGGCGACTTCGAGGCCGCGATCCCCGCCTATGAGCGCGCGGTCGAGGCGGACTCGACGTTCGCGATGGCGAACTGGCGCCTGGCGACCGCCTACAGCTGGGCGGAGGCCATCGACAGCGACCTCAGCGTAGGGGCGTTGGACCGCGCCGTGCGCCATGCCGACCGTCTTCCGGAGCACGAAGCCGTTCTGCTGCGCGCGGATTGGGCGCTTGCCCAGGGGGGCCTCGACGGCATCGAACCGCTCGAGCGGGAGGTCCGGCGGCGCCCCGACGACGCCGAGGGTTGGTACGTGCTCGGCGAGACGTACAACCACCTGGGGGAAGCGGCGCTCATTCCGCCCGGGAAGGCTGAGGATGCCTTCGCGCACGCGGTACAGCTCGATCCCCGATTCGCTCCGGCCTACATCCATCGCATCGACTACGCGATGCTGACCGCGGACAGCGCGCGCACCGCCGCGCTGATCGACAGCGTGGTAAGTCTGACCGACCCGATAGCCAAAGAGATCGAAGTGTGGCGGGCGATGTACGATCTGGCTTTCGGGGACTCGCTGGCGAAGGAGCAGGCGTGGCGGACGATCGAGGAGAGTGACGACAATCACGTGGACATGGGCCTGTCGAACTTCCGACACCCGCGCTTCCGCGACGTGGAGGGACGGTTATACGAGATCGCCGCCCGGAAGGGAAGCGAGAGCGGACCCATCTTGGCGGCAGAGACCGAGCTCAACCGGGGACGGCCGGGAGCCGCTCTCGAGCGCCTGAAGGCGCCGGACTTTCGTCGGCTTCACTCCCGAGCTTCGATTCTCGTGACGGCCGAGATTCAGGGGTTTCCAGTCCCGGCCGCTGAGACCGAGGAGTCCCTCACGCTCGACCCGGCGGACTTGGATACGGATGTCGACCGGGCTGTCTTTTACTTCTTCCGGGGAGCGTGGGCTGGAGAAAAGGGCCGGGACGCGGATCGTGCGGCGGCTCGGGGAGCGCTGCGGGACCTGGCGGCGCGCATGCGAGTGGAGGGGGATTCCGCGACCGCGCGCTTCGCAGACGGTGCCGGCGTGGCGCTGGACGGACTCCTGGCGTGGAAACGCGGGGATCTGGACCTCGCCGAGGAATTTCTCGAGGAGGCGCGTGTCGAGGCGACGGGCCACGGACAGCAATGGTCGGTCAACGACGCGATCCGTTGGTGGCTGGCGGAGCTCCTCGTCGAGCGGGGGAAACTCCACGAGGCCAAGCCCTACTTCTCCTCGCTCTGGACGCACACCGTGTCGTACGAGCGCCTGGGGGACCTCCATTCGAAGACCGGCGATCGCGACAAGGCGCGGGAGTCGTACGAGATGTTTCTGACCGCCTGGCGGGATGCGGAGCCAGAGATGCAGCCGACGGTGGCGCGCGTGCGCCAGGCGATGGCTGGCCTGGCCCCGCTCCGGCGCGAGTAGTGCTTCCTACTCCGGAGTGTCTTCGGTAGCATAGATCAGCGGCGCCACCCA
>DATFFS010000286.1:0-7095 GCA_035249945.1 Gemmatimonadota bacterium
GCCAACGACGCCGCCCAGTTCGCCGAGCTCGAGACCCAGGGCGAGCTCACCCGCCGGGCTTGGGAGCGCGACGTCCAGGTCATGAACGAGGGCCCGGGCCACATCCCGATGCACATGATCAAGGAGAACATGGACAAGCAGCTCGAGTGGTGCGACGAAGCTCCGTTCTACACTCTGGGGCCGCTCACCACCGACGTCGCGCCCGGGTACGACCACATCACGAGCGCGATCGGCGCGGCGATGATCGGGTGGTACGGCTGCGCGATGCTCTGCTACGTGACCCCTAAGGAGCACCTCGGTCTCCCCGACAAGGACGACGTGCGCGAGGGCGTGATCGCCTACCGGATCGCGGCGCATGCGGCGGACCTCGCCAAGGGACATCCGGGGGCACAGATCCGGGATAACGCGCTCTCGCGGGCACGCTTCGAGTTCCGCTGGCGCGACCAGTTCGCGCTGGCGCTCGACCCCGAGCGGGCGCAGGAGTATCACGACGAGACGCTGCCCGCCGAAGGCGCCAAGGTGGCGCACTTCTGCTCGATGTGCGGGCCCAAGTTCTGCTCGATGAAGATCACGCAGGACGTGCGGGACTACGCCAGGGCGCACGGGCTCGCGGATACGGCCGCGATCGAAGCGGGCCTCTCGGAGAAGGCCGAGGAGTTCGTGGAAGCGGGCGGAGAGATCTACCGCCCCGCGTGATCCTTCCGCCGACGGAGGGCGACATGACGGATCCGAAGGAGACCGACACCCGGCGCGTGGTCGAGGAGCTGCGAGAGCTCGGACGGCAGCTGGGAGAAACGCTCGAGGCGGCTTGGAAGAGCGCGGAGCGCAAGGAAGCGGAGCGCGAGCTCCGCGCGGGCGCCAGAGCGTTCGCGGAGGAGGTGGGGAGCGCCTGGGGGCGGGCCAGGAACTCGAAAACAGCCGACCTCGGGCCGAAAGCGCGGCGATCCGCCGTCGAGGCTCTGCGCTGGATGAGCGCCGAGCTCGAGTCGCTCGCCGACCGGTTCACGCCGGCTGAACCCGGATCGGACGAACCGGAAGCCCCGCGCGACGGGGGCTCCTAAAGCGACGATGGGGTTCACCCGCCAGGAGCTGGCGGCCTGCGCCGGCCGCTCGGTGCCGGACCTCGTGCCCGACGACCCGGCCGCGCTTCGGCTCCTGTTCGTAGGCATCAACCCCGGGCTCTGGACGGCCGCCGCGCAGGCGCACTTCGCCCATCCCGGCAATCGCTTCTTCAAGGCGCTGCACGCGGCAGGCATTACCCCGGAGGCGCTCGACGTCTCGGCGGGGTTCGACGAGCGCTCGCGCGCGGCGCTCGTCGGGCGCGGGATCGGGATCACGAACCTGGTCGAGCGCGCCACGGCACGCGCCGACGAGCTGGGCGCGAACGAACTGCGCGCGGGCGCCGCGTGCCTCGAGGCCAAGATTCGCGCCTGGAAGCCGCGGGTGGTGGCGGTGGTCGGGATCGGCGCCTACCGCACGGCGTTCGGCCGGCGCCGGGCCGCCCTCGGACGCCAGGAGGAGCGCTGGGCCGGTGCCGAGCTATGGGCCTTGCCGAACCCCAGCGGCCTCAACGCCCATTACCAGCTGGACGAGCTGGCCGCACTGTACGGGCAGGCCGCCGCGGCGGCCGGGATCCCGCTGGCACGGCCGAAGGGCCGACGGGGCGCCAGCCGGGCCTAGTCCGAGGTCTTCTCGGAGACGGTCTCCAGCGCGCAGCAGCAGACGCCGTCCCCGAGAGCGCGATGGTCGAACGGACCCGCGTGCGTCACGCCCTCGAGCAGCGCGCGGAAGAACGCCCCGCAGACCGAGGGGTGGACAGCCGAGACCGCCTGGAAGGGGCAGCGATGGACGACGAACCGCAGGCCGCCGCTCGGCGTCCTCTCGAGGTCCGCCTCCCACGCGAACTCGTGCTCCAGCCAGGCGGCGATCGCGGCAAGCCGCTCCGTCGAGTCGGGTCCGACCTCGCCCTCGGCCTTCCGCGCCAGCTGCTGCGCGGCCTCGGTGACGATCTCCAGCGTACGGTCCTCGCCCTCACGAGCCATGAGTATCGACAGAAGCTCCAGGACGAGGAGGTCGTGACGTTTGGGATAGGCGCGCCGGCCGACCTCGCTCAGCCGATAGAGGAACGCCGGGCGGCCTCCCCGGGTCCCGGCCTTCCGGCGCTCCACCAGCCCGAGTCCGGCCAGCGTCCCCAGGTGTTGCCGGACGGCGGTGGCGCTCACGCCCAGCTGTTCGGCCAGCTGCTCCGCCGTCTGCTCCTGGCGGACCAGGAGATCGAGGAGTGCGCGCTTGGTGCCTTCTGGAAGTCGTTCAGGGCTCATGATTTCCTAGTTTCATAAGTTTTGCCTTGCAATTGCGATCAATCTCGGGTAGTATACAGGAAACACGGGCGTCTGGAAAGCCCGAACCCTTCATCCAGGAGACGTACCATGCGCAAGCGCTCTTCCTTCGCGGTGGCCGCAGCGGCAATCTTCGCCTTCTCGGTCCCCGGCCTCGCCCAGACCCACGCATCGCACGCCCCGGCCGCTCCCTTCCAGCCCGTGTCGGCGCTGGTCGACCTGCCGGACTTCATCCCCGGCATGGGCAGCCTCTTCGTCGATCCGGCCACTCTGCCCGCCGGCCCGTTCCTGGCCCACGACAGGGAGGGGAAGCTGGTGAGCTCGATCTACATGATCCCGCTCGCGGCGATGAACGAGCAGCAGAGCTTCGACGGCCTGGCCGTGGGAGACGGCGACGTCGACCACGTCGACATCCAGTTCAACGCCGGGCACCCCGGTGTTGCCGAGCCGCACTACCACGTGGTGCTGTGGTACGTGTCGCCGGAAGAGGCGGCGGCGCTCCGGTAACATGGCGACGAGGCGGGAATTCCTGCGGGCCGGCGGGTGGACGCTCGCCGGCCTCACCGCCGCCGGGGTCGTCCCCCGGCTGACCGGAACGGGGCTCGGATCGCTCCTCGCAGCGAGCGCGGGCCGGGTGGCCGAGATCCGCATGCGGAGCGACGCCCGGGGCTCCAGGGTCTGGTTCGACCCGCTGGGCCTGCGGATCGCCCCCGGCACCACCGTCCGCTGGGTGCTCGAGGCGAACGTCCACTCGGCGACCGCCTACCATCCGGACAACGGGAGCTGGGCGCCCCGCATCCCGGCCGGGGCCGCGCCCTGGGACTCGGGGATCCTGACCGAGCCGGGGCAGACGTTCGAGCGGCGGCTCGACGTCCCCGGCGTCTACGACTACTACTGCATTCCCCATGAGATGGCCGGCATGGTCGGGCGGATCGTCGTGGCGCCCGCGGGCGCGTCGGTCGCCGATCTCGAGGCGCCGGGGTCCGCCGGCGATCTCCGCCCACCCTCGGCCGCCGCGCTCGCCGCATTTCCCAGCGTAGCGGCGATCCTGCGTGACGGCGCGGTCCGGCCTCCGGCCTGAACCCGATACGACGAACGATCAAGGAGACGAACGATGCATCCCGAGGCCCGCACCGCACGCGGAATTCTCCACTTCGGATACACCGTCCTGCCGATCGCGGCGGGCGCGGACAAGTTCGCCAACGTCCTGACCGATTGGGAGAAGTACGTGGCGCCGTGGTTCGCGGACATGCTCCCGTTCTCGGCGGGCGCGTTCATGGCTCTGGTCGGCGTCGTGGAGATCGCGGCCGGACTCATCGTGGGGTTCCGTCCCGCGATCGGCGCCTGGATCGTCGCCGCCTGGCTCGCGGCCATCGTCCTCAACCTGCTGGCGCTGCCCGAGTACTGGGATGTCGCGCTACGGGACGTGGGACTCCTGCTCGGCGCGGTCGCGCTGGCCCGGCTCTCGGTGGCACGAGCAGGAGAGCAGCGCGTTTAGACGTCCGCTAGCCGGAGGAGCCCCAGCAGCTCGTCGTGGAGGGCGCCGTTGGTCGAGAGCGCGCTCCCTCCGACCGGCCGGCGCTCCCCGGCGAGCGTGGTGAACCGCCCACCCGCCTCCTCGACGACGGGGAGGAGCGGAGCCGAGTCCCAGGGGCTCATGCGTGGGTCGATCATGGCGTCGGCGCGGCCCGTCGCCACGAGCGCGTGGCCGTAGCAGTCCCCCCAGGTGCGGATCCGCCCCGAGCGCCCGGCAAGCCGCTCCAGCGCCCCTCCCGATTCCAGCCGCGTGACGTCCGTGCACAGGACCAGCGCGAGGTCGAGCGTCGCGGTGGGCCGGACGCGTGCCGGCGATCGGTCGACTCCCCGCTGCCACCAGCCGCAGCCCGCGCCGCGCGCGGCCGCTACCGTCTCGTCGAGCGCCGGAAAGTGGATCACCCCCAGCACCGCCTCGTCGCCGTCCAGCAGACCGACCAGAACTCCGTAGAGGGGAACGCCGTGGACGAACGAGGCCGTGCCGTCGATCGGGTCGACCGTCCACTGACGGCCGCTGTCGCCCTTGGCCGTGCCGAATTCCTCGCCGAGGATCCCGTCCCGCGGGCAGCGCTCCGCGATCCGCTCGCGCAGGAGATCCTCGGCGCGCCGGTCGGCGTCGGTGACGGGCGAACCGTCGGGCTTGGTGTCGAAGCCGAGCGCCGCACCGAAGCTCTCGAGGGTGATCCGGCCGGCCGCACGCGCTGCGTCGATCGCGAACGCGCGCAGCTCGGCCAGCTCGCCCGGCTCGATCACAACGAGGTGAACAGCTCGTCGTCTATCGTGGAAGGATTGCCGATGACCACGAAGTGGAAGTCCTTCATGTACGTCTCGGCCACCCGCTGAATGTCCGCCGGAGTCACATTGCGGACGCCTTCGACGAACTCCGCCGCGTTCTCCCAGCCCCCGCCCACGAGCTCGAATACGCCGAGCGTTCCCGCCTGGCCCATGTTCGTTTCCTGAGCCAGCCAGTACTGCGTCAGGAACACGTTGACGTTTTCGGCGAGCCGCTCCTCGCTGATCGGCTCGCTCTTCAGACGTTCGACTTCGTGGAGCATGACAGCGAGCGTCGTGTCCGGCTGGACGGCGGTTACGTACAGCAGACCATAATTCGCCCGCCGCTGCGACAGACCCGAGAACACCGCGTAGGAGAGATTCCGCTTAGTGCGGACTTCCTCAAACAGACGGTCCGACAGGATGTCGGTCGCCACCTGCATGGCCGGGAAGTCAGGATGTCCCGGGTCGGGGGCGAGGAACTGCCCACGGATGTAGTTGGTGGGGAGCTCCCGCTCGGTCACCTCGACCGCCGCCGCGGACGGTGCCACCTCCGGGATCGGGTTCGCGGCGCCGCCGCTCTCGGGCAGGGCCCCGAACGCCGCCTCGATCTTCCGCTCGAGATCGTCGCGCGGGACGTTCCCCACGACGACGAGCAGCAGGTTCTCCTTCGCCAGCCGCTGAGCGTGCCAGGCGCGCAGGTCCTCCGCCGTCATCGCCTCGACCGCTTCCACGGTGCCCAAGGGATCCACCGCGTAGGGGTGCCCGGCGTAGAACTGGTCGTTGGCGAGCAGCGCGAGATACGCGTCGGGGTTGTCCAGCCGACCCTTGAGCTGATTGACGATCTGATCGCGCACCAGCGCGACCTCCTCGTCGGGGAAGGTCGGGTGCAGCGCGGCCTGCTCGAACAGGTCCCAGGCCTCGTCCCAGTGCTCGCCCACCGCCTGCAGCGAGAGGAAGGTGTAGTCGGGGTTCGCGGTGGCTCCGATCGCCGTCCCGGTCGCGGAGGAGCGGGCGGCGAATTCGTCCCGGGAGTACTTCTCGGTGCCGTGGGTGGCAGCCGCCGTCATCAGGTTCTCGATCCCCGCGTTCTCGGCGGTCAGGTTCGCGCTCCCGCCTTCGATGTAGAGCCGCACGGCGATCACGTCGTTGGCGCGGATCGGCTTGTGGATGACCGGGATCCCGGCCACCGTGAACTGCGTCACCTCCGCGGGTTGCTGGGCGTGGACCGCGGGGGGCAGCGTCAGCGTCAGCGCCAGCGCCGCCAGGCCGGCCATCACGATGCGCGTCACTGGACCACCTCCTGCGCCAGCAGGTCGCTCGCCGTCAGGTCGATGGCGGCCCGCGACTCGGGGTCGATCAGGGCGCCGCTCACGTGCGGCTTGCCGATCATGTACTTCCGGGCGAACTCCGCGATGTCGCCCTGGGTCACGGCCTGCATCCCGTCGACGTACCCCATGTAGTAGTCGAGCCCCGCGACCGCCCACCAGAAGCCCACGGTGTGCGCGAACGAGCTGGCCTGCTCGCGGCCGTAAATCTGGGCGACCTCGACCTCCGCTTTAGCCGCCGCCAGCTCCTCCGCGGTCACGTATCCCGGATCGCCGAGCTTGTCGACCTCGGCCAGGATGGCGCGGTGGAGCTCGAGAGCCTTGTCCGGCGTCGTCTGCGCCTGGATGGCGATGGGACCCACGTGCATCTGCGTGAAGTACGAGAAGTTGACCCCGAAGGCGAGCCCGCTCTCCACCAGCGCCTTGTAGAACTTGCTGGTCGGATTCCCGAGCGCCGTCGCCAGCAGGTCAGCGACGTAGGTCGCCTTCGGATCGGTCGTCACGCTGGGCCCCTGCCAGTTGACGCTCACCGAGACGGTGTTCACAGGCTGCTCGACGACGACGGCCCTGGCCTCGGTCAGAGGCGGGGGATCGGCCACCGGTGAACCGAACGGGTCCTCCCCGCGCGGCCAGTCGCCGAACACCTGCCGAGCCAGCTCGAACCCGCGCTCGGACGTGATGTCGCCCGAGAGGATCAGCGCGGTGTTGTTCGGAACGTAGAAGCGCTGCTGGATCGTCTGCATCTTCTCCTGGGTGGTCGTGATGATCACCTCGCGGTCGCCGATCACGTTCTTGTGGGAGTAGTACTCGGGCGACCACAGCAGCGTGTCGGTGGCGCGGCTCAAATGGAAGAACGGATTGGACTCGGCGCGATCGTATTCACCGAGGACGACCGGCCGCTCGCGCTCGAGCTCCGCCTGCTCGAACAGCGGATAGCGGATGGCGTCCTCCATGAACTGCAGGCCCGGCTCGAGGCTGTCGACCCCCACCGTGATGTAGTAGTTGACGCGCTCGGTCGAAGTCGTGCCGTTCCAGACGGCACCGAGCTCGTTCACGCGCTCCAGGTACTCCTCCTGGCTCGGGATCGTGCGGTTGGCCTTGAAGAACATGTGCTCGTACAGGTG
>DATFFS010000287.1:0-4716 GCA_035249945.1 Gemmatimonadota bacterium
CCCTCGATCGCATCCTTCGAGATCGGAAGCATCTCCACGGCGCGACGGCCGTCTGTGATCGCTTCGGACCGCCGGCCCGCGAGCGCATGCGCCAGTCCGCGAAAGGCGGTGAGCTGGCTCTGGAAACCGAACGGATCCGCGCCTCCCTCCCGATAGGCGGTGATCTGGCCCTCGGAGACTGCGAACAGACTATCCCCCATCACCGCTGAGAGATCGGTCCTGCCAGCGAGGCGTGCATGCAGTGCCTGGAGGTAGAGGGCAGCGGGCTTCTGGTCCTGCGGGATAAACTCCCCTGCGAGCGTCTCGAGACCGCTTTCGTAGTCTCGTTCCCCGAGGGCGACCATGGCATCGAGCAGCGCGTAGCCGCCGGGATCGAGGTCCCTGGCGGAGGCCTCCAGGAAGCCCCTCGCCCCGCGCGTGTCGCCCTTTCCCCAGAGTAGGAGAATGACCTTGTTGGTCAGGGCATCGTCGCTGGACGAGAGGACGAGAGCCTCGTCGAGATACCGCTCGGCCTCGTCGTAGCGGCGGAGGTGGAGCAGCGTCACTCCAAGGTTGCTGACGATGCCGGAGTTTCGCGGATCGGCGTCGCGCGCACGCTCCATGCTGCCGAGCGCCTCGTCCCAGCGACCCAGTCGTCGCAGGACCAGTCCCTGCCAGTCGAGCGCCTCGGCGTCATCCGGCTGACGACGGAGGATGGCAGAGAATCGATCGGCCGCGCCAGCGAAATCCGCGCGCGCGTAGTACAGATAGACTCCCTCCGCAAGCTTGGTCTCCCGAGCGTCTGGTGCAAGTGCGGCCGCGCGGTCGAGAGCGGCCCTCGTGGCGGTCGTGTCGGACACTATTCCGATTCGGATGAGCCATGCGCGCGCCTGCGCGAGCGCGGCCCACGCGGCCGCGAAATCGGGGTCCAACTCTGTCGCCCGCTCCAGGAAATGCACCGCATTGCGGGAGTCGCTGGCGACGATGGCCCCTCGTCCTCGATACGCATCGAGGCCCTGGTAGTAGAGGTCGAGCGCCTCCAGGTTGTCCGTCGGCGCCTCGGCGAGATCGGCCTTCTGCTCCGGAGTGAGAGCCGTCTCCATCGCGCCGGCGATTCGCTCGGCGACGTCAGCCTGGATCGCGAACACGTTCTCGGTGGTGAGTGTGCGATCGTACTGCTCCGCCCAGAGGTGCTCGTCGGTCTTCGCGTCGATGAGCTGAACGTTCATCCGGATGCGGTCCCCCGAGCGCTGCACGCCGCCCTCCAGAATGACGCTCGCGCCGAGCTCGTCGGCGATCTGCGACACGCTCTTCGTCGTTCCCCGGTACCCCAGGACTGAGGTCCGGGAGATCACATCGATTGCCTCGATCTGCGAGAGGTGGGTCAGCAGATCGTCGTGGAGGCCCAAGACAAAGGGCTCTGTGGCCTCGTCACCGCTCAGGTTCTCGAACGGGAGGACGGCCAGGACGGCGGCTTCGCTCGGATCGGGTCCGCGGCCGCGAAGCCAGGTCGACGCGAGGAGCGCGACGATGGCGATGAGGATTCCGGCGCCGAGCAGCGAGACCGCGCGCCGCTGCGTCCAGGGAGCTGCGGGGGCGGTGGCCCCTCGTCCACGCAACGGCTTGGCGGCTGGTGTCGCTTGGGCCGGCGCGCTCTCGCCGATCCCCACGGCGTGGAGCTCGAGCGGGGTGCGGAGGCCCTTGAGCGCATGCTCCCCGCGGGCCGCGAACCGGAGCTCCGGTCGCTGGCGCAGCTGGCGGCGCACGTCCTCGCTCACCCACACCTCGCCGGGGTCCGCCGCCGCCTGGATCCGCGATGCGACGTTGACCCCGTCGCCGTACAGGTCGCCGTCCTCCGTCGTCGCCACGTCGCCGACGTGGACACCGATCCGAAGCTCCCGCGCCCCAAGACCCTCCGCCTCGGCTACGCGCGTGAAGTCCGCCCGGAGCGCGTCGGCCGAACGGACCGCCTGTTCGGTCGACTGGAACTCGGCCAACGCGCCGTCGCCCAGGAACTTCACCACGCGCCCGCCGTGGGTCTGGACGACCGCCCGCACGATCGCCTGGAACCGGCTCACAGCACGGATCGCGTCGCCCTCGTTCGTCTCGGAGAGCGCCGTGTAGCCGACCAGGTCCGCGAACCACACGGCGGCGAGGTGATGGGTAGGCGTCGCGTCGCTCACGAGAGAATCGCGTCTCTCACGGTGAGAACGCCTCGCTCACCGGGTCCCAGTGCCTCTCCGCTCGGCGGCCTCGAGCTTCGCGAAGAGCGGAGGGTAGCGCGGGTCGTCCCGCAGGGAGTCGTAGACCGGATTGAGCCTGAGGCTCGCGGCCGACAGGGGGGAGGGAACGCTCGCAAGCGCGTCGAGGACGCGGAAGGCGGCGTCGCGGTCGCCAGCGAGGAGGTAGGCGGTTGCGGTCTGGACGTGCCACCTCGGCGCGTCCACTGCGTCTCGCGAGATCGGCAGGAGCTCGAGCGAGCGGCGCGCGTCCCGCACGGCCTCGGCCGGCCGGCCCGAGAGCGCGTGCGCTACCCCGCGCTCCGCGTAGGCCCGGGCGCGCTGGACGAACGGATCGAGGCCGGCCTCGAGCCTCGCGATCTCCCGATCGGCGGTGCGCTGCAAGGAATCCGCCCAGTGTCGCGTCTCCGGCTCCCGCCCCGCCCAGTGGGAGAGGAGCGCGAGCAGGGTCGGCGCGTCGGTCGGGAGGTCGGGCTCGACCGGCTTCCCCTCGAGCGCGGCGATCCCGGCTTCGTAGTCGCGCTCGTAGATCGACACCAGGGCGACGAAGCTCGCATGAGTCGCCGGACCGAGGACCTCCTCGGAAGCGTCGAGGAACCGGCGCGCGCGAGGGATGTCACCACGTCCCTCGAGGATGAGCAGCGTCTTCCAGTATCGAGCGGTTCCGTCCTGCGGGTTGAGCGCCAGGATCTGGTCCCAGGTCCGTTCCGCCTCCTCGTATCGCCGCAGGTTATCGAGCGTCTCGCCAAGGTAGGAAAGGACATCCGGATTGCGGGGATCGATGGCGCGCGCTCTCTCGCCGAGCTCCAGCGCCTCCTCCCAGCGTCCCTGCCGGCGCACCACGAGTGAGCGCCAGCCGAGGAGGTCCGGATCGTCAGGCCAGCGCGAGAGGGCGTCTCGGAACCGATCGTCCGCCGCCGCGAAATCCGCCTTCGCGTAATAGAGGTACACGCCCTCTGCCACGATCGTCTCCCGCGCCTCGGGAGCGAGCGCCTCCGCGCGATCGAGTGCCTCGCGCGCTCCGGTCGTGTCGGTCTCGACGCCGTTCCGGATCTGCCACGCGCGCGCCTGGGCGAGGGCCGCCCAGGCGGCGGCGAACTGCGGGTCGGCCCCGACGGACGCGGCGAGCGTGGACTCCGCACGTCTCGCGCTCTCGTACCCGGAGCCTCCGGCGCGGGTGCGATAGTACTCCAGACCCTGATAGTAGAGATCGAGCGCCTCGAGATCCTCGGTGGGGGCCCGCGCGAGGTCGGCCTTCTGCTCCGGCGTCAGCGCGGAGGCCAGCGCCCCCGCGATCTGCTCGGCGATCTCGGCCTGGATCGCGAACACGTCGCCCGCCGTGAGCGTGCGATCGAACCGCTCGGCCCACAGGTGCTCATCCGTCCGCGCGTCGATCAGCTGCACGTTCATCCGGATTCGGTCGCCCGAGCGCTGGACGCCCCCCTCGAGCACGGTCGTCGCGCCGAGCTCCTCAGCGATCTCGGGCACGCTCTTGTTCGAGCCCTCGTACCCCATCATGGTCGTCCGGGAGATCACCTTGAAGGTCCCGAGGCTCGACAGATGGGTGAGGAGGTCGTCGTGGACGCCGAGGACGAACGGCTCCGTCTCCTCGTCGCCGCTCAGGTTCTCGAACGGGAGGACGGCGAGGACGGTCTCGGAGCCGGCGGCAGCGGGTCCGCGTCCCCGGAACCAGGTCGACGCGACGAGCGCGACGAGCGCGATCAAGATTCCGGCGCCCAGCAGGGACATTGCGCGGCGGCGGTTCCAGCGCCCCGGGGATTCGCCCGCACCGGCGCCGGGTGCGGCCGCGCCGTTCCGCTTTCCGGTTAGCGTTGGTGCCGCACCCGACTGCGGCCCGGTTTCGGGCGGCGTCCACGTAGCGGCGTCCAGGACCTGCACTGCGTGCATGGCCAGCGGGCGGCTGAGGCCCTTGAGCTCCCGCTCGCCGCGGGACTCGAAGCGGAACTCGGGTCGCTGGCGGAGCTGCCGGCGGACGTCCTCGCTGACCCACACCTCGCCGGCGTCCCCGGCGGCCTGGATGCGCGAGGCGACGTTGACCCCGTCGCCGTAGAGATCCCCGTCCTCGGTCGCCACCACGTCGCCGACGTGGACTCCGATCCGGAGCGCGTCGGACGCCAGGCCCTCGGCCTCGGCCGCCGCGGCGAACGCTTCGATCAGCGAGCGGGCCGATCGCACCGCCATGTCGGTGGAGGAGAATTCGGCGAGCGCGCCGTCGCCCAGGAACTTGACGACCCGGCCCCCGTGACGCGCCACGACCTCGCGGGCGACACGCTGGAAGCCGTGGACGAGCCGTACTGCCTCGCCCTCGTTCTCCTCGGACAGCCGCGTGTAGCCGACCACGTCCGCGAACCACACCGCCGCGAGGTGATGCGAGAGCGACACGATTTGTCTCCGGGAAAGCAGGTGGGCGAACCTTCGGCCCGTACCGCGAGAACAGTATCGCCACCGGGGGGAGGGCCATGCAAGCGAGCCGGCG
>DATFFS010000288.1:0-12608 GCA_035249945.1 Gemmatimonadota bacterium
CTCCTCGGGCCGTCGGTCTATCTCGACAAGCAGACCGTCAATCCCGAAGAGGTCTACGACCGGCTCTCGCGCGGCGAGACCGCCGTCCGGACGTCGCAGCCCGCCCCGGGGGACTACGCGGCGCTCTACTCCTATCTCTTCGAGCACTACGGCGACCTCGTCGTCCCGTCGCTCTCCGCCGCGCTCAGCGGGACGCACGAAGCGGCGCGGCGCGCGGCGGCGCTCGCGGATCCGGCCCGGATCCGGGTCGTCGACACCGGGAGCGCGTCGATCGGCCAGGGGCTGGTGGTCCGGGCGGCAGCCGAGCGGGCCGCATCCGGCGGCTCGACCGACGAAGTGGCGGCGGCCGCGGAGGAAGCTCGCCGCCGTGTGCGGCTCTTCATCGCGGTGCCGACCGTGGACTACCTCCGGCGCGGGGGCCGGCTGGCGGGCTGGAAGGCGCGGATCGCCGAGCGGCTCGGGCTGGTTCCGGTGCTCACGATCGATCCCGAGAGCGGCGCGGCGCGCCTGCTGCGCCTGGCGCGGCGCGGGAAGGTCCATCGCGCGACCCTCACGCGCGCGGTCTCGGCGATCGCGCGCGAGCCCACGCCGCCCGACGTCGTGTGGATCGCCCACGCTTCGGCTCCCACGGCGGCAGACGCGTTCCGGCTGGAGATCGCGAAGGCCGCGCCCGGCGCCGAGGTCGACATCGTCGAGGTCGGTCCCGCTCTGGGGGCGCATACCGGGCCCGGGGCCGTGGCGGTAGCGTTCCTGAGTGGTACCTGACTTCGAAGAGGATCTGGCCGCGCGCACGGGGCTCCCGCTATCGTTCTCTACTTTGCGGGGCGGATGACCCATTCCTGGAGAGCTCCATGCACCGTGAGCGCGTCGTCGTCTATACCACGGACTACTGCGGCTGGTGCGAGCGCGCGAAGTCCCTCCTCGCCGCACGTGGCGTGCAGTTCCGCGAAGTCTGGCTGCCGCGCACGCCGGAGGGTCGCGAGCGGCTGGCGGAAGCCGCGCCCTTCGCGCGCTCGTTCCCACAGATCCTGATCGACGGCGAGCCGGTGGGGGGCTATCGCGAGCTGGTCGCGCGAGATCGCGAAGGCTCTCTCGCGACCCTCGCCGACTGCGCGGAGGGTGCCTGAGCGCTTCCGCGCGCCGCGAGCGCGCACGAGAGGAGCTCGCGCGCCGCGGCCGGGCGGGCGCCCTCGTCACGCCGGGCGTCAACTTCGAGTACCTGACGAGAGCGGCGATCGACCGCTCCGAGCGGCTGACGTGCCTAGGCCTTTCGGCCTCGGGCCGCGACTGGATCGTCTGTCCCGCCTTCGAGGCCGAGCGCCTGGCGGAAGCGTGCCCGGAAGTCGAGCTCGATCCGTGGGAGGAGACCGAGGACCCCTTCGCCGCGGTCGCGAAGCGCATCGCGAGCGGCGGGACGTGGGCCTTCGAGCCCACCACCGCCTATCACGACGCGGCGCGCATCGAAGGAGCAGCCGCCGGCGTTCGGTTCGTCGACGGCGCGGAGATCTTCGAGCGGATCCGCCGCGCCAAGGATGAGGGCGAGATCGCGGCGCTGAGGCGGGCGATCGCCGCCGCCTGGCAGGTGCACAACGCAGTCGTCCCCCAGCTCGCCGTGGGCATCACCGAGAAGGAAGTGGCCGGCTGGATCGCGGACGAGTTCGCCGCGCGCGGATACGAGGCGTGGTCGCTCGTCCAATTCGGCCCGGGCAGCGCGGTGCCGCACGGCGAGCCGTCCGACCGCAAGCTCCAGCGGGGCCAGGCGGTGCTGATCGACTGGGGAGGATGGGGCCAGGGATTCAGCGCCGACCTGACGCGCACGACGTGGTGGGACGGCCAGTCGATCCCGCCGGAAGGCGGACCCGACGAGTTCCGCCGCGTGGCCGAAGTCGTCCGCGAGGCGCAGCGCGCGGCGCTCGAGCTGGCCGCCCCCGGAGTCGCCTGCGGCGCCGTCGACGAGGCCGCGCGGAGCGTGATCCGCAAGGCGGGATGGGGCGAGCGGTTCACCCACCGGCTGGGACACGGTCTCGGCCGCGAGATCCACGAGCCACCGTACCTGGTGGCCGGCAGCGAGGTGAGGCTCGCGCCCGGCGACGTGGTGACGGTCGAGCCGGGGATCTACCTGCCCGGGAAGTTCGGGTTTCGCTGGGAGGACGACGTCCTGATCACCGAAGCCGGCATCGACGTCCTGAGCAATCGTGGAGCCTAGGGCGATGCTGAACCGACGGCCGACGACCATTGCGGCTTGCCTGATCGCATGCCTCGGCTGCAACGGCTCGGCCCTCGAGAACGAGGGCCCGGCGGGCACGCTGGTCGGGGAGATCTCGGTGGGTCCCTTCTGCCCGGTCGAGGTGGAAGGCCAGCCGTGCCCGCCGCCTCCGGGGACGTACCAATCGATCGTCGTTCTCCTGTACTCCCGGTTGCCCGACGGCGAACGGCTGGTCGCGGAGATCAGGCCTGACGAAAGCGGGCGATTCGAGCTGCCCCTCCAGCCCGGATCCTATCGTGTCCTGCTCGACCATTCTCTGGGGGTCCCCGGCACACCGCGACCGGACGAGCGATTCCGCGTGGAGGCCGGCCGCACCACCGCGCTCACGTTCGACATCGACACGGGTATTCGCTGAGCGTCAGGGGCGCTCTTCAGGCGCCCCGCACACCCACTCGTACGAGCCGGCCGCCCTGGAAGGCGCCAGCGACCCGCGATACGTCGCCAGGTTGTCGACGTCGGGTGACGTGTTCCCCGGCGAGCGCGTGTACAGCAGCAGCCCGGCGTCGTCGTCGAACCCCGTCAGCGATGAGGTCGAAACGCTCGGGGTCATGATGCTGGCGGTCGAGCCGTTCATGTGGCCCATGCCGAGCGCGTGGCCGAGCTCGTGTCCCAGCACGGCGCGCCGGACGTTCGCCTGCGAAGGTCCCGAGTAGCGCTGGAAGCGCAACCAGATGGCGGCGCTGGCGATCGAGCGGTCACCGCTCCAGAAGGTGCGTGCGGTGCCCACCGTGCTGGGGCCCGAGTAGCGCTGATCGCTCTCGCTGAAATGGATCACGATCGTGCCCGGCGAGCCCTCGGGTGGCGGCGAGTCGCCTACGGTCACCGAGCCGGGGTTCACCATCCCGCCCGTCCAGTCCGACACGAACGCGGCCGCGTCGCTGCGGACTTCGGAGATCCAGCGCTCGAGCTCGAGGCCGCCGGCGAACCCCTCGGGCCGCGTGTCGATGTAGATGCTCGGGGAGCTCGTCCAGCGGATCGTCCGCGGCTCGTACTCCCGCGCCAGGTCGTCGAAGGCGCCCATGTCGAAGCTCTCCGGGACGATCCGCCACTGCGTGTCGGCGCCACGCGCGAACGTGATCCGCGAGTGGACGTTGCCGCCCGACAGCGTGAGCTCCCGCAGGGAGCCGGACGGATCGCCCGGAACGGTGAAGGCGCCCGTGCCGTCGGTGGTGACGCTCTGGTCGGCGAACCGGACCGTCACCCCCACCACGCCCTGGCCGCCGAACTGATCGACGACGCGCCCGGCCAGCGCCACGCTGCCCGATGGTGGCGGTGGAGTTGGAGGCGGCGGAGAGGGCGGCGGTGGCGACGGCGGCGGAGGCGTGGGATCGGGAGCGGGGACGGTCATGACGACCTCGACCGAGGCCGTACCTGTGCCCGACTCGATCGACAGCGTCTCCACGTAGGTGCCGGCGGTCGACCCGCCGCGGTCGGCGAAGAGCTGGACGGTGGTGCTCGAATGGGGCGCCAGTATGCCCGACGAGGGGTTGGCCGTCAGCCACGCGGCCGATTCGCCGACGGTCCACGCGAGCGTGCCGCCGCCGGCGTTCGAGATCGTCACCGGGGCGGAGGTCTTCGTCGAGCCGAAATCGACCTGCAGGGGCGATATCGCGAGTCTGGCCGGCGAGGCGACGGCGACCGAGAGCGCGACGGTCCGCTGACCGCCGTTGGAAACGAGCGTCAGCGTCCCCGAGTGTGTGCCATCGGATAGGGCGGAGCGATCCGGGGTCACGATCACGGTGGTCGTCGAGCCGGGCGCGGTTGTGCCCCCGGCGGGCTCGACCCCGGCCCAGGACGGGCCGTCCCACGACCAGCTGAGCAGCGCGCCGCCGGCGTTCGTCACGAACACCGCGGCCGATGCATCCTCGACGCTCAAGGCGACCGAGCCCGGAGACACCTCCGCCATCGGCAGAGCCGGTGCCGGCACCTCCACGCTGACGTCGACCTGCGGGCCACCCTGTCCCACCACGAAGCGGATCCGCCCCGAATGGACTCCGGGTTCGAGCCCGTCGCGGTCGACTTCGATCCGGACGGCGGCGGAGCCGCCTGCGGAGAGCGTCCCCCCGGCGGGGCTCGCCGTCACCCATCCGGCGGTCGCCTGCTGCGCCCACGTGACGGAAGCGTCGCCGGTGTTGCGGAGCAGGATCGACGCCTCGGCGGCCACCGCTCCCAGCGAGACCGCGCTCGTCGATACCGTCAGGGATGTCCCCGGTGGCGGGCTCTGGCCGGGCGGATCGGGTGAAACGGGGTCGGGATCGACGGGCGAAGAAGCACCCGAGCACGCACTCGCCGCGACGATCGCGAAGAGGAGCAGCGCGCGTGCAGCCGAGAGGGTCGATGCCATGATCGCTCGTCGCCGAAGAGGAGGTCCGGAGCGCCGACCGGCGCGCCACGCGAAGGGAGATGGGCAACCTCCGTGCCAGTGGCGTATGCGCCGGGGAAGGGGGCCGGAATCGGGGTCGAGAGGAACCGCGCTTCCGTGATCGTCTACGCGTAGTTCCGCGCAGGCGGGATCCGCGCCCGAATCCCGTCGCGATTCGCCACGCTTGACGGTCCGGGACCGCGCGAATAGCATGAGCGCCATGTACGAGACGTTCGATCGCGGCGCTTTCTTCTTTACCGGGTACTGGTGGTCTCGACCACCGGTGGGCGCCGTGTAGCGGACCGCGATCCTTCGAAGCGCGAGGCGACCCACCTGAGAAGATTCAGGTGGGTTTTTTTTTGAACCCTGACTCCGATCCATGACGATGACACCGTTCGATCCAGGCCGCGAGATCGCGGCCGACCTCGACACGCCGGTCTCCGCGTTCCTGAAGCTGCGGGAGCTCGATCCCGTGTTCCTGCTGGAGAGCGTGGCGGGGGGCGAGAGGGTCGGCCGCTACTCGTTCATCGGGATCGGGCGGCGGCACGAGGTCACGCTGGAGCGTGAAGCCCTGACCGTGGATGGCACCTCGATCGACGTCCACGGCGATCCTCTGGCCGCACTCGAGCGCTGGCTCACGGGCCTGCGGCTCTCGGCCCCTGCTCTGCGTCGCGCACCCGCCGGACTGGTCGGCTACGTCGGATACGAAGCCGGGAGCTGGTTCGAGCGGCTGCCTTCCGCCGGATCGCCGCCGCTGCCTCTTCCCACCGCGGCTTTCGTGGTCCCGCGCGCGCTCCTGGCGTTCGATCACGTGCGCTCGACGCTGACATGCCATCCACTGGCTCCCGACGAGGATCCGGCCCTCCAGCGCGAGATCGAGGACGCCTTGCGCGCCAATGCGGCGGCGCCGCCCGGTCCGGGGGCGAGTGGCGAGCCCGTCGCCAGCCTTTCGCGGGAGGAGTTCGTGGGGGCCGTGGAGCGTGCGCAGGAGCACATCCGCGGGGGGGACGCGTACCAGATCGTCCTGTCGGTGCGCTTCTCCGGCGAGAGCGAGGCGGATCCGTTCGCGGTGTACCGCGCGCTACGTCTGCTGAATCCGTCGCCGTACCTGTACTACGTCCGGGCGGGAGGCGCGGAGGTCGTGGGCTCGAGCCCCGAGGCGCTGGCCCGGCTGCAGGGCCGGCGTGCGCTCCTGCGCCCGATCGCCGGCACGCGCCCGCGCGGGACGAGCGTCGAAGAGGACGGCGCGCTGGCGGCCGAGCTCACCGGCGACGCCAAGGAGAACGCGGAGCACACGATGCTCGTCGACCTCGCTCGCAACGACCTCGGGCGCGTAGCCGCGCCGGGCACCGTGGAGGTCACCGCGCTCAAGGAGATCGAGCGCTACTCGCATGTCATGCATCTGGTCAGCACGGTGGAGGGAGTGCTCGCCCCGGGGTTCGGCCAGTTCGACCTGTTCCGCGCCGCGTTCCCGGCGGGCACGGTGACCGGCGCTCCCAAGATTCGGGCGATGGAGATCCTGTCCGAGCTCGAGGGATGCGCGCGCGGTCCGTATGCGGGCGCGGTCGGCTACTTCGGAGTAGACGGCAGCATGGATCAGGCGATCGCGATCCGGACGATCGTGTTCCACGAGGGCCACTACGCCTTCCAGGCGGGGGCCGGGGTCGTCGCGGACAGCGTGCCGGAGCGGGAGCACGCGGAGGTGTTCAGCAAGGGGCGCGCACTGGCGCGGGCGCTCGAGCTTGCGGGAGGAAATCTGTGAAGGGCAATGCTCATCTGGAGATCGGGTCGAGGTCGGCGGGACGATCTCACGGCGGGCACCGCTCCTCGCGGCTCTCGCCGCGCACCCGCGCGCGCCCCGACGCGCATTCCTGGTCACCGCCGCGCGCACGCTCGCGCTGCCGCCCCGCCCATCTCCACCGCCCCGAACCTTCGCATTGGTGGGGTGTGGAAGGTGGCGGTGGAGGAGGGGTCCGGCGAAGACCATGCGATGGCTCAGGGGTGGAAGGCCGGGGTCCCGGCGCCGGCGCGGGGGCGCATCGCCGAGGGGACGATCCGAAGCGAAGCGGAGTGTCGTTCCCCGCGAGCCGGAGAGGCGTTCAGGGTGTGGCATCGTTGTTTCGATGCCACACCCTGCCGAACCGAGCGAGTGGAGGAACGACCCGCGGAGCGAGTCCGTCCCCGAGGTGATGCGGCCCCGCGCCGATACCACGAGTCCCCGGAACTCCACCCATGACCTATAGAATCGTCGTCGTCGACAACTACGACTCCTTCACGTGGAACCTCGTGCAGGCTCTCTACGGGGAGGGTCGCGAGGTGATCGTGCGGCGGAACGACGCGGTCGACGCGGATTCGCTCGAGGAGCTGGCGCCCACGCATGTCGTGATCAGCCCCGGTCCTGGACGCCCGGAGGACGCCGGCGCCACGTGCGCGATCGTGGAGCGCTGGACGGGGCGCTTGCCGATCCTCGGCGTCTGCCTCGGGCACCAGGCGATCGCCCACGTGCGCGGTGGCCGGGTCGAGCGCGCGCCGCGGGTCGTGCACGGCCAGGCGTCCCGCGTCTACCACGACGGGCGTTGGCTCTACTCCGGCGTGTCCAACCCGATGCAGGCCGGCCGCTACCACTCGCTGATCGTGTCGGAGCGAGAGCTGCCGGGGGAGCTCGAGGTGTCGGCCTACACGTCGGAAGGGGAGATCATGGGCCTGCGCGTGGCCGGTACCCGAACGGAGGGCGTACAATTCCACCCCGAATCGATCCTCACGGCCGACGGCCCCCGGTTGATCGCCAACTTCCTGAGAGGAACGTCGTGAGCACCCTGCGCGGGATCCGTGGGGCGGTCCAGGCCGCGGCCGACACGCCGGACGCGATCGATGCGGCGACGCAAGACCTCCTGCGGGAGATGATGACCCGCAACGGTCTCGCGCCGGAGAGCTTGCTGGCGATCTGGTTCACCCAGACACCGGACCTCACGGCCGCGCACGCGGCCACTTCGGCGCGCGTGCTCGGCTGGCGCCAGGTTCCGCTGCTCGGCGCGCAGGAGGCGCCGGTCGCCGGCCAGATGGAGCGCGTCGTACGCGCGCTCATGATCGCCGACCTCGACGTGAACCACGAGGCCGTGCGCCACGTTTACCTGGGAGCGACCCGCGAGCTGCGGGAGGACCTGAACGAGATGGGAGCCTGCGAATGATCGTCATCCTCAAGCCCGGCGTGTCGCTCAAGGCGATGGGCGAGCTGGTCAAGTTCATCGAGTCCCAGGGTCTCAGGGTGGGGCGCATCGTGCGGGGAGAGGAGCGAACCGTGATCGGGCTCATCGGCGAGGACCGGCATGTCCCGATCGACCGGATCCGATCCTTCGAGGGCGTCGAAGACGTGGTGCCGGTGCTCAAGCCGTTCAAGCTCGTGAACCGCGAGCTCCAGAAGGAGGACACCGTCGTTCGCGGGGAGGGTTTCCGCTTCGGTGGCGGGAGCTTCACGGTGATCGCCGGACCCTGCGCGGTCGAGTCGGCGGACCAGATCCTGGAGATCGCCCGCTTCCTGCGGGATCAGGGCGTCGAGGTGCTGCGCGGCGGAGCGTACAAGCCGCGCACCTCGCCCTACTCGTTCCAGGGGATGGAGACCGAGGGGCTGGAACTCCTCGCGCGGGCGCGCGAGGAGACCGGTCTGGCGATCATCACGGAGGTCGTCTCCGCCGAGGACGTCCCGACGGTCGCTGAGGTCGCCGACATCCTGCAGGTCGGCGCGCGGAACATGCAGAACTTCCGGCTCCTCCAGCACGTGGGCCGCACCGACCGCCCGGTGTTCCTCAAGCGCGGGCAGAGCGCCACGCTCGAGGAGTTCCTGCTAGCGGCAGAGTACATCGTGGCCGAGGGTAACCCCAACGTGATCCTGTGTGAGCGCGGTATCCGCACGTTCGAGCGCTATACGCGGAACACGCTCGACATCGCCGCCGTGCCGCTCCTCAAGCTGCTTTCGCATCTCCCGGTCGTGGTCGACCCGTGCCACGCCACCGGCCGGCGCGATTTGGTGCCACCGCTCGCGATCGCGGCCCTGGCGGCGGGCGCGGACGGGCTCATGGTCGAGGTCCACCCCGATCCCGAGAACGCCCTCTCCGACGGACCCCAGAGCCTGACCTTCGAGATGTTCGCGCGCATGAACGAGGACCTCGAGCGCGTCCGCTCCGCTCTTCGCCCGCACGCCGCGGTGGTATGAGCCGCCCGCGCGCCGCGGTGGCATGAGCGAAGTTCGTCTGGCCCCGCTGCGCCGGATCCGCGCTCGCCTGCGCGTTCCCGGTGACAAGTCGATCTCCCACCGCGCCTTGATCCTGAACGCTCTCGCGGAGGGGAGCGGCACCGTCAGCGGCCTCGCGCCGGGACTGGACGTGCGCTCGACGGCCGCGGCGCTGGCCGCGCTGGGCGCCGGGATCGCGCCCATGGGGGAGGACGGTGTCACGGTGAGGGGACCGGCGGCCTGGAGGTCGGGCGGCTCCGTCGACTGCGGCAACTCGGGAACCACGGCGCGCCTCCTGCTGGGAGCGCTCGCCCCTCGCGCCGAGGGCGAGATCGTGCTGGACGGCGACGGATCGCTCCGCTGCCGCCCGATGGACCGGGTGGCGCGGCCGCTCGCCGCCATGGGAGCCGAGATTATGGCGCGGAACGGGCCGGGACGGCTCCCGCTCGCGGTCCGCGGCCGGCCGCTCTCGGGTGCGCGTCACCGGCTCGAGGTCGCGAGCGCGCAGGTCAAGTCCGCGCTGCTCCTCGCCGGCCTCGCCGCCGAGGGGAGGACCTCGGTCGTGGAGCCCGTGCCCACGCGGGACCACACCGAGCGGATGCTCCGCGCGATGGGGGCGAAGCTGGAGGTCGACGGGGAGATACGGCTCGACCCGGGGCCGATCCGGGCGATCGACGTCGCGGTCCCCGGAGACATCTCGTCCGCGTCCTTCTTCCTGGGGCTCGCGGCGGCCGGCGGCGGCGAGGCGGTCGTCGAGGGCGTGGGGCTCAATCCCGGGCGCACCGGCTTCCTGTCGATCCTCGAGCGGCTCGGCGCCGAGGTCCACGTCGAAACGGACACGGCGTCGATCGAGCCGCTCGGGAGCGTCACGGTCCGGGCCGACGGCCTCCGCGCGATCGACGTCGGAGGCGAGGACGTTCCGGGCGCGATCGACGAGCTGCCCCTCCTGGCCGTCCTCGCCACGCAGGCCGCGGGCGAGACGCGCGTGACCGGCGCGCGCGAGCTTCGCGTGAAGGAGAGCGACCGGATCGCGGGGATCGTGGCGGGTCTCTCGGCGATGGGAGCGGACATCGAGGCGCTGCCGGACGGCTTCGCCGCGCGCGGTCCCAGCCGATTGACCGGAGCCCGGCTCGATGCTGCCGGGGATCACCGGATCGGGATGGCGCTGGCGGTCGCCGCATCGCTCGCCGACGGGGAATCCATCCTCGCGGGCGCCGAATGGGTGGACGTCTCGTACCCCGGTTTCTTCGAGGCGCTCGCCGGTTGCGCCGATTCTACGTCGTTGTCGCGCTCGTCGTGACCGGCGCCTTCCACCTCGCGCTCGTCGGCTGGCCGGTGGGCCACAGCCTGAGCCCCCTTCTCTGGGAAGGGGTCGGGAAGCGCCGGGGAGTCGCGATCGAGTATGGCCGCTATCCGGTCGATCCGGAGGACATGTCGTCCTGGGACGCGCTCTGGGCCTCGGACCTTCACGGCTTCAACGTCACGGCGCCCTACAAGGAGCGCGCGGCCGCGCGCTGCGACGCGCTCTCTCCGGCCGCCACGGAGATTCGTTCGGTGAACACCGTGATCCGCGACGCGGACAGATGGACGGGGCATTCGACCGACGGATACGGTTTCGTCCGCGCGCTGCTCGCGGCCGACGAGCCCTTGCGGGGACGCGCCGTGGCGGTGCTGGGCACGGGCGGCGCCGGCCGCTCGGTGGCGCGGGCCGCGGCGGACGTGGGAGCCGACGTGACGATGGTCAGCCGCTTCCCGGACCGCGTCCCTGCGGGATGCGACGGCTTCCCGCGGATCGGCTGGGACGCCTTCGCCGGTTGCGAGCCGTTCGACGTGGTCGTCAACGCCACTCCGATCGGCCGCGGGCGGACCTCCAGCGAGCCGTCCCTCCCCGGGACGCCCGCCTGCGCGGGGTCGCTGGCGATCGATCTCAACTACACGCCCCCGGTCACCTCTTTCCTCCGCGCGGCGCGCGCGGCGGGCGCACGAACGCTGAACGGCCTGTCCATGCTGGTCTACCAGGCGTCCCTCGGCGCGGCGCTCCTCCTCGATCGGGATCCCGCCGCCGCGGAATCCTACGAGGAGGACTTTCGCGCGGTGGCCCGGGAGGTCGCTCCCCAGGTGCGGGGATGATCGGCCGCCGGTTGCGCATGCTGACGGCCGGCGAGTCCCACGGCGCGCGGCTCCTCGGCATCCTCGATGGGATCCCGGCGGGCGTGCCGCTCTCGGCGGCCGCCGTAGACGGCTATCTGTGGCGCCGGCAGGGAGGCGTGGGACGCGGCGCGCGGATGAAGATCGAGCGCGACCGGGTCGAGATCGTGGCCGGCGTCTGGAAGGGCGAGACGTCGGGCGCACCGGTCGGCATGACGATCGAGAACCGCAGCGTCATCCCCGAGGATCGCCAGCCGGTCCGGACCGTTCCCCGCCCCGGCCACGCCGACCTGACCGGCATGCTCAAGCACGCGCTCTCCGACGCGAATCCCGCGATCGAGCGATCGAGCGCGCGCGAGACGACGATGCGGGTCGCCCTCGGCGGGGTGGCGCACGCGCTCCTCCGGGAGCTCGGGATCGGGGTCTTCGGCCACGTGATCTCGATCGGCGGCGTGGACGCGAGTCCGGATCGAAGCGACTGGGCAGCGCTCGTTCACGCGCGCGACCGGAGTCCTTTGTACTGCGCGGATCCCGACGTCGAAGGGGCGATGCTCGCGCGGATCGAGGAGGCACGGGAGCGCCAGGAGACGCTGGGCGGGGTGGCCGAGGTCGTCGCGCTGGGCATGCCGCCGGGCGTGGGATCGTATTCCCAGTGGGACACGCGGCTCGAGGCCTCGCTCACAGCGGCGCTCCTCTCGATCCAGTCGGTCAAGGCGGCGGCGATCGGAGACGGCGTGGCCACGGCGGGAGAGCTCGGCCGCGCGGCGCAGGACGAGATCTTCTGGGACGACGGGATCGTGCGCCGGACGAACCGTGCGGGCGGGATCGAGGGCGGGATCACCAACGGAGAGCCGGTCGTCGCGCGCGCCTGGTTCAAGCCGATCTCGACCCAGCGGCGCCCGCTGAGATCCGTGGATCTAGCCACGCGCCAGGAGACGGAATGCCGCTACATCCGATCGGACACGCTGATCGTCCCCGCGGGAAGCGTCGTCGCCGAGGCGATGGTCGCCATCGCGCTGGCCGACGCGGTGCTGGAGAAGCTGGGGGGCGACCACCTGGACGACGCTCGCGCGGCACTGGGTGCGCTCCTCGCGCGCCTGCCCTGGCGCAGGCCGGAGCTCCCGCCCGTGCTGGCGGCGGCTCCCGCGCCGCCCGCCGAATCGGTCGAAGAGCCGGCGGAGGAGACGTGAGCGAGAAGCCGAGGATCTACCTCGCGGGACTGTCGGGGGCCGGGAAGTCGACGGTCGCCGCTCTCGCGGCCCGCTGGCTGGGCATCCCCGCCGAGGACATAGATGCCGCAGTGGAGCGCGCGACGGGTCGCAGCGTGGCCGCGCTCTGGAAGGAAGGCGGTGAGGCGGCGTTTCGCGCGGCCGAGCGGCGCGCGGTCGAGGAGATCGTGGAGCGCCCCGGACCGGCCGTCCTCGCGCTGGGGGGTGGCACGCTGGAGGACCCCGAGAGTCGCGAGCGGCTCGCCGGGTGGGGCGAGGGGGTATGGCTCGACGCGCCCGCGGAAGCGCTCGCCGAGCGGATGGGGGATGGGGCGGCCGAGCGGCCGCTTCTCGCCGGCCGCGATCCCGCGCGCATGCTTCGCGAGCTGGCCGCCG
>DATFFS010000289.1:0-7343 GCA_035249945.1 Gemmatimonadota bacterium
TTGACATACCTAGCACTTCAATGTATAGTGGACCTATGCAAGACCCGGCGCCCATCAACAAGGACCTCGTCGCCGCCTCCTCCACTCCCCTCGTCCTCGCGATCCTGGCCGAGGGGGACAGCTATGGGTACGCGATCCTGAAGCGCGTGCGGGACCTCTCCAAGGGCCGCATGGAGTGGACGGACGGGATGCTCTACCCCGTGCTCCACCGACTCGAGCGGCTCGGATTCATCGAGGCCCATTGGGAGAAGGCGGAGACCGGCCGGCGACGCAAGTACTACCGGATCACGAAGCGGGGGCGGACGCAGCTCGCCGAGGAGCGCGAGCAGTGGAAGGCCGTCGACGACACGCTGCGGGAGATCTGGTCCGCCCTGGCGCTTCCCGTCCAGGCGGCCCGCGAGATCCTGATACACCCGTTCAACACCAGCCGGGGCCTTCTGCCCGTGCCGCTGAGCCGAGGAGGCCGACCGTGAACCCGCCAGACTCTCCGAACCAGCTCGAGGATCAGATCGAGCAGTGGCGCAGCTACGTGCGCCGCCGCCAGGCGATTCAGTCCGTCGACGTCGAAGAGCTCGAGGACCATCTACGCGAGCAGGTTTCGTCGCTCCTCCGCGCGAACCTCACCGAGGACGAGGCGTTCCTGATCGCGGTCAAGCGCCTGGGCGACCTCGATTCGCTATCGCGGGAGTTCGCGCGCGAACATTCCGACCGGCTGTGGAAGCAGCTGGTCGTGAGCCGCGACGATTCGGAGGAGTCGGGCACGTCCTCCACGCGCGAGGCCGTGGTCGCGTTCGGCCTGGCGGTGCTCGCGGCCATCGCGATCAAGCTCCCTGAGCTCTTCGGTCTCACGCTGGACGGCGACGAGGGCTTCTACGCACGCAACGCGAGCCTGTTCGTCTTCCCGCTTCTCGCGGGGTTCTTCGTCTGGAAGCGCCGCGCGGGGACGGCGACCCAGCGCTGGCTGGCGGCCGGGTTCGTCGCGGGCGCGGTCTTTGCGAACATCTATCCCTTCGAGCCCGCCGGCTCGACCGAGATCCTGACCGCGATGCACCTGCCGATCGCGCTGTGGCTGGTCGTCGGGGTGGCCTACGCGGGAGGCCGGTGGGGCGAGCCGGAGATCCGCATGGACTTCGTCCGCTTCTCGGGGGAACTCTTCATCTACTACGTGCTGATCGCGCTGGGGGGCGGCGTATTCAGCGGCCTCATGGCGCTCCTGTTCCAGGCGATCGGCATCGACATCGAGCCCTTCTTCGAGCGCTGGATGATTCCCTGCTGCGCGCTGGGGGCGGTGGTGATCGCGTCCTGGCTGGTTGAGGCGAAGCAGAGCGTGATCGAGAACATGGCGCCCGTCCTGACCAAGCTCTTCACGCCGCTGTTCACGATCCTCCTGATCGCCTATCTGGCGACGATGACGTTCACGGGCCGCATGATCGAGTTCAACCGCGAGCTCCTGATCGCCTTCGACCTGCTGCTGGCGGTCGTCCTTGGACTCCTCCTCTACTCGATCTCCGCCCGCGACCCGCGGGCGCCGAAGAACGTGTTCGACGTGCTGTCGGTCGTGCTCGTGATCAGCGCGCTTCTGGTCGACGCGCTGGCGCTGTGGACGATCGCGTCCCGGATCTCGGAGCTCGGCTTCACGCCGAACCGCGTGGCCGCCCTGGGCGAGAACATCGTCCTGCTGGTCAACCTGACGTGGTCGGCCGTCCTCTACGTCCGCTTTCTGCGCGGACAGACGCCGTTCACCTCGCTCGAGCGCTGGCAGACCGGCTACCTGCCGGTCTATGGGATATGGGCGGCGTTCGTGGTGGTCGGGTTCCCCCCCGTGTTCGGGTACACCTGAGGGCCCATTACCTAGGCCGCGAAACACAAATGCGCGGCGGATGTCTCCGCGGAGAAGCGAGGCGCTATACTGGGACATTCTGCTGCGTGTCCTTAGCGGCGACCCGCGGCGTTCTCGAGAACAGAAAGGGGTGGACGGAACAGGTGGAAGCCCCTTGGGGCAAGCCGTGAAGTGGGTGCGTGGCCTGAAGCGCCGCGCGGCCGCGCTCCGGAGAAGGACGGCGGAACGCGGCGTCCGGAGGGTGCTGGCCCGCACTACAGATCCATCCTACACCACCGACTACATTTCAAGTTTCTGCGAGGACTGGGCGCGTGTTCTGGCGCCGATCGCAGGGCGACCCGGCGTCCGGCTGCTCGAGATCGGAAGCTTCGAGGGACGCTCGGCGACGTGGTTCCTGAAGCACGTGCTGACGGACGAGTCGTCCCGGATCGTCTGCGTCGACGTGTTCTGGCGGCCGGGTCTCGAGGCGCGCTTCGACCACAACATCCGGCTGGCCGACCGGCATGGACAGGTACGCAAGCTCAAAGGCAACTCCGCTGACGTTCTCGCTACGCTGGAGCCCGCGAGCTTCGACGCGATCTACGTGGACGGCGGCCACGAGGCGGCCACCGTGCTACTCGACGCCCTGCTGGCGTGGCGGCTTCTCAAGCCGGGCGGGACCCTGATCTTCGATGACTATCTATGGGAGCCCGAGCGCCCGCTTTCCGGACGGCCTCAGCTTGCCATCGACGTCTTCCGCGAAACTTTGGCCGAAGAGCTGGAGCATCTGCACACGGGGTACCAGGTGATCGTTCGCAAGCGGACTGATCCACATGGAAGCTGATCAGGCGGCCGCACAGACGTACGATTACGTCATCGTCGGTGCCGGATCCGCCGGGTGCGTACTCGCCAATCGGCTTTCAGAATCGCCGCGCACGACGGTGCTCCTCATCGAAGCGGGGCCTCGGGACACGAGCCCCGCGATTCACAAACCCAGCGGCTACATTCGAACGCACCGCGATCCGCGACTGCGATGGGTATTCCCCCTCACGGCGGATGCGGATCGCGGCGAATGCCAGGGCACGTTCATCGGAGGCAAGGTGCTCGGCGGCGGCAGCTCCATCAACGGCATGGCCTATGTCCGCGGGCACCCCGATGATTACGACGGCTGGGCGAACTCCGGCGCTCCGGGGTGGAGCTGGGAGCACATCCTCCCATGCTTCATGAGCATGGAAGACCACGAGCTCGGCCGAACCGACACCCGTGGCGCGGACGGCCCGCTGCACATCTCACTACGGCGACGTTCGGGCCTCTCGGAGGCATTGATCCGGGCGGGCATCTCAGCGGGGCTATCGTACAGCGAAGATCTCAATGCGTTCGACGGCGAGCGCATCGGGTACTTCCCGGCGACGATCGAGAACGGCCGGCGCGTGAGCGCGGCTCGCGCGTTCCTCACGCCGATCACCGGGCGGCCGAACCTCACCATCCTCACCGACACCGTCGCCACCCACGTCGACTTCGACGGCACGCGTGCCGTCGGCGTTTCCTGCACCACGGATGGTATGCCTCGGGTATTCCGCGCGGCCAACGAGGTCCTCGTCTGTGCCGGAGCGCTGCAATCCCCGAAGATCCTGCAGCTCTCCGGAATAGGGCCCGCCGAGCACCTTCGAGCTTTCGATATTCCCGTGATCCACGACAGCCCCGGAGTCGGTGCGAACCTGCGCGATCACTGGGGGATGTGGTTACAATACCGTCTCCTTCGGCGAACGAATCTCGCCCGTCTTTGCAGAAGCAGCAGATTGCCGGGGCGAGGGGTCCGGTACCTGATCCGCCGGACAGGGATATTGATGGGTACCGGGGCACACATCGGCGCATTCGTCAAAGCCGGCCGTGATGCCCGGAGACCGGACGCGTCACTGCAGTTCTCGCCGTTTTCGATCATGCCCGGCACTGTCGACTCCGAGTGGGAACCACGGCTGCACTGCGGGACGCAACTGTTGCGACCCGAGAGCCATGGAACCGTCTTGATTCGATCCCCTGACCCGACGGCCGCGCCGGAGATCCGCGCCGACTTCCTGTCGACGGAGCACGATCGCCAACTGATCGTCGATATGGTTCGATACGCGCGTCGCCTTCTTCATCAGCCGCCGCTCAGACCATATCTGGGAGAAGAAGTATCTCCGGGCTCGTCGGTTCAGTCCGACGAGGAGATCATCGACATGTGCCGGCGCTCCGGCGCTACCGGCGCGCATTACGCCGGGACCTGCAAGATGGGTCAGGACCGTATGGCCGTCCTCGACGAGAAGCTCCGCGTGCGCGGCGTCTCGGGCCTGCGCGTCGTCGACGGCTCCGTCATGCCTTCCCTGGTCTCCGGCAATACGAACGGCCCCATCATGGCCATCGCCTGGCGCGCCGCCGAGCTCATCCTCGAACGGCGCTGACCGATCCTTCTCTGCATCCTTTTCCATACTTGACTTGGCATCGTCTGGTTGTATGCTGGTTTGTTCCAGTTCTGCTACCGGCACCGAGCTGCGCGCCTGCATGGGTTCCAGCCGTAACCCTGTTCTCAAGCGTCCCATTCCCCGAGGCTTTCGATGCCACAAACCTATCGCGTCATGGCACCAGAGGTCATCGCCGACATCATAGATGGCGAGGCGGTGATCATGAATCTGAAGACGGGTCAGTACTTCAATAGCGAGGGCGTCGGGAGCGAGTGCTGGGGTGCGCTCGCCTCTGGGCTTTCGGTGGAGATGCTCATCGAACGGCTCGCTGCAAGCTATGCAGTGGATCGCGCGGTGATCGGCCCTGCGATAAAGGACTTCGTGCAGGACCTCCTTTCGTATGAGCTGATCGCTCCGAGCGATGCGCCTCCCGCGGACGCCGTGAGTCGGTCGGCTCGCTCACGCACACCATTCCGTGCCCCCGTCTTGAACGTCTACTCGGACATGCAGGACCTCCTGCTCCTCGATCCGATCCACGACGTGGACGCCGCGGGCTGGCCGATGCCGAAGAGCGAAACCGCGGCCTGGCCGACGCCGAAGAGCGAAACCGCGGCCTGACATGGCGCTTCCGAACGCCGGGGAAGAACCCGAGCGTCTCGCGATCAGCGTAGTCTGCATCGTCCGCAACGGCGAAGCCTATCTCGAAGCGGCGCTTCGAAGCGTCTTCGCATCGACCTACCCGGTCCTCGAAGTGCTGGTGGTGGACGGCGGATCCACGGATCGGACGGCTGAGATCGCCGCCGGCATGGGCGCCCGGGTCCTTCCTCAGCGATCCACCGGCATCGCCGACGCGTACAACGAAGGAGTCGCGGCTGCCAGGGGAGACTGCGTGGGCTTCATCTCCTACGATGATCTGTGGGCACCGACGAAGCTCGAGAAGCAGGTCGCATTCCTCACGCGGAATCCCGAGGTCCGGCTGTGTTTCTGCCACGTGCGTCACGTGCTCGAAGGGTCGGTGGCGCCGCCGGGGTTTCGCGAAGAGCTTCTGGATCACCCCGCCCCGGGGCTGATCATGGAGGCGTTCCTGGCCCGTCGCGAGGTCTTCGATCTGGTCGGCCCCTTCGACCCCGCATTCCCCGTGGGCAACGACACCGACTGGTTCGGCAGGGCGCGCGACCGTGGACTCGAACTTGCGGTCCTGTCGGAGACCCTCGTAATCAAACGGGTGCACGGGAAGAACACGGCGCTGAATCCGGCGGGATACAACCGGCAGCTGCTGGACGTCGTGCGGGCATCCGTGGCGCGGAAGAGATCGCAGTTCACCGGAGATGGACGATGAAGACCAGCGTTCTGATCCCCTGCTACAACGCGGCACGGTATTTGGCCGAGGCGCTCGAATCGGTGTTCTCGCAGGGGGTCGCTCTGCACGAGGTCATCGTCGTCGACGATGGTTCCACCGACGAAACGGAACGGGTGGTCGCCGCATTCGGAGAGCGCGTGGGGTACCACAGGCAGCCGCACGCGGGGATCGCCCCTGCCCGCAACCAGGCTCTCGAGCTCTCCTCCGGCGACCCGGTCGCGTTCCTGGACGCCGATGACGCATGGCCCGCCGGCAGCCTGGACGCGCGGCTGTCGGCGCTCGAAGCCGACGAATCGCTGGAGTACGTCTATGGAGAAGTCGAGCAGTTCGTCAGTCCGGACCTTCCGGAAGAGTGGGCGAGACTGCATGGAGCCGCGGATTTGACAGCGTCCCCGGCACGCCTGGCAGGTGCGATGCTCGTGCGCCGTCGGGCATATATCAGAGTCGGCGGTTTCAATGAGACTTTGCGGCTCGGAGAGATGGTGGATTGGGTCGCGCGGGCGGACGATCGCGGCGTCTGTAACCGGTGCCTTTCCCAACTCGTCCTGCGACGACGCCTGCACACGACCAATACGGGCCTGACTCAGCAGGGAAGCCGAGGCGATTATCTGGCCGTGGCGCGCGCCGCGCTGGCCCGGAGACGTTCCTGATGCCGAGCCAGCGGCCTCTGTTCGCACCGTGGCCGACGGACTCCCAGGCGCTCCTCCTCGAGGCGGCGCTGAGAGATCGGCCCCGTGCCATGGCCGCCTTCGAGCAATGGCTGGGATCGGTCGACCTCGACGCGGAGATCAGCTGGAACTCGGTTCGCATCCTACCGCTGGCATACCAGAACCTTTCGCGCCACGGCTGCACGGATCCGCGCATGAGCTTGCTGAAGGGAGTGTACCGGCGAGTCTGGATCGAGACGAACCAGCTCTTCCATCGAGCCGCCCCGGTGCTCCGGGCGCTCCATGACGCGGGAGTCGACCTGCTCCTTCTCAAGGGAGCGCCGATCGCCGTCGCCTACTATCGCAATCCCTCCCTCCGCGCGATGAGCGACATCGACGTTTGCGTACGGCGCAGCCAGCTCGAGACCGCCGACCGGGTGCTTGCCGCTGGCGGATGGAAGCCGAGCGCCGCCCTTCGTTCGATGGCCAGGCATCGCCACGGCCTCGAGTATCGTCACGAAGAGCTCGGGGCGATCGATCTGCACTGGCACGTGTTGAAAGAAGTCCCGGACCCGGCAGTCGGCGAACGGTTCTGGGCTGATTCCGAGCCACTCGACTTTCTGGGCGTCCCGGTTCGGCAGCTCCATCCCCGGGATGCGCTCCTGCACACCGTCATCCATGGATTGGATGCGAACCACGAACCGCCGATCCGCTGGATAACGGATTCGCTCGCCATTCTGAGCGCTCGTGGCATGGACATCGACTGGTCGCGTTTGCTCGAGTTCGCCGACCGGCACCGCCTCCTGCATCGCGTCGCAATCGGGATCCTCTACCTCGTCGATCATCACGATGCCTCAGTGCCCGACGCGTACCTGAAGACCCTGCGCGGCGCACGCGCTTCGTGGGTGGACAAGCTGGAGATGCGCTGGTTGTATCAGTCGCACCCCCGCTCGCCATTCGCGTGGGCCTGGAAGCTGGCCCTCGTTCGCTACTGCCGGATGACGCGGACGCGGAATCCGATCAAGTTCGCGCACGGGTATCTCGCATTCGTTCACCGAGCCGAAACCCCGGGCGCA
>DATFFS010000290.1:0-2061 GCA_035249945.1 Gemmatimonadota bacterium
TCGGCGGCGTGTTCTCCGCGTTCGTCTTCGCGCAGCTGTGGCGTCGCACCGAAGTGATGACCGACGTCGAGCTCGCGCAGCTGCGCTACTCCGGGCGACCGGCGGCGGCGCTGCGCGGGTTCCGCGCCGTTTACATGACGCTGTACGCCAACTGCCTGACGATGGCGTGGGTGATCCTCGGCATGGTCAAGGTATTCGAGACCGCATTCGACGTGGGGACGCTGGAGGCGACGCTGTTTGCGACCGGCGTCACGCTCGTGTACTCCATGCTTTCCGGTCTGTGGGGCGTGGTCGTGACCGATCTGGTCCAGTTCGCGCTGGCGATGCTGGGCGCGATCGTGCTGGCGGTCTTCGCGGTCGACGCCGTCGGCGGCATGTCCGCGATGCTCGACGGGATCCGGGCGATGGGCAGCCCGGAGACGCTCGAGTTCCTGCCGCGGCTGGCAGGCGGCGGGGAGGTCTCGCCGGGCACCTGGTGGGGCGATCTGCTGTCGTGGTCGGCCACGCCGGTGGCGACGTTCCTGGTCCTGATAACCCTCCAGTGGTGGGCGAACAAGAACGCCGACGGGGGCGCGGTCGTGATCCAGCGCATGGCGGCCTCGCGCGACGAGCGCGAATCGGTGCTCGCGACTCTGTGGTTCCAGGTCGCCAACTACGCGCTGCGGCCCTGGCCCTGGATCCTGGTGGCGCTGGCGAGCCTGATCCTCTATCCGACGATGGACGACCCGGAGCTCGCCTACCCGCGCGCGATGGTGGACCTGCTGCCCGTCGGGCTCCTGGGCCTCATGCTGGCCGCCTTCCTGGCGGCGTTCATGTCGACCCTGACGTCGTACATCAACCTTTCGGCCGCCTATCTCGTGAACGACCTGTACCGTCCGTTCCTGGTGCGGGACCGCGAGGACCGCCATTACGTGCTCGCCGGCCGCGTCGCGTCGCTCCTGGCCCTCGCCATCGGCGTCGGCATCAGCTTCTACGCGACGTCGATCTCGGGGCTGTTCCTGCTGCTACTTACGCTCGGCGCGGGTATCGGCCTCGTCTACATCGCGCGCTGGTTCTGGTGGCGGGTGAACGCGTGGAGCGAGATCTCGGCGATGGTGGCCAGCTCGGTCATCGGGGCGGCGCTCCAGCTCTCCCCGGAGTGGGGCGGGCCCGCGTTTCCCTTCGCCGCGAAGGTGTTCCTGAACATCGTCGGCTCGACGGTGGCGTGGATCGCGGTGACGTTCGCGACGCCGCCGGCGGCCATGGACCGGCTTACGGAGTTCTACCGGCGGGTGCGACCGCCGGGATGGTGGGGACCGGTGCGGGAAGCGGCGGGCGAGCAGCGACACGCGCCCTCGGCCGGGCTGCGGCGCGGGCTGTGGCTCTGGATCCTGGGCACGGTGTTCATCTACGCCGCGATGTTCGGCACCGGCAAGCTGCTCCTGCTGGACTGGGGCTGGGGTCTCGTCTTCGCCGCGGTTGCGGTGGTCAGCGGCTGGGCGCTGGCGCTCCAGCTGACGCGCGAGCGGGTGGCGCGCCTCCTGCGGGGTTGAGCTCCTCGCGGGGCGCCGCGGGCTCGCTCCGCGGCACGGGCTCCAGGAACCACCTCCCGCGCGCCATCACGCCGGCGGGCGCCGCGAGCGTGGCGAGATCCGCGCTCGGGTCGCCGTCGAGGAGCAGCAGGTCGGCACGGGCGCCGACGGCCACGATGCCGAGCTCTCCTTCCGCGCCGAGGAACCGCGCCGCGCCCGCGGTCGCCATCCGCAGCGCCTCGATGCGCGGGATCCCCGCGACCGCGAATTCCTCGAGCTCGTCGAGCAGCGCCGCCCCCGGATCGACCACGCCGATCCCCGCGTCCGATCCCACCAGGAGCTGCACGCCTTCGTCATGCAGGACGCCGACCACCTGCCGGCGGTTGGCTCGAACCGCTTCCCGCTGGGTCGGGGGCAGATTGCGCGCCATGCGCGAGACGATCGCCAGCGTCGGGCAAACCCAGGCGTTCGCGGCGCGCGCTTCCGCGGCCAGGGTGGCGATCTCCTCCACCCGGATCGCGCCCCACCCGCCCAGTCCGCGGCCCCCCGT
>DATFFS010000291.1:0-13315 GCA_035249945.1 Gemmatimonadota bacterium
TGGGCGCCGAGCCAGACGTCGTCGCGGAAGGGTCCGGGTACGCGCGGGTGCTCCTCGGCGGAAACGCAACGATCATGCTGCTGTTCCTGCTTAACGCGGTCTTCCGCGGCGCCGGCGACGCGGCAATCGCGATGCGGCTGCTGTGGCTGGCCAACGGCATCAACATCGTGCTCGATCCGTTCCTGATCTTCGGTTTGGGACCGTTTCCCGAGATGGGGCTGACGGGGGCGGCGGTGGCGACCACGATCGGGCGAGGCACGGCCGTCATGGTGCAGCTCGCCACGCTGCTGCGACCCGGGTCCCGCGTGCGGGTCCGGCGCCATCACATGCGTCTCGACGGCGCGCTGCTGTCGCGACTGGTGAGCCTGAGCGCCACCGGGACGTTCCAGGTCTTCGTCGGAATGGCGAGCTGGATCGCGCTGATCCGGATCCTGGCGAGCTACGGGACCGAGGTCGTGGCCGGCTATACGATCGCGATCCGCGTCATCATCTTCGCGCTGATGCCGTCATGGGGCCTGTCCAACGCCGCGGCCACGATGGTCGGGCAGGGCCTCGGCGCGGGAAAGCCGGAGCGCGCGGTCCGATCGGTGCGTCTGGCCGGCTGGTGGAGCGCGCTCGCGCTCGGCGCCGTAGGGCTAGGATTCATCGCCTTCGCTCCCTGGATCGTGCGGCTCTTCACGAACGATCCGGCGACCGCGCGCTGGGCGGTGATGGGTCTCCGCATCGTGGCGCTGGGGTTCCCGTTCTACGGCTGGGGCATGGTGCTCGAGCAGTCGTTCAATGGCGCCGGCGACACGCGCACGCCGACCTGGATCAACATCGCCTGCTTCTGGGCACTCGAACTTCCCGCCGCCTGGTTCCTCTCGCGCGCCGGGATGGGGCCGATGGGGGTCTTCGTTGCGATCGCGGTGGCGTACTCCGCCGTGCCGATCCTCGCGGGGCAGGCCTTCAAGCGCGGGGGCTGGATGTCGGCCCGGGCGTAGCCGGTTTCTGCCCTTGCGGATACGGAGTTCCGGGCCGTACCATGTAGGCGTTCCCCCGCTGAGAAAACCGCATCCCTGCCCAAAGGAGCCGCTTGCTTCGACCGGCTGCGTGGATTCACGTCGTCCTGACAGGCTTGAGCCTTGTCGTGGTCGCGACGCCCGCGTTCGCGGGTCCCGATCTTCCCCGGATCGTCTGGAACGACAACGACAGGCCCGCCGGAACGCTCGTCGGCGGCGTCCTCACGCTGCGCCTCGAGCTCGTCCGCGGCGAGTGGCGGTATCTGGGAGACGAGCGCCCCGGCGTCGAGGTCCTCGCCTTCCGCGAGGTCGGGCGCGATCCCGAGAACCCTGGACCCATGATTCGCGTCCCACTCGGCACCGAGATCCGGGTCACCGTCTCCAATCCGCTGGACGTCCCGCTGGTCGTCCACGGCCTCGCGAATCGCCGCGTCGCCGACATGGACTCGCTCGTCGTGCCGGCCCGCGAGGAGCGCGAGGCGCGGTTCGTCGCCGACGTCGAGGGCACGTACTACTACTGGGGGACGACGACCGGTTCGCGGCTCGTCTTCGAGCAGCCCGACTCGCGATTGTTCGAGGACAGCCAGCTGAACGGCGCGCTGATCGTCGATCCGCCGGGCGCCCCGCTCGGCCGCGACAAGGTCATGGTGCTCTCGATCTGGTTCGATCGCCCACCGGCCGGGCAGGAACTCGACTGGCAGACCGAAACGATGACGATCAACGGCCGCGCGTGGCCTTTCACCGAGCGGCTGGAGTTCGCGCTCGGCGACTCCGTCCACTGGCGACTGATCAACCTGACCGACCGCGGCCACCCGATGCATCTCCACGGGTTCTTCTTCGAGGTCGATGCCGTCGGCGACATTCAACGCGCCGATCGGCTGTGGCCAGGCGAGCGTCTCCTCAATGCCACCCATTTCATGCGCGAGGGAGAAACGGCGGACGTCTCGTGGCTGGCCGACCGGCCCGGCGGCTGGCCGTTCCATTGCCACATCAGCTACCACGTCGTCTCCAACGCCCTGCCCGGCGACTACCCGGATGGCGCGTCCCGCGACGCCGCCCTACTCCACGGCGATCATTCCGAGGATGCCGAGCATCACATCGTAGAGGGAATGGGCGGCCTGGTCATGGGGATCACGGTCCGCCCGCCGGAGGGATACGCGCACGAGGTCCGGCCCGAGCGGCGACTGCGGCTCTTCGTCGAGAGCGATTCGCTGCCGGACGAGCGGCGCCGCTTCGGCTTCGCACTCGCCAGCGAGGACGGCGAACCGCCCGCCGGGCCGCTCGCCTGGCCCGGACCGACGCTCGTGACGTGGGTCGGCGAGCCGACCGGCGTGACCGTGTTGAACCGGATCGACGAGCCGACGCAGATCCACTGGCACGGCCTCGAGATCGACAGCTACTTCGACGGGGTGGCCGGGATCGGCGGCTACCTGGGCGCGACTACGCCCGCGATCGTGCCGGGCGACTCGTTCGAGATGCGCATCACTCCCCCGCGCGCGGGCACCTACATGTACCACACCCACTTCAACGACATCCGCCAGCAGAGCGCTGGGCTGTACGGCGCCTTCGTCGTGCTGGAACCCGATGAGCCCTGGGACCCCGAGACCGACCGCCCCTACATCCTCAGCACCGGATCGGATCCGGACATGCTGCCGCTCCTGAACGGAAGCCGAGCGCCCGACCCGATCGCGATGAAGGCGGACGTCGTCCACCGTCTGCGCCTCATCAACATCACGCTGTTCAACGCCGGCGCCGAGTTCCGGCTCCTGAAGGACGGCTTCCCGGTCTTCTGGCGGGCGGTCGGCAAGGACGGCGCCGCGCTGCCGGCTCGCCAGCGCACGATGCGGCTCGCCGACCGGATCTCGGTCAGCGTGGGCGAGACGATGGACTTCGAGTTCCGCCCGTCCGTGCCCGGCGAGTACCACCTCGAGGTGCGCTCGCCGGTGGGTGAGCTGTTCGTCGATCAGCGGATCGACGTGACCGCCGAAACCGCCTCCGCCTCGCCGTAGGCCGTGAGGATGGAGTCCCGCCGCTCCCTGACCGCAATCCTGTTCACCGACATCGTCGACTCCACCCGGCGCGCTGCCGAGCTGGGCGACCGCGAATGGCGGAAGCTCCAGACCGAGCACCACGCCCGAGTCCGCAAGGAACTCCGGCGCTTCGGCGGCCGCGAGGCCAACACCGCGGGCGACGGCTTCATGGCGGTCTTCGACCGCCCCGCGACCGCGATCCGCTGCGCCGCCGCGATCCGCGACGCGATGAAGGATCTGGGGCTCGAGATCCGAAGCGGGGTCCACGCCGGCGAGGTCGACGGCAAGGGTCGCGACCTGGGCGGGCTCGGGGTCCACATCGGCGCGCGCGTAGCCGCCGCGGCAGCCCCCGGGGAGATCCTCGTTTCGAGCACCGTGCGCGAGCTGGTCGTGGGCGCGGGCTTCAAGTTCGAGGACCGGGGCGAGCGCGAGCTCAAGGGCGTGCCCGACAAATGGCACCTCTACGCTCTCTCCGAGCTGCCGCCCGGGCCGGGCTTCCGCACCGGTCGCTGGATCCCCGAGATGAGTTATCGCCAGGCCGGGATCATCGCGATAGGGGCGCTGGCCGCGATTGGCCTCGTCGTCGTCCTCTTCCTCGGGGGCCGCTGGGGCATGGAGAAGATCGCGCCCGAGCCCGCGCTTGCGGAGAGTGCCGCGCCCGGCATCGCCGTACTTCCCTTCACGGTCAACGATCCGGATCTGGACCAGTGGCGCGAGGGGATGGTCGATCTGCTGGCGACGAACCTCGACGGTGCCGGCGGCTTCCGCGCGATCGACAACCGTACGGTCCTGGCACGCTGGTCCGAGGCGGTGCCTGAAGGACGGCGGGCCGATCTCGAGACCCTCCTCGGCGTCGCCCGCGATACCGGCGCGCGGTACGCGGTCGCGGGCGACGTCGTCACGATCGGCGCCGGCATGCGCCTCACGGCCGATCTCTACGACATCGGCCGCGGCGAAGCGGTGGGACACGCGCAGGCCGAGGGTCCGCAGGACAGTCTCTTCGTCCTCGTCGATCGGCTCTCGATCGATCTGCTGGGCGCGCTGCTGGAAGAAGGCGAGGGGAGCATCCCCTCCCTGAATCTGAGCCGCGTGATGACCGCGTCCGTGCCGGCCCTCAAGGCGTACCTCGAAGGCGAGGGGCACTTCCGCCGCTCGGACTGGCGCAACGCCGTCACCGCCTACAAGGCGGCGGTCGAGGCAGACAGCGCGTTCGCGCTCGCCCACCTGCGTCTCAGCCAGACGTACGGCTGGTGGTCCGAGACCCAGTTCGGCGACCTCCCGGCGCAGGAAGCCGAGCTGGCGCGCCGCTATTCCGACCGGCTCCCCGAACGCGAGCGGCTGCTCGTCGAGGGGGAGGATCTATGGTTCCAGGGTTCCCCGCGATCGGTCGAATTCGCGCGCGACCTGGTCGAGCGGTATCCGGACGACGTGGACGCCTGGAACCACCTCGGCGAGATCCTCTACCACGAGGGCGGAAGGCATTTGATCGACATCGAGGAATCGACGCGGGCGTTCTTCCGCGCGATCGAGCTCGATCCGCGATTCACGCCGGCCTATCTGCATCCCATCGATCTTGCGTTCAGTCTCGATTCCGACAGCGCTCGCGCAGCCGACCTGATGGCCCGGTTCCGCGAGCACGCCCCGGGCTCCGAAGACGACGTCGTGTACGCGCTCGACTTCGCCCTGGCGTTCGGCTCCGCCAATGCACGCGCAGCGGCCGTCGAGGCGCTCGACACGCTCAACGTCAGCTGCTTCCGCTGCAAGGTCGTCGGAACTCTGAGTCACCCGAATCACCTGTCCGCACAGGAGTCCACCCTGCGGCTCCTTCTCGCCCGCGACATCGACGACCAGGAGCGGGCCAACGCTACCTACCAGCTGTTCCTGAACCAGATCGAGCGCGGAAAGCTCTCGACCTGCGCGGAGCTCCTCGAGAGCCCCGGGATCAACCCGCGCCAGCGGGCCGACATGGCGATGCTGGCGCACATGGCGAGCGTTCCCGTCTCTCCGGAGCGCCTGGATGCCATGCTGACGCTGCCGCCCGACTCGGCCCTGGGTCCGGCGACGTTCACGCTCACGGCTGCGAGCGCGGATCGGGGGAAGGAGGAGGATCTCCGGCGCGGTGTCCGCCTCTTTCACGCGGCGGCGGACGATCGGCTCGCGGAAAACGATTCGCTCGGCGCGCAGAGCCTCGATGCCACCGCAGATGCGCTCGAGGCGTACGCGACGTGGCGGCGCGGAGACGCCGCCAGCGCATGGCCCCTCCTCGAGAGCGCCCAGAAGCGAGTCGCTCATCCCATCCAGAATGCGTGGATCCGCTACTGGCTGGCGGTACTGGCCGCCGAGCTCGACCGACCGGAAGACGCGATCCGATATCTCGAGTCGGTCAGGGGCACCTTCGGCACGACGGCGCTCTACCCGCTGGCCCGCGCCTACGAGGAAACGGGACGGCGGGACGACGCGCGGCGTACCTACGAGCTTCTGCTCACCGCCTGGTCGGAGGCCGATCCCGAGCAAGCCCAGCGCGTGGCGGAGGTCCGCCAGCGACTCGCCGGACTGGGGATGGCACCGCGCGGCTGACCCGCCTCGCGCTGCTCGACAGCGATTGCCCGGCTCAGCGACTCGACCAGTGGACGTGGAGGATCTTCCAGCCGGAGTCCGTCGGCAGGACAATCATCGTTTCGGTGCCATGCGAGTCGATCGTCCGGCCCCGGAACTCCCCCTTCGATTCGCTCTCGCTCACCCATAGCGCCATTTCGGGACGCACGATCACGCCCTGCTCGAGCGCGGTCGTCTCGATCGCGGACGCGAATTCCATGTCGGCGGCAAGGTGTCCGGCGCGGTACTCGCTCAGCGTCTCGGCGTGCCCACCCTCGTAGACGACGAGGTCCGGGTGGAGGAAACCGATGGCGGCGACGGAGTCCCCCGCTGCAAGCGCGGCCTTGAACCCCTGGACCGCTGCGCGGACCGCCGACTCGTCCGATGCCGTTTCCGGTTCCTGGGCAAGCGCCTGCACCGGACACGCGAGCCCGACTACCAGGGCGAGCGCAAGGGCGGGAGGGCCGGGAGGGCGCGCCATGAGAGTCGTCTCCTGGTTCGGGAAGTGGCTGCGAAAGTCTCCGGGAGTAACATACCGGCCACACATGCCGAAACCACGCCTCGCCTTCTGGAGCGCCGCGATCGCCGCTCTCGAGCGGCTCCCGCAGGGCGCGCTGTCGCGCTTCGCCGGCCGCCTCGCCGACGCGCCGATCCCCCGCGCGATGCGGCGGCCCGTCCTGTCCGCGTTCGCGCGCGCGGTCGATGCCGACCCCCGCGAGGCCGAGCTGCCAATCGAGGAGTATCCGACGCTCGACGCCTTCTTCGTGCGCCGGCTCCGTCCCGGCGCGCGGCCATGGCATGGGGACCCATCCGGCGCCGGCTCGCCCGTCGACGGGGTCGTGGGGCAGGTCGGCCGCATCGCCAAGGGGCGCCTCGTCCAGGCCAAGGGCATCGACTACACGGTCGAGGACCTGCTCGCCGACGACCGTTTCGCCGCCCGCCTGAACGGCGGCTGGTTCGTGACGCTTTATCTCGCGCCCCGGCACTACCATCGAATCCACTCGCCTACGCGGGGCGTGATCGGCGTTGCGCGGCACGTGCCCGGCAACCTGCTCCCGGTCAACCCACCCTCGGTGGCTGCGGTGCCCGGCCTCTTCGCGCGCAACGAGCGTGTGATCTGCGAGATCGACGGAGCGGCCGGGGAGGTCGCGGTCGTGGCGGTGGGAGCGACGAACGTGGGGCGCATCGAGTCGGTCTTCGATCCCGCTTGGAACGGACCGCGGGGCGGGGTGACCAACCGGACCCGGAAGGGAGCGGCACGGGGGCGGGCGATCGACTCGCGCCGGTATGACCCGCCTATCGCCGTCGAGGCGGGCGACGAGCTGATGGCCTTCCACCTCGGCTCGAGCGTCGTCGTCCTGCTCGAGTCGGGCCGCTACGAGCTCGACCCGCGCGTCGCCTCGAGCCGGGAGATCCGCGTCGGCGATCCGCTGGCGAGCGCGGTGCTGGCGGTATAGCGCGCTCGCCCGCGCGTCCGCGAGCCCGCTAGATCCCCAGCCAGTACGTCAGCTTCACGAGGAACACGTTGTCGGCCGCGGTCGAGAACAGGTCGTCGGCGTCCCTGCCCAGGTCGAAATCTCCCTCGCCGAACTCCGTGTTCCGGTCCTGGGTCCAGACGAGGAACAGCGTCGAGCCGGGCACGTACTCCCACCGGTAGACCAGATTCCCGCGCAGCGAGCTGAAGCTGAAATCGGGGTCGTCGAAGGCGAAGGTTTCCGCTGGTCCCGCAGCGTCCGGATCGACCGAATACACTCCCTCGTTCAGCGCGATCGTCCCCATGTCTTCCCCGTAGACGAGCTTGTCGAGCGTCCGGGGAGCGGCGAACTCCTTGAAGCGGTCGAACTCGTTGCTCGAGAAGAAGGGCTGCAGGAAGAGCTCGAGCGACATCCTGGGCGTGAACGTCCAGTCGAGTCGCGTGTTCATGGAGAACGTGTTCTGATCCAGGTCCGAGAACACGTACCTACTGCCGTAGAAGGTCTCGGCCGTCGCATCCTCGATCGTCGTCACGTACTGGGCGGAGGACTCGCCGTGCTCGAAGTACGGCCCCAGGGAGAGCGAGATGTTCGAGGCCGGCTTGTACGTGAAGTTCAGGTAGAGCGCGTACTCGCTGTACCCCTGCTCGATCCATGTGTAGGTCGGCTCGACGGATGCCACGAACCGCTTCCGCGAGTCGGTGGCTACGAACAGGCTGTGGAAGCCATGTCCCGGTGACTTCACTACGGGACCCCCGCGGGTCGCGCGCGGGTCGAACGCCGACGGCCGCACGAGGTTGAACAGGGACACCTCCCAGTAGTTCGGGAGCTCGGCGAACGCGCTCCAGTGGACCTGCCGCTCCTCGAGATCGCCGTCGAAGTTCGTGCGGTTCTGCGCTCCCACCCGCAGCTGCAGGTAGCGGTAGCGGGTCGTGGGCTCGGTCCAGCGACGTTGCACGTTCCCGTGCAACCAGAGGAAGTCCGTCCGGGTCTGGAAGCCGAGATCGTTGATCTCGAACCCGGGGCTCCGCGCCGCCAGCGACGTCTCCCACAGCCACGACCCCGCCTCCTTCGCCACCCGGTTGTACGTGGCCCAGCCGCGGATCGACTCCAGGGTGGGGTCATACCGGTCGGTGAAGAACCCGTTGGAGCCGTACTGGCGGTCGGGCCGCTGGAAGTAGCGAGCGCTCGATTCCTGGATGCGAAGGATCGCGGCCGGATCCCCGGACACGTTCGAGATCGCGGAGCTGTTGAGGTAATGGTATGTGCGATCGCCCCACCACCATTCGGCGTCGGCCCCCACCGCCTCGGCGTGGGAAGGCAGCAGGTCCTCGAGGGCGGAATCATCGAAGCTGCGCGTAACGGACGTCACGATCCCGCCCACCTGGAGATCTCCGTCGAGGAGGTCGTGCTTCGCGCGGCCGACCAGGTAGCCGGTCAGCGGCTCCACCTCCTGCTCGAATTGCTCTCCACCCAGGAACGCCACGTCCGCGCGCTCGCGCTCCGTGACCGCGCCGAGGACCCCGATCGAGGTCCCTGCGCGCGTCCGGCCGGTCAGCTTGGCAGCGCCCAGGATCGTGGTCGCGTCCGGCACGTCGGCGAAGTCGCCGGCGTCGAACGCCAGGCCCGAGCCCTGCGGCGCGCGGCCGATCCGGCGCGTGAAGAGCAGGTCCAGCGAGGAGATGTTGCTGCAGGTGAAGCACCACAGGCCGCCGTAGCTGAACAGGCCGCTTCCCTCGATGAAGAACTCGCGCTTCTCGGGGAAGAAGGTCTCGAAGGCCGAGAGGTTGACGACCGCCGGGTCGACCTCCGCCTGTCCGAAGTCCGGGTTCACGGTCGCCGACACGGTCAGGTTCGAGGTCAGCAGGTACTTGAGGTCGGCGCCGACCCGGTAGTCCTGGTCGCGCTCCTGCGCGAAGGGATCGTCCGGGTCGATCTCCGCCGCGGTCTCCATCTGCGCGACCGCATAGGGCAGGAGCTCGAAGCGGTTGGGGCTCGCGTTGGGGATCGAGAGGCCCGTCAGATGGCCGTAGCGGGCCGGCCCACCCTGCTGGTCGCGCGTCCAGAACGACCAGAGCTGAAATTCGTTCAGCCGGCTGACTTCCCTCTCGATCTGGAGGCCCCACGTCTGCTCCGCGCCGCGCGGGAACCGGAGCTGCGCAAAGGGGATCGCGATCTCGGCGGTCCAGCCAAGGGAGTCGATCTCCGCCTCTCCGCGCCACACCGGGTTCCAGGAGTAATCGAGATTGGACCCTCCCGGGCCATACGCGTCCATCCGCGTCTCGGTGGGATTGATCGTGAACTCGGTCTGGCCGAGATGGTCCAGGAACGTGTCGAACGTGATCGTCAGCCGGTCGCCCGGGGGATCGGAGTCGCGGCGCGCGAGCCGGCCCATGACGCCCCGAGCCCCCAGCGAGTCGTACATCCTGGCGCCGATGTACAACGTCTGGTCGTCGTAGACGAACCGCACCTCTGTCGGCTGGGACGCCGGCCGGCCGTGGTCGGGATCCATCTGCAGGAAGCGCGTGACCGCCGGAGCCGTCCGCCAGATCGCTTCGTTCAGCTCCCCGTCGAGTTCGATTTCGCCCTCGAGCCGCACCGCCTCGGCGACGGGAGCCAGCCGGTCGTGCTCGGGCGTGCCGGCGGCCGGGGTGGCCAGGGCCTGGGGTTCCGTCCCCCCGCTGGCACGAGGCGGCGACGCCGGCCCGCTCGTCTGGGCGCGCAGGACGGCGGGCATCGACAGGAAAACGGCCAGCGCGATCGAGCTCCAGCGGAACATGATATGCCTCCGACGATATGGGGCGGCCCGGGATTCGGTCTCCCGTAATGGGATGGCCCGATCGCCGCCAGGGTTGCAGCCGGGCGGAAATCTGGAAGATTCGACCCCCGGGCATCGTGACGGAACAGAATCGGAGGAGCCATATGGCCGAGCGCGTCGTACTCCGGGTTGGAACCGAGAAAGGGCTGTACGCATTCGAATCGGACGGCGACCGCCGGGCATGGCGGCTCACGAGTCAGGCGTTGCCCGAATGGCGGGTGGACGCCCTCCTCGCGGATCCCGCCGATCCCGATCGGCTGCTGGCGGGGACCTCGCACATGGCGTGGGGAGCCACTGTGCGGGAAACCCGTGACGGCGGCCGCAGCTGGAGCCAGACCCCGCTGCGCCCCCCCGACGCGGCCGCCGAGCAACCCCTCACCCGCATCTGGCAGCTCGCCCGCGCTCCGCAGCCCGGCCGCATCTACGCCGGCGTGGCCGACGCCGCGCTCTACGTCAGCGACGACGACGGGGCTTCGTGGCGCGAGATCGAGGGGCTCACGCGGCACCCTTCGCGCCCGCACTGGCAGCCCGGGAACGGCGGGCTCTGCCTCCACACGATCCTCGTCGATCCCGACGATCCGGACCGGATATGGGTCGGCGTGAGCGCCGTCGGGGTCTTCGGCTCGACCGACGGAGGTGAGTCGTGGGCGGCGCTGAACCAGGGACTGCCGCCCATGACGATGACCGGCTCGCCCGACGAGGACGCCATGTTCTGCATCCACAAGATGGTCCTCGATCGATCGAACGCGGACCGGCTCTTCATGCAGTTCCACGCGCACACGATGACCGCCGACGGCTCCCGCAGCAGCGGCGTGTTCCGGAGCGACGACGCCGGCGCGAGCTGGAAGGCGATCGACGCCGACCTGCCGCAGACGTTCGGCTTCCCGATGGCGCTGTCGGGGAACGGCAGGCTCTTCGTGATCCCGCTTCTCTCGGACGATAACCGGCTATTCGATCAGGGGCGGGCGGTGGTCTGGCGATCCGATGACGCGGGCGAATCCTGGGCGCGGCGCCAGGCGAGCGCTTCGGAGGAGCGCATCTACTCCGGCGTCCTGCGCGACGCGATGGCGCTGGACGGCGGCGAGGAAACGGGTGTGTACTTCGGCACCACCGGCGGCGACCTGTTCGCCTCGGCCGACGCGGGCGACACCTGGCAGCGCCTTCCCGCGCGGCTGCCGCGCGTCCTCTGCGTGCGCGCGGAGACGTACTGAGACCGGAGGCGGCGATGGCCTGCGTCACGCTCGAAGTCCCGCGCATGCTTCGCGACTGCATCGATGGGCGCGCGGCCGTAGACATCGAGACCGAGCGCCTCGACACGGTCGCGGAAGCGATCCGCCTCCGGTGGCCGGTTCTCGCCACGCATGTCTTCACCGAAGCCGGCGACCTGCGGCCGCACGTGCTCCTGCTTCACAACGATCGGATGACCCGTTGGATGCCGCGGCTCGACATTCGGCTGGTCGACGGGGACAGGCTGGCGATCGTACAGGCGGTCAGCGGCGGCTGACCGCGACCAACACCAGGGAGGAGGAGGGACCGATGGAAGGAAGAGCATTTTCGCATGGGGCGGCCGACACGCCGCTCGGGATCGCGTGGGGCGCGGTCATCGCGGGGGGCCTCGTGGCCCTCGCGGTGGGACTGGTGCTGTCGATCATGGCGCTCGGCCTCGGCCTGGGCGCGGTCGACGTCGTGTCGGGCGAGGATGCCGACGCCGGAACGATCACGGGCGCCGTGGGAGTCTGGTGGACGGTGTCCGCGCTGCTCTCGCTCTTCGTCGGAGGCTGGGTTGCCGGCCGCATGGCCGGCGGGCCATTCGCGCCCGGTGGCGTGTTCCTGGGCATCCTCGTGTGGGCGCTCGTGACCCTGGCCTCCCTCTACATCCTGACCACCGCTGTGAGCACGGTCCTGGGCGGCCCGCTGGCCGTGGCTACCGACAGCGTATACGGCGTGCTGGCCGAGGCCGAAGCCCGGTCGGGCATGGACGTCGCTCCCATCGAAGGCCTTCCGGAAGAGGATGCAGAGGACGTCGAGGAGATGCGCGCCGAGGCCGCGCGGGAGCTGGCGGCCCGCGCCGAAGGCGCGATGGCGGCGGGGATGTGGGCGGCATTCACGCTGCTGCTGGGCGGGGGGGCGGCCGTGGCCGGGGCCTGGTTCGCGACCGAGCCGCCCGCGTGGTCGCGGCCACGGCCCTTCGTCTGAGCGCGTAGGGACGGACCGCAGCCGGATCGAACCCGGTTCCGCGCTGCGCCCTGCGCTCCGCTACTCTGCCACGACACCGAGCGTGTCGATGGTTCGGATGTGCTCGCGCGCCTGATTCAGCTGGCTGTCCACGTGGGCCGTCGTCCGCTGGATCCGTCCCGCGTCGGTCGGCTCGGGATCCGGATCCCCGCTGCTGCAGCCGAGGCCGCAAACGCCCGCGAGGAGCAGCGGCGCCAGTCTCACGGCGTCACCTGATCCGCGGAGCCCTCGCGGTAGATCCACCCGCCGACCATCGTCGCGATCGGCAGCTCGAAGAGCCCCCAGATCGTCGAGATGCCGACCATGTCCTGCGGGAAGATCTCCCACGCGATGTTGTAGACGAACCAGAACGCGTACAGAAGCACCCAGCCGAAGAGTCCCGCGACGATGGCGGCTTTCGGTCCCGGTCCGTACCGCGGCCGGATGGCAGCGTAGAGCCAGATCAGCAGGATCCCGAGCACGAACGTCATCGCGACGAAGATTCCGATGTCGGCGCCGGTCGGCCTGTCCATGCCCATCTCGGCCGCGGCCGTTTCCATGCGCTCCCGCAGAATCACCTCGTGGAGGAGCCACTCCCCGAGATTGAGCACGACACCCGACGCCAGCCCTCCCACGATCACGCGACCCCAGTTGATCCGGTTCACACGCGCCTCCTCGATTGGCTACTATGTGTGGAGTTGGATTTCCATTGTATCCGGAAATCGCCCAGCCGATCAAGCGGCGATGATTACGCGTAGCGAAACGTGCGGGTCGCGATCCAGCCGACCGCGAGCGCGGCGATCGCGAGCGCGATGCCGTACGGCAGCGCCGCCGCGGCGCCAGCCTGGAAGCTCATCAGCCGGTGGAGCGCGGCCATCGTCCAGCCGGTGGGAAGCGCCATGGCGATCGACTGCGCCCAGCCCGGGGTCACCTCGATCGGCCACCAGCAACCTCCGAGCGCGGCCAGCAGGTTGGCGGCGAACACGCCCAGGCCGATGGCCTGACCCTCGGTTCGGGCGAGGTTCCCCGAGACGATCGCGAGTCCGGCGCAGAGGGCCGCCCACGCGAACAGGATGAGGACGACCATCCCCATGTCGGGTCCCCAATCGACCCGGAAGAGGGCCGTCCCGATCGCCATCGCGAATCCGATCTGGACGATCGCCAGCGCCATCCGCGAGGCCCACT
>DATFFS010000292.1:0-14144 GCA_035249945.1 Gemmatimonadota bacterium
TCGATCGAGGCGTCGTCGAGCCGGCCGCCGATCAGCGCTTCCGCCGCGCCGGCGATGGCCTCGGGCGCGGAGCCCACGCCCCCGAGCACGACGCGCGCATCCTCGACCACGCCGTCGGGAGCGAACCGCACCCAGGCGCCGACGCCGAGGACCGGGAAGTCGAACGCGCCTCGCCGCCGCACCTTCCTGTACAAGGCGCGCCAGCCGTTCGGGGCGGGCAGATGCACGCGCGTGAGGAGCTCGTCCCGCTGCTTGGCGAGGTAGAGGATCCCGTCGTCGCGATAGAGGGCCGAGACCGGCACCCGCCGCTCGCCTCCCGGTCCCAGGAGATCGACATCGGCCCCCATCGCGACCAGCAGCGGAACGCTGTCGGCCGACTGGACAGCCCAGCAGCGGGGGGACGACGGCGCCACCCAGCAGATCGCGCCGTCCTTCTTCATGCAGAACTCGATCGACTTCCGCCAGTCGTAGTTCTGGTCGTAGTAGTTGCAGCGCGTGTCGAGGAGGAGGTTCCCCCCGATCGTGCCCATGTTCTGGAGGATCGGGGTCGAGATCAGCCGGCACACCTCGGCGAGAGATGGATACGACGATCGGACCGCGGGATGGACGCGGACGTCGGTCAGCGACGTCGTGGCCCCGATCGAGAGCCCGCCATCCGCGCGCTCGGCGATCCCCCGGAGCTCCGCGACCCGGTGAAGCGCGATCAGCGCGTCGGGCTCCTGATGGCGGCGCTTCATGTTCGGGTAGAGGTCCGTGCCGCCCGCCACGTACATCGCTCCCGGCGGGGCGGCCGCCTTCGCCGCGACGGCTTCGGACGCCGACCACGGCGCGTGGTACTCGAAGGGCGGGAGCCGCATCATGCCGGCACTCCTCCGGGAACGCTCCCGCCGGGGACGCTTCCGCGGACGCCGCCGGCGCCGATATGGCGCGGATCGTCCACCGCCCGGCCGTCGCCTCCCGACTCAGGCGTCGGTACGCGCACGGGCTCGGGCCAGGCGAACTCCGGCACGCCCTTGGGCCCCTCGCGCGGCTCCTCCCCTTTCGCCTTGCGCTTGAGCGCAGCCAGCACCTTCTGCGGCGTGACGGGCACCTCGTCGATCCGCACGCCGACGGCGTCGTGGATCGCGTTGACTACCGCCGGCGGGATAGGCAGGAGCGGCCCCTGCCCCACTTCCTTGGCGCCGAACGGGCCGTTGGGGTCGGGGTCCTCGACCAGGAACGTGTGGACCGGACACATCTCGTGGGTGGTCGGGCTCTTGTACTCCAGCAGGGACGGATGGCGGTGGACGACGTTCCGGTTCCCCCGGTAGGTCATCTCCTCCATCAGCGCCTCCCCCAGGCCCATGTACACCGACCCCTCCACCTGCCCGATGGCGACGACGGGATTGATCGCCCGGCCGATGTCGTGCGCGATCCAGACCTCTTCGACCCTGGTCTCGCCGGTCTCGGAGTCGACCGTCACCTCGACCACCGCGGCGGAGTACGAGTACGCCGGGCTCGGACCGACTCCGGCGCCCTTGTAGCGCCCGGGCGACGGAGGCGGCGTGTACGAGCCCACGGTGCCGATCGTCCCGTGCTTCGCCTCGGCGGCGACGACGGCCTCGGCGAAGGAGACCGATCGCTCGGGGTCCTCGACGTCCAGCGCGCGGCCGTCGGCGAGGGCGACCCGCACGCCGGGCACCTTCCACTTCTCCGCCAGCGCTCCGACGATCAGCTCTCGCGCCCGCTCGGCGGCCTGGAGCGCGGCGTTGCCGGTCATGAGGGTCACGCGCGAGGAGTACGATCCGAGATCGACGGGGGTGAGGCTCGTGTCGGCGGTCACGACGTGGATCTCGAAGGGGTCGACGCCCAGAACCTCGGCGACGATGTAGGCGAGGATCGAGTCCGAGCCCTGGCCGATGTCGGTCGAGCCGCAGAAGACCGTCACCCCGCCGCTCCGGTCGAGCTTGAGCTGGACGCCCGAGTGGGGCATCGCGTTCCAGTAGATCGGGAGCCCGGCGCCCGAGAGGTAGCTGCCGCAGGCGAGGCCGATGCCGCGGCCGGGGGGGAGCTGCCCGCGCTTCGCTTCCCATCCCGACGCCGCCACGACCTTCTCGATGCAGGCCCCCAGCCCCATCGAGCCCACGCGGATGAAATTCGCGGTCACGGAGTGGGGCGGGACGAGATGGTCGAGCCGCAGGCGCGCGGGATCGAGGCCCAGCCGCTCGGCGGCCTTGTCGATCTGGACCTCGAGCGCGAACCGGGGCTGAGGCGTCCCGTGCCCGCGCTTGGGGCCGCAGGGCGGCTTGTTCGTGAACGCGCGCAGCCCCTCGAAGCGGTACGCGGGAAGCGGATAGGTCACGGTCTGGAGCGCGCCCGTGTAGTAGGTGGACGCGACCCCATAGCTCCCATAGGCGCCGCCGTCGAGAAACGAGCGGAAGTGCATGCCGGTCATCGAGCCGTCCCGGCGGAAGCCCGTCTTCATCCACATCAGCACGGGGTGCCGCCCGCGGTGGCAGTAGAAGACCTCCTCGCGCGTAAGGCAGATCTTGACCGGCCGCCCGGTCCGGCGCGACAGCGCGGCCACCACGATCTCGTGGTTGAAGGGGTCGCTCTTCCCGCCGAACCCGCCGCCGTTGGGCGTGGCGATGACGCGGATCCGGCTGGCGGGAAGCTCCAGCACCTTGGACAGCGCGCGGTGGACGTAGTGGGGGGTCTGGGTCGAGGACCAGAGCGTCAGCTTGCCGTCCGGCCGCCAGTCGGCGAGCGCGGCGTGCTGCTCCATCGGCAGGTGGGTGTTCCCTTCGTAGAAGAAGGTGTCCTCGAGGACGACGTCCGCATCCGCCAGCGCCGCGTCGACGTCGCCGAACTCCATGGCCACGGCCTTGTGAACGTTGTGCCCGTCGCCGTACAGATGGATGCGCGGGTCCTCGGCGGCGAGCGCGTCTTCGATCGAAGCGACGGGATCGAGATCGGCGTACTCGACGGCGATCGCGCGGCAGGCCGCTTCCGCGGTCTCCTCGTCGATCGCCGCGACCGCGGCGACGGGATCGCCGATGAATCGAACCTTGTCGAGGCAGAGGGTGTGCTCGTCCTGGCTGACGGGCAGGATGCCGTACGCGATCGGCAAATCGCTTCCCACGAGGACGGCCGCCACCCCGGGCATCTCCGCGGCTCTGGTGACGTCGATGGAGCGGATCTCGGCGTGCGGCGTCGTCGCGCGCAGGATCTTGCAGTGGAGCATGCGCGGCAGGAACAGGTCGTCGGCGAAGCGCGTCCGCCCGGTCACCTTGTCGACCGCGTCGACCTTCGGCAGCGAGCGGCCGACGACGCGGAGGTCCTCGCCCCCGCCGCGGCGCGGCACGTCAGGATTCGCCATACAGCGCCTCGCGCGATGCCTCGGCGTCCTCGCCGCGCATCCGCGCGGCCGCCAGCTCGACGGCTTCGTAGATCTTCAGGTAGCCGGTGCAGCGGCAGAGGTTGCCGCCCAGCGCTTCGACGATCTCGGCGCGGGCCGGAGCGGCCGTCTCCTCGAGGAGCGCCTTGCCGGCGAGCAGGAACCCCGGAGTGCAGTACCCGCACTGGGCCGCGCCCAGCTCCGCGAACGCCTGCTGGAGCGGATGCAGCCCGATGGCGGACTCCATCCCCTCGATCGTCGTGATCTCCCGGCCCTCGAGCGCGGCGGGGATCGCCAGGCACGAGAGGACCGGCCGGCCGTCGACGAGCACCGTGCACGTGCCGCACTCGCCCAGCTCGCAGCCGTGCTTGGTGCCGGTCAGCCCCAGCTCCTCGCGCAGGACTTCGAGCAGAGTATGGTGAAGCGGTGCGGTGACGGTGCGCGTCTCGCCGTTTACCGCGAGGCGCAGCTGCACGAGACGATCGGGATGGACGGCAGACACGAAAACAAGGTAAATGCCGCCGCCCGTCCTTGCACCGGCGGTCGCGATTCCGACTACCTTGTGTCGATGCCGAGCCTTCCCCGAGAGACGATCGAGGACGCGCTCGCGTGACCGACGCCCTTCCCTTCCCGCGCACGATGCTGCTCCTCGCGGCATTTCTCGCAATCGCTCTCGCCCCCATTGCCGCGATCGCCCAGGAACCTACCGCCGATCGACCCACGATCGGGCTCGTGCTGTCGGGTGGCGGCGCACGTGGCCTCGCCCACGTCGGCGTGCTCGAGGTCCTCGAGGAGCTGCGGATCCCGGTCGACGTGATCGCGGGGACCAGCATGGGCGCGATCGTGGGCGGGTTGTACGCAGCGGGGCTTCCCAGCGACAGCCTGCGTGCCATGATCGAGGAGATCGACTGGGAGCTCCTGCTATCGGACACCCCGCCGCGATCCTCGCTCGCGTTCCATCGCCGGGCCGAGGAGCGGCGTTACCCGGTCGAGCTCGAGATCGGGATCTCGGCCGGCGGGCTGGTGCTCCCCGGGGGGCTCATCGCCGGCCAGGACATGGGGCTGCTCCTCCGCCGCCACAGCCTGCCGGTCGCCGCCGTAGACGACTTCTCGCGTCTTCCGACCCCTTTCGCCGGGGTCGCCACCGACATCGAGACCGGCGATCGAGTGGTCCTCGACCGCGGCGATCTCGTCGAGGCGATGCGGGCCAGCATGGCGATTCCCGTCGTGTTCTCCCCGGTCGAGCGGGACGGACGGATCCTCGTGGACGGCGGCCTCGTCGACAACCTGCCCGTGGAGCTGGCGCGCGAGATGGGCGCCGACGTGATCATCGCCGTCGACGCCAGTCCGCCCCTTCTGGAGCGCGGGGAGCTGCGCACCGTTCTCGGGATCTCCGAGCAGGTCGTCAACCTCCTCGGACGCCAGGATCTCGCGCGCGAGATGGCGAGCGCCGACATCGCCCTCGATCTCGGATTCGAGGACGTCGGAATCTTCGACTTTCGCGACGCCGACTCGATCATCGCCAAGGGTGCCGCGGTCGCGCGGGACAGTGCGGGGGCCCTGTCGGAGTGGTCGGTGCCCGAGGCCGAGTACCGCGCCTATCGCTCCGCGCGCGACCGGCGGCGCCCCGTCCTGCCGGCGCGTCCGTCGGGCCTCGCGATCGATGCGCCGGCGTGGGTCGACGACCGGCTCATCCTCGCGCGCCTCGATCGCGAGCTCCTCGCCGCGTTCGATCCGGAGCTCGCCGAGCGCGCCGCGCGCGACGTCTATGCGATCGGAGAGTTCGAGCGCGTGGGGTACGACCTCACCGACCAGGGGACCCAGCCGGAGCTCGTCATCGAGGCCCACGCGAAGCCACGGGGCCCGCATCTGCTGCGCCTGGGCATCGACCTGGCCACGGACTCGGCGGGCGAGGCCCCGGCCCTCGTCTCGTTCTCCGCGCACGCAGCCTACGTACGCGCGCGGATCGGAAGCCGAGCCGCGGAGTGGCGCACCGACTTCCACGTGGGAACGACGACCGGAGTGGCGACCGCGTTCCGCCAGCCGCTCGACTTCGCCGGCCGGTGGTTCGTCGAGCCGTCCGCGCTGGCCACCGAGACGCAGCGGCCGGTCTTCGCTGCCGGCCGGTCGACCACCGAGTACGAGACGCGTCGGGTGCTCGCCGCCCTCGACGTCGGGCGCTCGATCGGACTCTCCTCGGAGCTCCGTGCGGGCGTGGCATGGGGACGCGCGACGGCGGAGCTCGATCGTCCGAACGACGCCGCGCCCGCCCTCCTTCCCGACGAAGCGGAGGACGAGGCGGAGATCCGCGCCGCCTTCGTCGTCGACCGGCTCGACGCGATCAACCTTCCCCGCCGGGGGACGCTGGCGAGCGTCGAGATGCGCTCCTCGCGCGAGGAGCTCGGCGCCGACCGGTCCTGGACGCGATGGTCGCTCGAAGGCCGGGCATACGGCAGCCGGGGACCGGATACCGCGTTCGCGTCCGTGGCCGGCGGTTGGATCGCGTCCGCCGCGGACCTGCCCGCGCGCGAGGACTATCTCCTGGGCGGCTTCGCGTCGCTGTCGGGCTTCGGCGAGGGCGAGCTTCGAGGCGATGCGTTCGCGGTCGGACGCGCGGGATGGCTCCGCAGGATCGCGGAGATCCCGCCGGCGCTGCGGGCCGTCGTCGCGGGCGGCTGGATCGAGGTGGGCGACGCCTGGGAGCGATCGGACGGCGAGGAGCTCGACCTTCGGCCCGCGGTCAGCCTGGCGGTCGGCGCGGAGACGCTGCTCGGGCCGCTGTTCCTCGCCTGGTCGCGCGCAGAGCGCGGCGACGGGCGGATCACCGTCTCGCTCGGCCGCTACCCGTGACGCCCGGCGGCTTGCAGCCCGCGGCGCCTCCCTCCCAACTTGCCGCCATGGAGCGGATCGAGGGGATCGCGAAGCTGACGGGTGCCGAGCGGTACGTGGACGACCTGCCGGTCGAGGACGTCCTCTGGGGCATGACCGTGCGGAGCCCGGCCGCTCGCGGGCGGATCCGCGAAGTCCGCTTCGACCCCGCGGTCGACTGGTCGCAGTTCGTCGTGGTCGACCACCGCGACGTGCCCGGCGCCAACGAGGTCCTGCTCCTCGAGCCCGACCAGCCCGTGCTGGCCGCCGAATCCGTTCGGCACGTCCACGAGCCCGTCGTGCTGCTTGCCCACCCCTCCCGCGAGGCCGTCCGCCGCGCGGTCCGCGCCGTCGAGGTCGTCGTCGAGCCGGAAGCCCCATACCTGGACTTCGCCGCTGCGCCGCGGCCGGACCAGGTCCAGCGCGGCGACGACAACGTCATGAAGCGGATCGAGATCCGGAAGGGGGACGTCGAGGCAGGGTTGGCGCGCGCCGCGCGCGTCGTCGAGGGTGAGTACCGGACGGGAGCGCAGGAGCACGTCTACATCGAGCCCCAGGGCATGCTCGCATGGGAGGAGGACGGGACGCTGTTCATCAAGGGGAGCCTCCAGTGCCCCTACTACGTGCACAAGGCGGCGCTGCGGGCGCTCGGCCGCGTCGCCGGCCGCGTGCGGATCGTCCAGGCGCCGACGGGGGGCGGCTTCGGCGGCAAGGAGGAGTATCCCTCGATGATCGCGCTCCACGCGGCGCTCCTCGCGATGAAAGCCGGGCGGCCCGTCAAGATCGTGTACGACCGCGGCGAGGACATGGAGGCGACGACCAAGCGTCATCCGTCGATCGTGCGCCACCGGACAGGCGTGGACGACGACGGGCGGCTGGTCGCCCAGGACATCGACGTGCGGATGGATGGCGGCGCGTACGTGACGCTCTCGCCCGTCGTCCTGTCGCGCGGCGTCATCCATGCGGCGGGGCCCTATCGCTGCGACCACGTGCGGATCGTCGGTCGGGCGGTGTTGACCAACAGCCCGCCGCACGGCGCCTTCCGCGGCTTCGGCGCGCCGCAGACCCATTTCGCGAACGAGCGGCACATGGACGTCGTCGCGAGCGCGATCGGCATCGATCCGATCGAGTTCCGCCGCCGCAACCTGATCACCGACGGGGAGTCGACCGCCACCGGGCAGGTGATCGCCGACGGGGTCGACCGAGCCGCGCTCCTCGATCGCGCGGTCGAGCTGTCGGGATGGCGAGAGAAGGAGTCGGCGCACGCGCGTCTCGCGCGCTCGGATCCGTGGCTCCGGCGCGGCCTGGGGGTGGCGTGCTTCCACCATGGGGCCGGATTCACCGGAAGCGGCGAGGTCATGCTGGATTCGCGGCTCGACGTGGCGGGCATGCCGGACGGCAGGATCGAGGTGCGAAGCGCGAACATCGAGATGGGCCAGGGGACGCTGACGGTCTTCACGCAGATCGCCGCCGCCCGTCTCGGACTCGACCCCGCGATGGTCGCGATCGCGGAAGCGGACACCGGGCGGGTGCCGAATTCCGGGCCGACGGTCGCCTCGCGGACGGCGATGGTCGTCGGTCGGCTCGTCCAGGAGGCGTGCGACGACCTGCGCATGAAGCTCGGCCTCGGCGCGGACGCGAGCGGAGAATCGTTCTCGGCATCGCTCGTCGCGTGGCACGCGGGTCGGCCAGGCGCGCAGATCGTCGGCGAAGCTCGATACGCGCCGCCACCCGGAGTGGGCTGGGACGACGCGACCTACACGGGCGACGCGTACGCGGCGTACGGCTGGGCGGCGTACGTGGCGGAGGTGGAAGTCGATCTGCGGACGTACGCGGCCCGCGTGATCGACTTCGTCGCCGTCCAGGACGTCGGCACGGTGCTCAACGCGACGCTGGCGCGCGGACAGGTGCAGGGCGGCGTCGCGCAGGGGATCGGCTGGGCGCTGATGGAAGAGTGCCGCTGGAAAGACGGCGCGATGACCAACGCGCAGCTCACCAACTACATCATCCCGACCTCCGACGACCTGCCGACGCTGCGCGTCCGTTTCGAGGAGACCCCCTGGATCGGCGGCCCATTGGGCGCCAAGGGCCTCGGCGAGCTGCCGATCGACGGGCCCGCGCCCGCCGTCGTGAACGCGATCGCGCGCGCGGTCGCCGCGGATCCGCGCGAGATCCCGCTGACGCCCGAGCGGCTCATGACGCTCCTCGAGGAGGAGGCCGCACGGGATGCCCGGAGCGCCTGACCTCACCCTCTCGTTTACGCTGAACGGCCGGCCCGTCTCGGTCGAGGTGGATCCCGCGGCGCGGCTCCTCGACCTCCTGCGCTACGATCTCGGGATGACCGGCACCAAGGAGGGCTGTGGCGAGGGCGAATGCGGCGCGTGCACCGTGTGGCTGGACGGCCTTCCCGCCGACTCCTGCCTCGTCCCGGCATTCCAGGTCGAGGGGCGCGACGTACGGACGATCGAATCCGTCGATCCCGACCGGGTGCGGGAGCTCCGGTCGGCCGGCGCGACCCAGTGCGGCGCCTGCACGCCGGGGGTCGTCATGACCGCCCTGTGGATCCTCGAGAACCCGGCCCTGCTCCACACGCACACGCTACGCGAGCTGATGGCCGGAAATCTCTGTCGTTGTACAGGATACGATGGAATCATCGAGGGCATCCAGGCGGCGCTGGACGGGAGGCGGGGCGTCCCTTCCGACGAGGGGATCTCGTGAGGGCCGTCCGCCCTGCCCATCTCGGCCATGCCCTCGAGCTCCTCGGCGAGCGGTCCGCCGACGAGCCGCTCGTGCCCCTCGCCGGCGGCACCGACCTGCTGGTCCACTGGCCGGTCAGGCCGGAGGCCCGGGACCGCGACTACCTCGACCTCACCCCTCTTGGCGATCTCCGCGGCGTCCGCTGGTCCGGAGGGGCCCTCGAGCTGGGCGCCCTGGCGAGCTACTGGGACGTGATCGCCGATCGGCGCGCGAACGAGGAGCTTCCGATCCTGGTCGCGTCCGCCCGGCAGGTGGGGGCGGTCCAGATCCAGTCGCGCGGCACCTGGGCGGGGAACATCGTCAACGGCTCGCCCGCCGCCGACGGAGTGCCCGTGCTCATGGCGTGTGAGGCGGTCGTGGTGCTGGCATCGTGCCGGGAAGTGCGCGAGGTCCCGCTCGACCGCTATTACAGCGGGTATCGCGAGGGCGCGCGCCGGCACGACGAGCTCATCACGGCGATCCGGATCCCGCGCATGCGGCGCTCCCTCCAGCGCTTCGTCAAGGTGGGACCGCGGAGGGCGCAGGCGATCGCCAAGGTGGGTCTGGCAGTGACGCGCTCGGATGCGGGGTGGCGGGTGGTGGCGGCGAGCGTCGCGCCCACGGTCCGACGCTGTCCCGCGGTCGAGCGCCTGCTCGACGAGAATGCAATGCCGAACGCGCCCGAGGACCTGGACGCCGCGCTCCGCGCGGACGTCTCGCCGATCGACGACATCCGCTCGACGGCGGCGTATCGCGCGCGCGTCCTTGGCCGCGTGCTCTACGACGCGGTGCGGGACGGGGTCGAGCAGTCCGGTTAGGTTCGCTCCGCGAATGCCCGACCCATCGACCCCCCTGTCGCACGCGACGGATGCGTACTCGGCGTGGGCGCGCGCCCACCCCGGCGATCCCCCGACCCGCCAGCCCGTGCACACGGTCTACGGCGGCGCGGATCTCTTCCGCGCCGACACCGCTCGGCGTCTCGGCGATCTCGCGCTCCGTTTCCTCGAGACCTGGGCACCCGATCCCGCGACGCTGGCGGGGGCGATCGGACTGGATGCCGGGCTAGAGGAAACGGTCCGCGGGCGCGTCGTCGCCAAGCTCGAGGGCGAACCGGTCGAGGACTTCCGGATCGATTTCGAGGACGGCTTCGGCAACCGGCCCGACGCGGAGGAGGATACGGCGGCGGAGCAGGCCGGGCGGGAAGTCGCGCGCGGTCTCGTCGACGGCACGCTTCCGCCGTTCATCGGAATCCGCGTGAAGCCCCTCTCCGCCGAGCTCGCGCCGCGGGCGGCGCGGACGCTCGATCTCTTCCTTTCCTCACTACTGGAAGCGAGCGGGGGGCGAGTCCCGGGAAACCTCTGTATCACCGACCCCAAGGTCGTCGTCCCCGAGCAGGTCGCGGTGCTCGCCGATCTCCTCGACGGGATCGAAGGCCGCTCGGGCCTCGCGCCGGGAACCATCCGGCTAGAGATCATGGTCGAGACGCCGGCGTCGATCCTCGGGGCCGACGGACGCTGTCCACTTCCGGAGCTGGTTGCCGCCGGCCGCGGCCGCTGCGCCGCCGCTCATTTCGGTGTCTACGATTACACCGCGTCGCTCGGCATCACGGCCTTCCACCAGGACCTGGACCACCCCGCGTGCGACTTCGCGCGACACGTGATGCAGGTGGCTCTATCGGGAACGGGAGTATGGCTTTCGGACGGTGCCACCAACATCTTGCCGGCCCCACCCCATCGGCCCGCCGGGGGTAAGCCACTGACGGCCGACCAGGAGGCGGAGAACCGGTCGGCGGTCCATCGCGGCTGGTCGCTCCACTACCGCCACGTCCGGCACTCGCTCCGCCACGGCTACTACCAGGGCTGGGACCTCCATCCGGCCCAGCTCCCCACTCGGTACGCGGCCGTGTACGCCTTCTATCTCGAGGCGCTGGAGGCGGCGACCGAGCGTCTCTCGCGGTTCGTCGATCGCGCCGCGCGGGCGACGCTGACGGGTGACGTCTTCGACGACGCGGCGACGGGACAGGCGCTGCTGAACTTCTTCCTGCGCGGCATCGCGTGCGGGGCGATCACCGAAGACGAGGCCGCGGCGACCGGCCTGACAAGGGAAGAGCTCGCGACTCGGTCCTTCCCCGCGATCCTCCGCTCCCGCCGGGAACCCTAGGCGACCGGTCCGCGCACGGTCGACCGGCGCACGGCGATCGACGTCGCTTCAGAAAAGATGCCAGACGGGCGGGAAGCAGAGCACGAACCCGACCGCGATCAGGATCAGTGCCATGGCGAAGGGCCCGGAAGACTCCATGCGGCGGTCCTTCCAGCGGCTGTGGAGCACCGCCCACGCCACCAGCCAGATGAGGACGCCCGCCGCCGTGCGGCCGGTAACTCCCCCGGCCGGCCCGTACAGGGCGGGGACCTCGAAGACCCCGAGCTCGTTCAGGAAGACGACCAGACCGAGGCCGAGCGCACCGATCCCGGCCCCCAGGAACGCCGCCAGTGCGGCCCCGTTCACGACATTCATATCATGCTCCCTGCCGGCGATCGTCATACGCTCCCTCCTCGCTACTCGAGCGGCGCGACCTTGTTGACGAACACGCCCAGCACCGCGGCGCAGGCCGCAAGCACGAGGCAGATCGTCACCGCGATGGTCGCCATGCGGTTGATGCCGCGGTCGCTCAGAAGCAGCCACTTGTACCGAACCCCGACGAACGCGACCGCCGTCCCCAGCATCGCCGCGATCCACGGAACGTGCTCCTTGATCTCCATCGCGAACGAGTGGAGCCACGTGGTCTCGGGATCCGACTGGAGCAGGGATCTCGGGTACGCGGTGAGGTCCGTCAGGCCCTCGGGAGGCGTGGCGCGATAGGGCGGAAAGACCAGATACGTCCCGCCCAGGACGGCGCCCCAGAGAAGGGCGGCCGCGAGGACGACGAGCCATTTGACATTCCGGGAGCGCCGCTCGACTACGGGATCGACTGCGCCATCCGTCCGCATCGTCCAGAGCGCGAACAGCGCGGCGAACAGGGCCAGCAGTGCGCCCCCACCCGCACCCAACCCGTGGAGCATGGTCAGGATACTGCGGTAGCTGAACAGCGGGATGTCCATGGCTTTTCAGGATACCCGAAAGCGCGTTCTAGTGCGACTGTTCCGACCAGCGCCCGACCAGCGCTCGCTCCTCCTCGGTCATGCGGGTCAGATTCCCGAGCGGCATGATGCGCGTCTCGACCGTGACCGCGTGGATCTCGTCCCCCCGCGACCGGATCTCCTCCGCCGTGTCGAACGTGATGCCCCCGGGCGGGGCGTCGAAGAGATCGTGGACGGGATGCGCCGAGTGGCAGACCGCGCATCGCACGGCGATCACCTCCCGCACCTGGCGAAAGTCGACGGGCGCGCCCGAGGCGCCGGCAGCGATCGGTTCGGGCGTCCCGGCGGTGGCCAGCAGCGCGACCGCGCCGAGGCCCGCGGCGCCGAGCGCGAGCATCCAGGGGCGGTTCCGTCCGGCGTGCCGCAGGTTGTAGTAGTGCCGGATCCATCCGCCGACGAGAGCCAGTGCGCCCAGGATCAACCACCCGAGGGGATGCGCGTACGTCATCGGGTAGTGGTTCGAGATCATGAGGAAGACGACGGGGAGCGTGAGGTAGTTGTTGTGAAGCGAGCGACGCGAGGCGGCCACGCCACGCCACGCCTCGGGCTCCCCGCCCGCCTCGACCGCGGCGACGAGCTTCCGGTGCGCGGGGATGATGACGAGGAACACGTTGGCCGCCATGATCGTGCCGACCGCGGCGCCGACGTGGATGTACGCGGCCCGTCCCGATATCCATCCCGACAGCGCCCACGCCGCACCCGTCGCGACGACGAGCCCGACGATCGCGAACAGCCCCGGCCTCTCGACGAGCGGTGTCCTGCAGAGCGCTTCGTAGAGGAGCCAGCCACCGACGATCGCGGCCACGCCGATCGCGATTCCGGTCCCGGGGCCGATGTCGGCGACGCTCCGATCGAGCAGGAAGGCGTCCGCGCCCAGGTAGTAGACGAGCACGAGGAGCGAAGCGCCGGAGAGCCAGGTGGCGTACGCCTCCCACTTGAACCAGTGGAGTCGAGCGGGGAGGCGCTCCGGAGCGATCGAGTACTTCTCGACCTGGTAGAAGCCGCCGCCGTGAACCGACCACAGCTCGCCCGAGACGCCCGGGCGAGGCGTCCCGGGCGGTCTCAGGCCGTGGTTGAGCCAGTTGAAGTAGAACGACGTGCCGATCCAGGCGGCGCCGGCCACAACGTGCAGCCAGCGGGCGCCCAGCTGGAGCCATTGCCAGAGGTACGCTTCCAGAAACGCCCCTTCCGTCGAAGCGCCGGGCTAGGGCTCCCGCGTTCCGGTCCGGGTCGGCTACTCGGCCGGCGTATCGGCGTCGGGCTGAGCGGCCTCCGGGGACTCCGGTGCCGCGGCCTCCGGGGCCTTCGGGGCCGTGCCCTCCTCAGCCCCCATGTGCATGGGCGCGTCGCCGTTCCAGATGTCGCGGACGATCTTCCACTCGCCGTCCATGTTCTTCCAGACGACGAGGTACTTGCCGGTCTCGTCGTAGGACTCGCCCTCGGGAGAGGTGCCCCTCGACGTGTACGTGCCGACCTCGTAGGCGATGTCGCCCGACCCGGCGACCTGCAGGTCGTCGGTCGTCAGCGTGAAGCCCTCGGGGGCCGGTATCTCCTCGAACCAGGAGGCGAAGAGGGCCTCGATCGCCGCCCGTCCTTCGGCCCGCGGGGCGCCGGGGGGCAGGGCGACCGCGTCCTCGGCGTAGAGACCGCCAATGGTAGCCGCGTCCTCGGCCAGCAGCGCCTGCTCGAAGCGGTCGCTCAGACCCTCGATCTCGGTTCGGACGGCGGCGGCGTCGGTGGCGGCGGTCTCTTCGGTCGTGCCGGTCTCCTCGGCGGGCTCGGTCTGGCAGGCAGCCATGACCCCGAGGCCCAAGACCAGAGGCAGGAATCTCGGAAGCTTGACCATGTCGTTTCCTCGCTCGGTTGGGTTTAGAGGGATGTGTGCTCGGCAAGATCATAGACCACGATCCGGGTCTCCAGCAAGCCGCAGCTTGCCCGGGCCATACCCGCTCCAGAAGATTGATGCAGGCTATCCCACGACACATCCAGCCAGGAGGGGTGCACATGCGCGCCGCAGGATCCCCGCT
>DATFFS010000293.1:0-6396 GCA_035249945.1 Gemmatimonadota bacterium
CCGATCACGTCCCCGACCCCGACCCGCGCCGCCTCGGCCTCGTAGTTGAGCACGATCCGGTGCCGCAGCACCGCGTCGGCGAGCGTCCGCACGTCCGCGAGGTCCGGGACGAGACGGCCCTGCAGGAGCGCGCGCGCCTTGGCGCCGAGCGTCAGGAACTGGCCCGCGCGCGGGCCCGCGCCCCACCCGACGAACCGCTGGATCGCCTCCGGCGCCTGGGGATGGTCCGGCCGGCTGCGGCGGGCGAGGTCGACGGCGTACGCCACGACCGCGTCCGGCACCGGCGCCCGCCGCACCAGATCCTGGAACTCCAGCACCTCGGCGCGGGAGACGACCGGATCGACCGCGACGTCGGGGCCCGACGTCGTCGCCCGGACGATCGCGATCTCCTCGGCGCGCTCCGGATAGCGGATCTCGAGCTCGAACATGAAGCGGTCGAGCTGCGCCTCGGGGAGCGGATAGGTGCCCTCCTGCTCGATGGGGTTCTGGGTCGCCAGGACGAAGAACGGATCCTCGAGGATGTGCGTGGTCCCGCCCGCCGTCACCTCGCGCTCCTGCATCGCCTGCAGGAGCGCCGCCTGGGTCTTGGGCGGGGTGCGGTTGATCTCGTCGGCGAGAAGGACGTGCGTGAAGAGCGGTCCCGGCAGGAAGCGCAGCCGACGCCGGCCGGTATCGGGATCCTCCTCGATGACCTCGGTGCCGGTGATGTCGGTCGGCATGAGGTCGGGCGTGAACTGGATCCGGCGGAAGCGGCAGTCGAGCGCGTTGGCGAGCGCGTGGACGAGCAGCGTCTTGGCGAGGCCGGGGACGCCGACCAGCAGCGCGTGCCCGCGGGAAAGGAGCGTGACCAGCAGGAGCTCGCGCACGGTCTCCTGCCCGATGATCACCCTGCCCACCGCCGCGTCGAGCGCGGCCCGCGCGGCGAGGAGCCGCTCGGCAGCCTTCACCTCCGCGTCCGGGCTGCGCGCCTCGAGCCTGGGATGCGCCTCCACGCTCAGCGGCCTTCCCCTGCGCGCGCCGCGCGCGGCCGTGCTCCTGGCTTCCGGGCGATCCAGATCATGTCCTCTCCTTCCGGCGTCGGCGGCCCGCCGTCCCAACCTCCGTACAGGGCCTCGACTTCATAACCCGCCCGCGCCAGCAAGTGTTCAAACTCCCAGCGCGTAAAGTAGCGGACCCGGAGGCGATCGAACGCCCGCTCCACCGGCTCGCCGCCCTCGGACTGCCGCTCGTAGACGTAGGTGAGATCGACGGTCTGGCTCTCGAGGTCGTAGCGCGCCGCCACCCGCTCGCGCCACTGCCCACGCGCGTCCTCGTAGGAGCGCCCTGTCTCGGCGAGCGGGGCCGGTCCCTCGGCCGCCTCGGCGAGGACGTCGAGGCGCGGGTCGAAGACATCGAGGACGAGGCGTCCGCCCGGCACGAGCGCGGCACGCGCCGACGCCAGCGCCGCCAGCTGGTCGGAGACCGTTAGCATCGACTGGAAGACGCGGAACGGCATGAGCACGGCGGCGAAGTGTCGACGGAACGCATACGCCCGCATGTCCGCGCAGACGAGCGCGAGCCGGCCCCGCGGGGCCGACGGCCTACCTGACATCCGGCTTCCTTCGGCGCGCGCGCGCGTCGCACGCGATCCGGCGTGCTTCACAGCCGCCCGCGCCAGGAGCGCGGCGTCGTTGTCCAGGCCGGTGACATCGACGCCGGCCGCGGCGCTCGCGAGCGACACCCGCCCCGTGCCGCAGCCTACCTCGAGGACCGGGCCGCCGGACTCCACCGCCTGGCGCGCGTAGAACGCCGCATCCGCGGTGCGGCCGGCGTGGAGCGCGTCGTAGCGCCCGGCCGCCGAGAAGGCCGGTCGGTCGAGGATGGGGTCGGTGCGCATGGGAGAGGCGGCCCGCGGCCGCCGGTGCGTCAGCCTGCCAGCAGCGCTTCGCAGCGCGGGAAGAGCGCCTGCTGGTCGGGTTCGAGGACGCCGCAGACGGCGGTCCGCGCGGCGCGCGCGCCCTCGACCAGGACCTCGGCCGCTTCGCGCGGGGTCAGCTCGCTCTCGCGCAGGTCGCGCGCGGTGTCGAGCACGAGCGCCCGCCAATCGTCGACGATCGCGCGGATTTGCGCGCGTTGCTCGTCGGTCAACCCGAGGTCGGGGCGGAAGGCGGCCCGACGCGCCTCGAGCTCGGCCAGCTGCTCGAGCGTCAGGGCGGCGGCAATCTCGGCATCCAGCGTGTCCCGGATCGCGCGCGCCTCGGCCACCGTCTCGGCCGAGCCGATCTCCCCTGCCAGCCAGCGGACCCGCAGGTCGGCGAGCGCGGCGCGGGCACGCGCGAGCGCGTCGGAGATCGCCTCCCGCTGTCCCTCTTCCAGATCGAAGGCGAGCTCGAGCGATCCCACCTCCGAAGCGGCGACCTCTCCGGCCGTGAGCTCGATCTCCGCCGCGGCGAGCGCCTGCGGTGTCGCCGGCATGTCCCGCTCCGCGTCGAGCGGCATGCCGCCTTCCCCGCCGCACGCGAGGAGCCAGGCGGCGGCAAGGACGGCGATCAGTGTCGTGGAACGCGTCACGGTGGCGAAGGTACGCGCCCCGGGCGTCAGGGCAATCGCCCGCGACGCGTTCCACCGCATTTCAGGTACAGAACGACACCTTCGCGGCCTGCTCCTCGGTCAGGACGTCGCAGATCGCCTGGTGGGCGCGCGCCGTCGCCTGGCGGGCCTGGAGGCGCGCCTCCTCGCGCCCGATCTCGCCCGCGTGGAGCTCGCGCGCGATCTGGTGGAGCGCGTCGTGCAGGGCGTTCCAGATCCCGCGGATCTCCCGCGCCTGCTCCGGCGTCAGCCGGAAGTCGGCGTGCCACGGGCGATGGGGCCGGCGGTCGCGGAGCTCGGCGATCTGCTCGGGGGTCAGGAACTGGGACAGCTCTTCGAGGAGCTGCTCGTGAACGGCCCTCGCCTCCACCGCCGCCTGCGCGCGGTCGATGGCGCCCGCCTGGAGCCGCGACCGGATGTCGGCCAGGCTCGCGTGCGCGCGCTCGAACGCGGCCCGCACGGCCTCCCGCTGGTCGTCGGTCAGATCACCCAGATACCCGCTGGCCGCGATCTCGCTTCCGGCGACGGCCGCGAACTCCGGGACCTCGACCGGCTCGGTACTCCCGACGGGTCCGCTACCTTCGCCGCTGCACGCCCCCGCGAACGCGAGCATTCCCGCGAGCGCGAGCCGGAACCTGCGCCTTGCCTGCATGGTCGCCTTCCTTCCTCTCGTGGAAAATCCCGATACCCTGGCCGGCGCTGGATGGGACGGCGCTGCCCGGGGAATCGTTAAGCGGAAGGCTCGGCGTTCCCGGGGCGCCACCCCTCCGGCGCCAGCTCGAACCCCCCGAAGCGGAACCCGGGGACGACGATGCAGCTCACGAGCCCCCACGCGTCGAGCGCGCGCGCCGACTGCCAGGCGTCCGCCGGGACCACGGCCTGGGGGACCTCCCCGCGGGCCGGATCCATCCCCAGCCGGATCGTCTCGACCGGCCGGGCGTCCGTGGATGTCGCCAGCTCGATCGAGCCGCCGCCGTGCCAGGCCCAGAGCTCGTCGGCGTCGACCCGGTGCCAGCGCGAGGGAGTGCCGCCCTCCAGCAGGAACAGGATCGCGCTTCCCGACGATCGCGCGGCGGGAGTCGCGGGCCCGCGCCAGGTCTCCCGGTACCAGCCGCCCTCGGGGTGGAGCTCCAGCCGGAGTCGCTCGATGACCTCGCGCGCATCCACGTCGGCAAGCTATTCTCCCGGGGCCGGATTCGCGCGTCACCCCGGGGCCGACCTCGCGCTCGTTGACGCCCGCTCCGGGGCTTGTTATTTTTTTCACAAGCCTCCGCCCGGTTCGGGCGGCGGTGGGCCGAAGGAGCCGAATGCAGGGTCCCGATCCCTCCGCGGAGCGGAAGCGCGTCGTGCGCGAGGTGGGGCGTTTCACCGGGTTCGGCCTCGCGTGGGCGCTCTCGGTCCTCTTCTTCCTACTGATCGGATACTGGCTGGACGGCAAGCTGGGGACCTTGCCGTGGCTCACGATCCTGGGGGCCTTCCTGGGGGCCGCCGGCGGCTTCGTCAGCCTCTACCGCGGGATCACCGCGGCCGCGGCCGACGCGGAGCGGCGGCGGAAGGACCTGCGGCCATGATCGACGTCCGCTACCTGATCGCCTTGACCGCGCTCGCGGGCGTGACCGCGGCGGTCGCCTGGCCGCTGGTCGACCGCTGGCCGGGCGGACGGGAGGGCCTGGCCGCGGGCCTGGCGTTCTCGGTCGTCAGCCTGGGCGGGGGGTACCACGCGCTCCGTTGGGGAGCGCGCGGCGGGGGATCGAGGCTCTTCGCCGCGGTCGTGGGCTCGGCGCTCGCGCGGTTCGCCGCGCTGTTCGCGCTGGCGCTCGGGTTGGCCTGGGCGACCGACGCGCACGTCGCGGTCGCGCTCCTGACCGTGGTCGCGCTCCACCTGGTGCTCGGAACGTTCGAGATCCTGTACCTGAAGCGAACGGACGCGCTCGAATGACGATCCTGCAGGAGCACGCGGTCGACACCCTCCATCAGGCCGCGGGAGCTGCCGCCCACGGCGCCGAGGCCGCGCATGGCGCGGAGGAGGGCGTCGACATCGTCCACCACCTGGCCGACGGCCACGTGATGGAGTTTCCCCCCTTCGGCGAGATCCATCTGCCCGAGTTCCACCTGTTCGGCCTCGATCTCTCGATCACGAAGTACACGGTCTACATGTGGGTCGCGGCGGCGCTCCTGCTCCTCGTTCTGCTGCCGATGGCGCGGCGCCGCGGCGGCGTGTACCACGGCATCTACAACGCGTTCGAGGCGCTGATCGTGTACGTGCGCGACGAAATCGTCTACGCGAACCTCGGCCGCGAGGAGGGCCGGCCGTACGTGCCGTTCATCGCCACGCTCTTCTTCTTCATCCTGTTCATGAACCTCCTGGGGCTCATCCCGTACGGCGGCACGCCGACCGGAAACCTCGCCGTGACGGGAGTCCTGGCGCTGTTCTCGATGGTCGCAATCGAGATCAGCGGGATCGTCGCCAACGGCCCGGTACGCTACGCGAAATCGCTCGTTCCGGAGGGCGTTCCGATGTACCTGGCGCCGATCATGATCCCGATCGAGATCATCGGGCACTTCGCCAAGCCGTTCGCGCTCACCGTCCGTCTGTTCGCCAACATGACCGCCGGCCACGTCGTCATCCTCAGCATGCTCGGGCTCATCTTCCTCCTGAAGGCATGGCTCGTCGTGCCGATCTCGGTCGGCTTCGCGCTGTTCATCTTCCTGCTCGAGCTCCTGATCGCGTTCATCCAGGCGTACATCTTCGCCGTGCTGACCGCCGTGTTCATCCAGTTGTCCCGCCACCCTCACTGACAAGGAGACCTGCAATGCCTGACATCGCTTTCGGACTCGGCTGGCTGGGCGCCGGACTCGGCGCCGGCCTCGCGCTGATCGGCGCCGGAATGGGCATCGGCAAGCTCGCCGGCCCGGCCATGGACGGAATCGCCCGCCAGCCCGAAGCGGCCGGCGAGATCCGCCTGACGATGATCATCGCCGCGGCGCTGATCGAGGGCATCGCGCTGTTCGCGCTCGTGATCTGCATCCTGATGGCGCTGAACGCGCCGGCCGCGTAAGGAGTCGGGATGGACCTGCTGGCCGCCGACCCGGGGCTCATCTTCTGGACGATCGTCACGTTCCTGCTGCTGCTTGGGATCCTCTGGAAGTTCGCCTGGAACCCGATCCTGGGAGCGCTGGACGCCCGCGAGATGGCGATCCAGAAGACGATCGACGACGCCGAGCGCCTGCAGGCCGAGGCCGAGGCGGTGCTCAAGGAGCACCAGCAGCGGCTGGCCGAGGCGCGCGCCGAGGGGAACAGGATTCTCGACGAGGCGCGCCAGGCGGGCGAGCACATGAAGAAGGACATCCTCGAGAAGGCGCGCGGAGAGTCCGAGAAGGTGCTGGAGCGCGCGCATCGCCAGATGGAGCTCGAGACCGAGCAGGCGATCCAGACGATCCGCACGCAGGCCGCCGACCTGGCGCTGAAGGCGGCCGAGAAGGTGCTCGAGCGCTCGCTGAACGACGCCGACCACCGGCGGCTCGCGGACGAGGCGCTCGCCGAGCTCGTCGAGCGGGGAGGCTGATGTCCATCGATGCCGCCATGACGGGGAAGGGAGCCTGAGGTGAGGGCCGGTACGATCGCCCGCGTCTACGCCGAGACGCTGCTCCGCTCCGCCGACCGGCATCAGAGGGTCGACGACGTGAACGAGAGCGTGCGGGCGCTGTCGGCGGTGCTGGACGCGACCCCGGAGTTCCGGCGCTTCCTGGCGGCCCCCCAGATCGCGGCCGAGCGGAAGCGCGCGCTGGTCTCGGAGGCGCTCCAGGCGCGGATCGACCCGCTCGTCA
>DATFFS010000294.1:0-18069 GCA_035249945.1 Gemmatimonadota bacterium
GACCGGCCGCTCGCGATGGCCGACCGGCGCTCGCTTCTCGAGCGCATCCTGATCGCGCTCGCAGATCCTGGTGTCGATGGTATTCTGGGGAGTCCCGACATCGTCGAGGACCTGCTTCTGCTCGACGCCCTCCACGACAGGATCGTCATCGGATCGATGAACCGCGGCGGGCTGGCGGGTGCGGCGTGGGAGCTGGACGACCGCTTCACCGCGTACGACGCCGAGGCGATCGAAGCGATGGGACTCGACGGCGGCAAGATGCTGATCCGGTTCGACTATGCCGATCCCGGCACGATCGCGACGATCGAGTCCGCGGCGGCCGCGGTCTCCGCGCTCGCCCGCCGGCAGCTCGTCGCGCTGGTCGAGGTCCTGCCCGCCATGCGCGACGCGGGCGGAACGCTGCGAATCTCCAGGGAGCCCGACGCCTTGATCGCGGCCATGGGCGTGGGCGCATCGCTCGGCTCCTCGTCCGCGTACACGTGGCTCAAGGTGCCGGTCGTTCCCGAGATGGAGCGCGTCATGGCGTCCACCACGCTGCCCACTCTCCTCCTGGGTGGTGACCCCGGCGATCGCGCGGACGAGGTGTTCGCGGGCTGGCGGCGCGCGCTCGCCATCCCGCAGATCCGCGGTCTCGTCGCCGGACGCACGCTCCTCTTTCCTCCCGACGACGACGTCGCGCGCGCGGTGGCCGAGGCAGCCGCGATCGTGCACGGCGAATGATGTCCCCGGCGTCCCGCGGCCCGTCGGCGGCTCCCGCGCTGGACGCGGCCAGGCTCCACCTGCCGGCCGGGGCCGCCGCAACGGACGGCGACCCCGTCGTGGTGACGCCGGAGCGCGCGGGGTGGCGGTTCACCGGGCTGCGCGTGATCGAGCTTGAGCCGGGTGCGACGCGGACGGTGGCGACGGGACCCGACGAGATGCTCGCGCTCCCCCTCCAGGGTAGCTGCGAGGTCGACATCGAAGGAGGACGGTTCACGCTCGCGGGCCGGCGGAGCGTGTTCGACGGCGTCAGTGACTTCGCGTACCTGCCCGTCGGCGCCGAGGCGCGCCTGTCGAGCCGGGGCGGCGCGACGATCGCGCTGCCGGCGGCGCGCGCGGAGCGGCGACACGATCCCGCGTACGTGTCCGCCGACCGGGTTCCCATCGAAGCGCGGGGTGCGGGTGACGCCACCCGGCAGCTCACGAATTTCTTCGCGCCCGGCGTGGGACGCGCGCAGCGCCTGGTCGCGGTGGAAGTGCTGACGCCCGCCGGAAACGTCTCCTCCTGGCCGCCGCACAAGCACGATACCGCGGCCCCGGGAGGCGAGGCCGAGCTCGAAGAGATCTACTACTTCCGCTTCGATCGACCGGAGGCCTTCGGGCTCCACCGCACCTACGCCGCTGATTTCGACGTCGCGGTGGCGGTGGGTGACGGGGACGTGTTCCTGGTGCCCCGGGGCTACCACGGGCCCTGCATCGCGCTGCCCGGCTACCCCATGTACTACCTGAACGTCCTGGCCGGTCCGGGAGTGGAGCGATCGCTGGCGTTCAGCGACGACCCGGCACACGCCTGGGTGCGCCCTTCGTGGGATGCCGAGACACGCGATCCGCGCGTGCCGATGACGACCGCCGATGGACGGCGCTCGAGGTGCGATCGGTGACGACGGTGCGTCTGACGATGGCGCAGGCGCTCGTTCGCTGGATGGCCGCCCAGCGCGTCGAGCGGGACGGCGTGGAGCGTCCGTTCTTCGCCGGGGTGTGGGGGATCTTCGGGCACGGCAACGTCGCCGGGATCGGTCAGGCGCTTCACCAGCTGAGCGCGCTCCCGTACGTCCTCTCGCGCAACGAGCAGGCCCAGGTCCACGCCGCCGCCGGGTACGCGCGGATGGCGAACCGGCTCCAGACGTGGGCCTGCACCTCCTCGATCGGGCCGGGGGCGACGAACATGGTCACGGCCGCGGCGGGCGCGACGATCAACCGGCTGCCGGTGCTCCTCCTGCCCGGAGACACGTTCGCCAGCCGCCAGCCCGACCCGGTCCTCCAGCAGCTCGAGATCCCGGGCGCGCCCGATGTCACCGTGAACGACGCGCTCAAGCCGGTGTCCCGGTTCTGGAGCCGGCTGAGCCGCCCCGAGCAGCTCCTCGCCGCCGCCCCCGAGGCGATGCGCGTGCTGGCCGATCAGGCCGAGACGGGGGCGGTCACGCTGGCGCTGCCGCAGGACGTGCAGATCGAGGCGTGCGACTATCCGCAGAGGTTCTTCGAACCGCGGACCTGGAGAATCCCCCGGGATTCGCCGGACCCCACCGCCCTGTCGGAGGCGGCCGCGCGGATCCGGAGCGCGCGACGCCCGCTGATCGTGGCCGGTGGCGGGGTCATCTACTCGGAGGCGACCGGCGCGCTGCAGCGGCTGGTCGACGCCACGGGAATCCCCGTCGCGGAGACGATGGCCGGCAAGGGAGCGCTGCCCTTCGATCATCCCTGCGCCGTCGGCGCGCTCGGCGTCACCGGCACCGCCGCGGCGAACCTCCTGGCGCGCGACGCCGACCTCGTTGTCGGCATCGGCACGCGCTGGACCGATTTCAGCACCGCCTCGAAAACCGCCTTCCAGAATCCCGACGTCCGCTTCCTCAACGTCAACGTCGCGCGGTTCGACGCCCACAAGCTCGGCGGCCTGCCGATCGTCGCCGACGCTCGCGCCGCCCTCGAAGCGTTGCTCGGCGCGCTCGAGGGGTGGTCTGTCGAGCCGGACTACCGCGCGCGAGCGGCGGATCTGGCGCGTAACTGGGACGCGCGCGTGACGTCCCTGTACGGGGCGGGCCGAGCGCCGCTGCCGAGCCAGGCCGAGGTGATCGGCGCGGTAAACGAGTCCGCGCAGCCGCGCGACGTCGTCGTGTGTGCCGCGGGCAGCCTCCCGGGCGACCTCCACAAGCTGTGGCGCTGCCACGATCCCAAGGGGTTCCACGTGGAGTACGGCTACTCCTGCATGGGCTACGAGGTTGCCGGCGGGCTCGGAGTCAAGTTGGCCGCGCCCGACCGCGAGGTGTACGTCATGGTCGGCGACGGCTCCTGGCTCATGATGTCGTCGGAGATCGTGACCTCGATCCAGGAGGGCGTAAAGCTCATCGTCGTCCTGCTGGACAACCATGGGTTCGCGTCGATAGGCGGGCTCTCGGAATCCCTGGGCTTGGACGGCTTCGGAACAGAGTATCGCTATCGTCGCGACGGTGAATCCGATCTTCGCGGGAATCACCTGCCGGTCGATTTCGCTGCCAACGCGGAGTCGCTCGGGGCCATTGCCATGCGGGCGAAAACGGTCGGCGACCTGAAGACCGCGCTCGCGGAGGCGAGGGGGAAGCGCCGCACGATCGTCATCACAATCGAGACGGATCGCGACGCGCGCGTGGGCTCGTTCGAAACGTGGTGGGACGTCCCGGTCGCCGAGACCAGCGAGCAGTCCTCCATCCGCGACGCCCGCGAGCGTTATGAGGAGGATCGCACACGAGAAAGGTGGCATGGATGAGATCGCGACGGTTCTATCCCGGAGGTGCGCTTTCGATCGGCCTCCTGCTGGCCGCCTGCACGTCCGCCGTCGAGCGAACCGAACCGGCGCCCCCGGCGGCAGAAACGACCGAGCGACCGGCTCTCGTCGTCATGATGGTCGTGGATCAACTGAGCCAGGATCTCCTGGCCCGCCACGAGGACGTCTTCAGCGGCGGCTTTCGGCGGCTCATCGACGACGGCCGCTGGTACGTCGACGCTACCCACGATCACGCGGCAACGAAGACGGCGCCCGGCCACGCCACCCTCTCGACGGGCACCTGGCCCTCGCACCACGGAATCGTCGCGAACGAATGGCACGAGGAGATCGGCGGTGCGTGGGTGGAGGTGACGGAGATAGGGGACTCTACGGTCCGCGTGGTGGATTTTCCGGCCATCAGCGGCAAGTCTCCGTCGCATCTCCTGCGGTCCGGCCTCGCGGAATGGATGGTCCAGGCCGACCCCGGAACTCTGGTTGCGTCCGTATCCCAGAAGGCGCGGGCCGCGATCCTCCCGGCGGCGCACACGCGCGGTCACGTCTACTGGTTCGAGAACGACGTCGGCCGCTACGTCACGTCCACCTACTATCGCGATCGCTATCCGGAGTGGATCGAGCGCTACAACGCCGACGTGATGGCCGCGTACAGGAGCGACACGTTATGGACGAGCGAGGTGCCGCCGGCCGAGGCGTGGCGCAGCGACCCTGACACGGCCGCGTACGAGGGCGACGAGATGAGCCCCCACTTCCCGCACTGGTTCGGCAATCCCGACGAGCGTTCCGATTTCTGGGAGTGGTTCGAGCGGACGCCGATGCTGGACGCGGCGACGCTGGACCTCGCCCGGATCGTGGTCACGGAAACAGGGCTCGGCAGCGACCAGGTGCCGGATTTCCTGAGCATCTCGCTGTCCCAGACGGACAGGATAGGACACGATTTCGGCCCGCTTTCCCGCGAGCAGCTGGACAACCTCCTCCGCCTGGATCGCGAGCTCGGGGAGTTCTTCGCCTTCCTCGACGCCCGGGTCGGTCGCGGACGCTGGGTCATCGGCCTGTCCGCCGATCATGGCGTCATGGTCGCGGGCCAGGATCTGCGGATCGCGGGCGGGGGCACGGTGAGGCGCTGGACCCCCGCGGAGGCGTCGACGCTCGATTCGATCGCGGCCGAGGCCGAGCGCGCCGGGGACCCGGGTGCTTCCGAGCGGCTCGTCGAGGAGCTCGAACGCCTGGACTTCGTAGCCGACGCGTACACGCACACGGAGCTCCTCCGGGGAGCGCCGGCGGACAGCTTCGCCGTTCTAGCGCATCGCTCCCTTTATCCCGGGCGGGCCTGGGACACGTTCAGCCCGTGGGGCGTCGAGGTCCGCTTCGTGCCGGGGTTCATGGACACCGAGCGGGGCTTCGAGCACGGCGCTCCGTATTGGTACGACAGGCACGTGCCCATGATCTTCATGGGACCGGGGGTCTCGGCCGGCCGCGATACGACCCGAGCGAGCTCGACCGATTTCGCGCCCACCCTCGCTCACCTGCTCGGCATCCCCTTTCCGGAAGACCTGGACGGCGCGCCCCTCGCGGGGATCGTCGGGGACTGAACGCGCGCCGTTGACACTGCGCCTGGAGAGACGCAAGATTGGCGGTTGGCTGGAACGTTCCAACCATCCGTCGTGGGACCAGCCGCAGCGCCACCAGGAGGCCTCTTGATCCCTCGACCCGCGTCCCCCGACCGGGAATCCGGGACGGCCCTCCGCATGGAGGGGATCCGCAAGCAGTTCCCAGGCGTGCTTGCGCTCGACGACGTCGATCTCGCGGTACGCGCCGGCGAGGTCCACGTGATCCTGGGCGAGAACGGCGCCGGCAAGTCCACCCTGATGAAGATCCTGAGCGGCGCGCACGGCAAGGACGCAGGCAGGATCTATCTCGACGGGCGCGAAGTCGAGATCCACGGTCCGCGCCGCGCGCGCGAGCTGGGCGTGGCGATCATCTACCAAGAGCTGAGCCTCGCCCCCACCCTCTCGGCGGCGGAGAACGTCTTCCTGGGCCGCGAGCCGCACCGGCTGCCCGGGCTGGTGGACCGCACGACGATGGAGACGGCCGCGCGCGCGATCCTCGACGGGCTGGGGGCGAGCTTCGACGTGCGCCGCCAGGTGCGCGACCTGAGCCTGGCGGAGCAGCAGCTGGTCGAGATCGCCCGCGCCCTGTCGCTCGACGCTCGGATCCTCGTCATGGACGAGCCGACCTCGGCCCTCACAGACCGCGAGGCTCAGGCGCTGTTCGGCACGATGCGCCGCCTGACCTCCCGCGGCGTCGCGATCATCTACATCTCCCACCGCCTCCAGGAGATCTACGACGTGGGCGACCGCGTGACGGTGCTGCGGGACGGCCGCCGGGTGGCGACCCGCGACGTCGCCGGCGCAGATCGCCGCGACCTCGTGCGGCTGATGGCGAACCGCGAGGTCGACGAGCTCGTCACCCGGCGGCCCTCCGCGCTCGGGGCCGAGCTCCTGCGCGTCGAGGGGCTGGGCCGCGCGGACGAGCTGCGCAGCGTGAGCTTCACGCTGTACGAAGGTGAGGTCGTGGGCTTCGCCGGCCTTCTCGGCTCGGGGCGTACCGCGGTCGCGCGCGCGCTCTTCGGTCTCGATCCCATCGACGCGGGACGCATCCTCGTGCGCGGGCGAGAGATCTCCATCCGCTCGCCGCGCGACGCGATCCGCGCGGGGATCGGGCTCGTCACGGAGGACCGCAAACGCCAGGGCCTCGTCCTCTCCCTGTCGGTCCGCGAAAACATCTCGCTGCCGCTGCTTCCGTCGCTCTCCCGCTTCGGAGTCGTCGACGCGCGCGCGGAGCGGGAGCTGGCCTCCCGCTACGCGACCGACCTGAGGATCCGGACCCCTTCGATCGAGCAGGTGACGCTGAACCTGAGCGGCGGCAACCAGCAGAAGGTCGTGCTCGCCAAGTGGCTGGCCTGCCACGTCGACATCCTGATCCTCGACGAGCCCACGCGCGGAGTCGACGTGGGAGCCAAGCAGGAGATCTACGCGCTCATGGAGCGGCTCACCGCCGAGGGGGTGGGCATCGTTCTGATCTCCTCGGAGCTCCCGGAGATCGTGGGCCTCTGCGACCGCGTCCTCGTCATGCGGGGCGGTGCGGTGGCGGGAGCGTTCGAGCGCGGCGTCTCACAGGAGGAGATCCTGTCCAGCGCCGTGGGGATGGCGCCATGAGACGCGAGTTCGGGACCCTGGCGGGCCTCCTGGCCCTGTGTCTCGCGCTGTGGATCGCCACCCCTCACTTCCTGACCACCGCGAACCTCCTCAACGTCGTCGAGCAGAGCACGCTCATCGGCATCATTGCGGTCGGCATGACGTTCGTCATCCTGACCGCGGGCATCGACCTGTCCGTGGGCTCTATCGTCGCCTTGTCCGGGGTGGCGATGGGGACCGCGTACCGCGCGGGGCTGCCGATCTTCGCGGCCGTCCTGACCGGGCTCGCCGTGGGACTCGCCTGCGGGCTCGCGAACGGGGCGCTCATCACCCTGGGCCGGCTTCCTCCCTTCATCGCCACGCTGGGGATGATGAGCATCGCGCGCGGCGGAGCGCTCATGCTCTCCGACGGGCGGCCGATCTCAGGATATCCGGACGGCTTCCGCGCGCTCGCCACCGGCGACCTCGTGGGGATTCCGGCGCCCGTGCTCGTCATGCTGGCGATCTATGGAATCGCGCACTTCGTCCTCAGTCGCACGACACTCGGGCGCTACACATACGCCATCGGCGGGAACGAGGAGGCGGCCGAGCTGTCAGGCATCCGGGTGCGGGCCTACAAGTCGGCCGTCTACGGAATCGCGGGCCTGCTGAGCGCGGTGACCTCGATCCTGCTCGTGGCGCGGCTCGATTCGGCCCAGCCGATCGCCGGCATCATGTACGAGCTGGACGCGATCGCCGCCGTCGTGATCGGCGGCACGAGCCTGCTGGGGGGCTCGGGCTCCGTGATCGGCACCCTGATCGGCGCCCTGATCATGGGCGTTCTCCGCAACGGGCTCAACCTGCTGGGCGTTTCCTCGTACCTGCAGCAGGTCGCGATCGGCGGCGTGATCATCGTCGCCGTGCTGATGGACATGGCGCTCCGGCGGCGCGCCAGACTTCCAACCGAGTGAGGGACATGCGAAGCGCGCGACGCTCGACATGGATCGCCCTGGCGCTGGCGGGACTCGCCTGGGCCTGCAACCGCGGCGACGACGCTGGCGACGGGCCGACCGTCGCGCTCGTCCTGAAGACGCTCAACAATCCGTTCTTCATCGAGCTCGCGGCCGGCGCACAGGAGGCGGCCGACAGTCTGGGCGTCGAGCTCCTCGTTCAGGCGCCGGACCGGGAAATCGATGTCGAGAAGCAGATGCAGATCATCGAGAACCTGCTCCAGACGGACATCGACGCGCTGGCGCTGACCCCCAGCGGCTCGCGCGAGGTGGTGCCCGCGATCGCGGAGGCCAACCGCGCTGGAGTTCCCGTTCTGATCGTGGATACGCGGGCCGACGCCGACGCCCTCGCCGAGGCGGGAGCCACGATCGCCACGTTCATCGGCTCCGACAACGTGGAGGGCGGCCGGATCGCGGGGCGGTTCGTGGCCGAGGCGCTGGGCGGCCGGGGCAGCGTGGCGGTCATCGAAGGCATTCCCGGACACGAGACCGGTGACTCGCGGCTGCGCGGCTTTCGCGAGGCGATCGCCGAGCACCCCGGCATCTCGATCGTCGCGTCGCAGACGGCCAACTGGGAGCGGGATCAGGCGTTCAACGTGACCCAGAACATGCTGCAGTCCCATTCCGATCTGCGGGCCATCTTCGCGGCCAACGACGTGATGGCGCTGGGCGCCGTCGAAGCCGTCGCCTCCGCGGGCAGGACCGGCGACCTGATCGTGGTCGGATTCGATGCCCAGGACGAGGCCGTGGCGGCGATCCGCGAGGGTGCCATGAGCGCCTCGATTGCGCAGCATCCGCGGGATATGGGGCGCATCGCGATCGAAAGCGCGTGGAGCATTCTGCGGGGGGATACCGTGCCTGCCGAGGTGCCGGTCGGGATCGAGCTGGTGACCGAATGAGCTACGCGCATGACGGCTCTACGTCGTTCACGTTTCACGAGGTTGCACGATCAGGCAGTCAGCCGGCGGATGGCGAGCGCGTCCGCCAGAGAGGAGAGCGCATGAACGCAGCGAGGCTCGTGTGCCTGCTGGCGATCGCGACGCTGACGGTCGCGGCGATCCCGGGCATGGCCGAGGCCCAGCATGGACAGGTCGCCGGTCGGGTGGTCGAGTCCGCGTCCGGGGAGGCCCTGACCGGGGCCCAGGTGGTGGTGAGCGGCACGTCGATCGGCGCCGTCACCGACGAGAACGGGCGCTACCTGCTGCCCCGGGTCCCCGCAGGCCCGCAGACCCTCGAGGCCACGTACCTGGGCTACACGGCCGCGAGCGCGACCGTGAACGTCGTCGACGACCAGCTGGCGAGCGCGGACTTCACGCTCGAAGTCTCGGCGATCGCGCAGCCCGAGCTGGTGGTCGGCATCCGCGCCTCGGGTCAGGCGGAGGCGCTCTCGCGGCAGAAGGCCGCGCCGAACATCAAGAACATCGTGGCCTCGGACCAGATGGGACGTTTCCCGGATGCCTCGGCTCCGGAGGCGATCCAGCGCGTGCCGGGCGTGGCGCTCGAGCGTGACCAGGGCGAGGGTCGCTACATACAGATCCGCGGCGGCTCGGCGGCCAACACGCAGGTGACGGTCAACGGCGAGCAGGTGCCGTCGCCGGAAGCGGAGATCCGGCAGATCGGGCTGGACGCGGTGCCGGTCGAGGTGCTCGAGGCGATCGCGGTCTCGAAGGCGATCACCCCCGATATGGACGCCGAGGCGATCGGCGGGTCGGTGGACCTGATCACCAAGCGGGCGCCAGAGGACATGCTGTTCTCGGTCGAGGCTTCCGGAGGCTACGCTCCGATCCGCGACGAGCCCTCGGGGAGCGGCTCCCTGACGTGGGGAACGCGCACCAGCGACGGCCGGCTCGGCTTCCTGGCATCGGGCTCGTTCAGCCGGCGCAATTTCGGCTCCGATGACCTCGAGCCAGCCTACGACCTCGGCGATCCCGGCCCCGACGACGACGAAGTCGAGGAGGTCGCCATCCGGCAATACTCCATGTACCGGGATCGCTTCGGCCTCACCGGCAGCCTCGATTACCGCCTCGGCGAGGGTTCGAACCTGTTCCTGACCGGCCTCTACAGCCAGCTGAACGATGACGAGCAGCGGCTCGCGTTCCTGAACAATGTCGCCGATGGAGAGCTCGAGTACGCCCATCGCAACCGCTACGAGAAGACCTCGAACCTCAACGTGACGGCCGGCGGCGAGCACGTGATTGGCGGAGGAATGGAGCTCGAGTACCGCGGGACGGTCGCGCGCGGCCGGCAGGAGACGCCCAACGACTGGGAACTCATTTTCCTCCGGGAGGAGGTCGAGTTCGACACCGACATCTCGAACCCGGACGACATCCGGGCCGATCCGGTGGGTGGCACGGCGGGCACATATCTGTTCGATGCGTTCGAACCGGCGAGCGACGAGACCACGAACCTCGACCTCGTCGGCGCGGTCGACCTCACGATACCCTACGGATTCGGGTCCGACGGCGCGGGCAGCTTCAAAGTCGGCTTCAAGCTCCGGGACAAGGACAAGGACCAGGCCGTCAACGAGGAAGCCTTCGAGCTGATCGACGACGGGCCCGACATCGTGCTGGGCGAGGACGTCGGCGAGCCGTTCGAGCTCGAGGACTTCAATCCCGGCGACTACGAATTCGGGCCGTTCGCGACCAGCGAGGACGAGAACGAGGCGTTTCTGGACAATTTCGGAGACGTCCTCGAAGGCGAGTTGGATCTCGAGGCCGAGACCCAGGACTTCGAGGTCGGCGAGACGACGGCGGCCGTCTACGCGATGACGGAAATCAACCTGACGCCGCAGTTCATGGTGCTGCCCGGGGTGCGCTACGAGCACACCAACGTCACCAGCGACGGGTTCGATTTCGATGCGGAAGAAGAGACGCTGACACCGGTCTCGGCCGAGAACGACTACGGTCGCTTCTTCCCGATGGTCCACCTCAAGTACGAGCTCGGTCCGCTGACCAACCTACGGGCGGCGGTCACGACCGCGATCGCGCGTCCGAACTTCGTCGACCTGGTGCCGTTCCGCGTCGTCGACGAGGAGGACATCGTGATCGGGAATCCGGACCTCGATCCAACGACCTCGACGAACCTCGATCTTCTGTTCGAGCACTACGACAGCCGAATCGGGGTAATGTCGGCGGGAATCTTCTACAAGTCCCTGAACGACCCGATCTTCCCATTCACCGAGGAGAACGAGCTGGGCGGGAACACGGTCCAGCCGCGGAACATCGACTCGGGCGAGATCCGAGGCGTCGAGTTCGCGCTCCAGCAGCAGCTTACCTGGCTCCCCGCGCCGCTGGACGGACTCGGGGTGTACGGCAATTACACGTACACCGACTCCGAAGCGACCCTGCCGGGGGGGCGCGAGACGAGGCTGGGCGGCCAGTCGGCGCACGTGGCCAATGCCGCGCTCAGCTACGAGCGGGCCGGCTTCTCGGGCCAGGTGAGCATGAACTACCGCGACGAGTTCATCCTCGAGTTCGGCGGTGACACCGGGGAAGCCGAAGAGCGCGAAGAGGACCTCATCGTCGACGAGCACATGCAGTTCGACCTGTCCGCAAGCTATCAGGTCACTCCCCGAGCGACGGTTTTCCTCGAGCTCGTGAACCTGAACAACGAGCCGTTCGTGACCTATCAGGGGATTTCGGAGCGGCCGATCCAGGAAGAGTTCTACGAGACGTGGGGAGAGCTTGGCCTGCGCTGGAGGTACTAGGTGAGGGGCGCGCAGAGGTTTTCGCGAACCGCGTGGGCATTTGCCCCCGTCGGCCTCCTGCTGGCGCTGGCCTCCGGTTGCCAGTCAGGTGAGTCGGTCGACGAATCCGCACCCGCCGACACCACCGCCGCGCCGGGGGATTCGCTCGAGGTGATCGTCGTCGAGGAGGCGTTCGAGACCGAGCGCGACACGCTGGACGACGTGGACTCACCAACCGTGTGGCATGGCCCCGAAGGCCAGAACTGGGTCATGACCACCGCCAAGGCCACCGACGTCATCCTGATCCACGACGCCGCCACGGGTGAGCCGATCCGCCGGCTGGGGGGCACGGGAAGCGGCCCCGGACAGCTCGAGCGCCCCAACGGGGTCGCGGCGATCGGGGACCTCCTGTTCGTGGTCGAGCGGGACAACGCCCGGATCCAGGTCTTCTCACTGCCCGATCTCGAGTCGCTGGGGACCTTCGGCGAGGAAGAGCTGGTGCGGCCCTACGGGATCGCCGCCTACCTGGACGAGCAGGGACGCGTCGAGCTCTACATCACCGACAACTACGAGCTCGAGGAGGACGTGATCCCGCCGGACAGCGCGCTGGGAGAGCGCGTCGAGCACTTCCGCGCATGGGTCGAAGCAGGCGCGTTGCTGCACGAGCACGTGCGGACGTTCGGGGATACCACCGGGCCGGGCGTGCTGCGGAAGGTGGAGACGATCGCGGTCGACCCCGCCAACGATCGGGTGGTCATCGCCGAGGAGCTCGAACCTGATTCCCACTGGAAGATCTACGACCTGGCCGGCCGGTTCTCGGATGTGTTCGGCCGTGGCTACTTCCCGCACGAGGCGGAAGGACTGGCGCTCTACGCCTGTGCCGACGGCGGGTACTGGATCGCGACCGACCAGGACGAGGAGACGAACACGTTCCACGTGTTCGACCGTGTAACCCTGGAGTACCTCGGATCGTTCACCGGCGCGACAACCCGGAACACCGACGGCGTCGCGCTCACCCAGGCCTCCTTCGGCCCCTTTCCCTCCGGGGCGTTCTACGCGGTCCACAACGACGGCAACATCGCCGCGTTCTCGTGGGCCGAGATCGCCGCGGCGCTGGGGCTCAGGACGGATTGCGTGAATGGTGGCGAGGCGGCTCAGCCCTCGAGCGTCGGCAGCTCGCCGTAGCCCCGGCCGCGGAACTCCAGCAGGCAGAAGCCGTGGCCGAAGGGGTCGGCCAGGCGCGCGATCCGGCCCCACGGGTACGATCCCGTGTCCCCCTCGACGGTCGCCCCGGCTTCCGTCGCGCGCCGGACCGCGGCCTCCAGATCGTCGACGACGAAGTCCAGGTGCACCGGGGTCCAGTGCCGCCGGTAGTCCCTCGAGACAGCGCCTGGATCGGGATTGGTGGGCGTGCCGCCGGGACGCCCCAGGAGATCGATGGGCACCGGGCCCCCGTCGAGCTCCACCCAGTTCGCGTCGAAGCGTCGGCCGAGCTGCAGCCCGAGCCCTCGCGTGTAGAACGCGATTCCCCGCTCGACGTCGTCCACGTCGATGCACACGTAGAGTCCCGACACCCGGCTCGTCACGCCGATGGATTTCGCCATATTGGGTGCCATGAGCAAGGGCCGGCTCGAAGCCTTCACCGACGGGGTGATGGCGATCCTGATCACGATCATGGTGCTCGAGCTCCATACGCCGGAGGGGGTCGATCTCGATGCCCTGCGGCCGCTCCTGCCCGTGTTCCTGACCTACGTGCTGAGCTTCATCTACCTCGGCATATACTGGAATAACCACCACCACATGCTCCAGCTTTGCGATCGCGTCGACGGGAAGGTCCTGTGGGCGAACCTGCATCTTCTGTTCTGGCTTTCGCTGATCACGTTCGCGACGGGGTGGATGGGGGCGAGCCACCTGGTTCCCTTGCCTACCTCCATCTATGGCGTTGTCCTGCTCATGTCCGCGATCGCCTGGACGATCCTCCAGCGCCGGCTCGTCGCGCTCCAGGGAGCGGAGTCGCGGCTGGCTGCCGCGGTCCGTGGGGACGTCAAGGGCTGGGGCTCCGTCGGGGCCTATGCGCTGGCGATTCCCCTGGCCTTCGTGGAGCCCCGGGTGGCGGTCGGCCTGTACGTGTCCGTGGCGCTGCTGTGGCTGATCCCGGACCGCCGATTCGAAGCGCAGTTCCGCGACACGGACTCTTGATCCGCTCCGTTATACGGTCTCCACCTTTCGGGCACGGGCTCTTGACCGCGTAGCGGGGCGCTTCTAGGCTCGATTCGTCTTCCGCGGGGAGCGGGTTCCGCGAGGCCCCGGGGACGCCCTGACGCGGGAGGAGCGAACGTGATCCGCTACCTGACGGAGTTCATCGGCACCTTCTTCCTGGTCCTCACCGTTGGACTCGTCATTCTGCTGGGGGCCCCGCTGGGAGCGATCGCCATCGGTTCCGTGCTCATGGTTATGGTATACATGGGCGGGCCCGTTTCTGGCGCGCACTACAATCCCGCGGTGTCCCTCGCGGCCGGGTTCGCCGGTAAGCTCGCGAAGCGGGAGCTCCTCCCCTACTGGCTGTCCCAGCTGGCCGGAGGAGTCGCGGGAGCGCTGGTCGCGCGCGCGATCGCGGGCGGCACGTTCGCCCCGGCTCCCGCGGACGAGGCCTCGGGCTTCGCCGCCTTGCTGGTCGAGATCCTCTTCACGTTCGCGCTCTGCCTCGTCGTGCTCAACACCGCCATGAGTCCGAAGACGAAGGGCAATTCGTACTATGGGTTGGCGATCGGTTTCACCGTTCTCGTCGGTGTCGTGGCCGGCGGTCCGATCTCCGGGGGCGCGTTCAACCCCGCGGTGGGCGTTGGCCCCATCCTCGTGCATGCCGTCGCCGCCGACGGCGGCTATTCCGATCTTCTGCTGTACATCGTAGGCCCCCTGGTGGGCGGGTTCCTCGCCGCGATCGTGTTCCGTGCCCAGGAGTTACAGGGCTGACAAGCAGCGCCCCGGCTCACGAACCAGCTTCTTCCCCCGACGGCGTATAGGAGAAATACTTCGGCGTCGTGCTCGTGCGTACCAGGTCGAAGTGCGCGTGCATCGGCTTGTCCCCCATCATGAAGGTCCAGTCCTCGGTGTGATGATCGGCGTCGACGATGTTGAACACCGCATTGTGCATGTGGTATTCCATACTGCCGCTGATATCCGCGAACTCGAACGCGATCGTCTTGCCATCCGGCGACATCGTGCCGTTCATGCGGGGGCGATTCCCTGCGTCGCAGTAGTGAACCAGCGTCAGCTGTTCCTGGTCGACGTAGAACATCGTGATCGGATGGTCGTATAGCGTTGCGTCCAGGGGAGTTCCCGCCTCCTGGAATTCGTGCAAGATGGCGTTTCCACGCGAGGTCACTCGTATCGAGACGTTCAATCGCGTGGTCATCTCCGGCATCTCCTGGACGCTGACAACCCCTTCCCACTCTCCCGCCAATGTCTTCATGGTAGCGAACCCATCCCGCGCCCCGGACGGATCCGCGGCCACGGAGGATGGCTGCGCTTCGGACTGCGCGAATGCTCCCGTGGGAATCGCCATCAGGATTACAAACAGCATCGATGCAAGAACCTTCATGGTTCAACTCCTCTAGGCAGGTTCATTTCTCTTTGCGCACTGGGCGCCACTCGAAATTCGGTAGTGCAACGGTGGAACGCGTCGGTTCGGCATGCTCGCGATCCGCATCAGTTCGGCTCCCGGTACCGGCGCATGTGGACGGCGACCGTCAGGCACGCCGCGGTGAACGCCAGCCCGATCCAGAGACTGGGGGTCCGCAGGAACGTCACCGGGGTGAGCGCGCCCAGCATGTCGCCCATCGCGTCGTTCTCGAAGACGAAGGCACGGTCGACCCAGCCCAGCAGGAGGTCGTTCAGGAACAGGGCGAAGCGGGTCGTACCGAAGAGGATCCGCTCGACCCCGGCGATGGCGACGAACGGCAGGACGGCCCAGAGGAACGCCGTACGCCGCGCCCAGCTGGAGACCAGGAGCAGCCAGCCGTAGATCGGCGCGTGCCAGAGGGTGATGGCGAACACCGCGTAGAGCACGGACACGCCCGACTGGAACGGCTCAGCATGGCTCCACAGCATCCCCGCGCTCGCGCCCGTCGCCGCCACCACCGTGGTGCCTACCAGCATCATGACCACGAAGGCGATGGCCGTGAATCCGAAGACCAGGAGCGGCAGCACGATGAAGGGGATGCTCGCCTTCGCCAGTACAGTCGTTCGATCGGAGATGGGGAGCGATTTCCAGAACAGGATGCTGCGATCCCTGCGCTCTCCCTGCAGCGCACCCAGGCAGTAGAAGACAGCCACGACGAACGCGGTCGCGAAGCCCAGAAGCGCAGCGCCGCCGTACGGCCCGTGGACCGTCATGTGGGCGTCAGACATGTCGGGCCCCGACAGCGCGCGCACGCTCTCCGGCAGGCCTGGCAAGGTGACGAAGAACGCGAGGGTCGCGAGAGTCGCGACCACTAGCGGGGCGATCCAGAGGGACCGGTTCTCCCAAAGCTCGCGCCGCACGGACCAGTAGAACGGCCGCGTCGTCGACGGCGCGTTCATCGGCGCCCCTCAGTCGAGCGCCGGTCGCTCATCACGGCCAGAAACACGTCGGACACTCCTGGTCTCCGCACCTCGCCCAGCGCCTGGAGACGGATGGGGTCGGCACCATCGAACAACAGTGCCGTGCGGCCCAACGCCGGGCGCTCGCGGATCGGGCCGATGGCGCGCGCCGCGGCGACCTGCGCCGGATTGACGACGACCTCGGCAAATCGAGCCTCGAACTCTTCCATGCCGCAAGCCAGCACGATCCGGCCGCGATCCATGAAGACGAGGTCGGTGAGCACGTCCTGGATCTCCTCGACCTGATGGGTCGCGATGACCACAGTTCGGCTGCGATCGAAGTAATCCGTCAACAGCGAATCGAAGAACTGCTTGCGAAACAGGAGGTCGAGGCCGAGGGTCGGCTCGTCCAGTACCAGCAGGTTCACGTCGATCGCCATGACCAACGCGAGGTGCAGCTGGACGACCATGCCCTTCGACAATTCCCGGATTTTCCTGTCACGCTGGATCGTGGTCTTCTCGAGAAGTCCTTCGGCCCGGCCGCGATCGAAACGGGGATGCACTCCGGCCAGGTAGTCGATGAGTTGCCAGACCCGCATCCAGCGCGGCAGGACGGCGACGTCGGCGATGAAGGAGGCGTCGCGCATGAGCCGATCGCGCTCGGTCCAGGGATCGAGCCCTAGCACGCTCAGCTCTCCCTGGTATGAAGTGAGCCCGAGAATCGCTTTGAGCGCTGTCGTCTTTCCCGCTCCGTTGGGGCCGATGAGCCCGAGGATGCGCCCCTCTTCCACACGCAGGTCGATGCCGTCGAGCGCGATCGTGCTGCCGAACGCCTTGCGGAGATTGCGCGCCTCTATGCTGGCCATTGCCTCAGCTCTCTTCCTCTGTCGCATCCGAGAGGGTCCGCCCGCTCGGGGCGGCGTCCAGAAGCGCCTCGGGTGTCAGGCCCAGTCGCTGGATGGTCGCGTGGACCCTGGGCCACTCCTCCGCCAGGAACCTCTGCCGCTCGTCCTTCAGCAGTCGGCGCCGCGCCCCGGATCTCACGAACATTCCCAGCCCTCGCCTCGTCTCGACGAGCTCCTCTTCGGCCAGTTGCTGATAGCCCTTCAGAACCGTGAGCGGATTGACGCGATACTCGGCGGCGACGCTGCGTACGGAAGGCAGCGCATCCCCTTCCTTGAAGACGCCTTCCAGGATTCCGGCGACGACGCGGTCCCGGATCTGGCGGTAGATCGGTTGACTGGCGTTCCATTCCGCGTCCATCCTGCGTTCCGGCAGCTGTTTCCAGAGATTTGCGAGGGTTTCCTTGCGGCCTCCCTTCGATCAGGTGATATAGTACACTATATCACTATGTCACGTCAAGAGGGGAGCACGCTTGCCGGGGCTGGCGGTCTGCGAGAGGACTGGCATGGATATGGTGACCCCAACGGGATTCGAACCCGTGTCGCCACCTTGAAAGGGTGGAGTCCTAGGCCTCTAGACGATGGGGTCGCAGGGGAGGCCACGAGAAGCTAGAGGCTTCACCGCGAGGGGTCAAAATTCCGCGTTCGACCGGCGCGTGCAGATGCGCGCGATTGGCGCACCGTCTCGCGGGCGGCTACGTTCACCCGCGATGTTGTTCCACCCCCGGTCGGTGGGTATTACACGGGCTTGACGTCGGGTTCGACCGGATCCGAAATCGCTCCGCCGCGGTCTCGTGCCCCCCTCCCGGGAAGCTGCCCGAATCTCAAAAGGAGGAATTCCATGGCGCACGAAGTTCCCGCCCTTCCCTACTCCTTCGACGCGCTGGAGCCGCACATCGACGCGCGCACGATGGAGATCCATCACGGCAAGCATCACCAGGCGTACGTCACGAACCTCAATACGGCGCTCGAGAAGTCGCCTGACCAGAAGGACCAGCCGCTCGAACAGCTGCTCGCCAGACTGAGCTCGGTGCCGGAGGCGGTGCGCACGGCGGTTCGAAACAACGGCGGCGGCCACTGGAACCACTCGCTGTTCTGGGAGCTGATGGCCCCCAACGCCGGTGGCGCACCCTCGGGCAAGCTGGGCGACGCCATCAAGTCGTCGTTCGGGGACTTCGAGAAGTTCAAGGAGCAATTCGCCGCT
>DATFFS010000295.1:0-1844 GCA_035249945.1 Gemmatimonadota bacterium
TCGTGGACCCACATGTCGGCCAGGTCCTTGGTCGAGATGTTGTTCCCCCACCACTCGTGCGCCGTCTCGTGCACGATGATGAAGTCGAACTGCATCCCGATCCCGACCCCGGACGCATCGCGCCCGCGGTAGCCGTTGGCGTACCAGTTGCCGTATGCCACCGCGCTCTGGTGCTCCATCCCGGGATGCGGCGTCTCGACCAGCTTGTAGCCGTCCTCGTACCAGGGATACGGACCGAACCAGTGCTCGAAGCAGGCCAGCGTCGTCTCGGCCTGCGGGAACTGCCGCCGGGCGGCGTCGATGTGGTAGTCGAGCGGCCAGAAGTCCATCGTCAGCGGACCGCTCTCGCCGGCCAGCGTGTCGGAGTAGTGCGCGTAGTTCGCGGCCGCGACCGTGATCGCGTAGTTGTTGATCGGATTCGTGACGAACCACTCGTAGGTCGTCGTGCCGTCGCCGTTCTCCGTCGTCGATCGGAGCCGGCCGTTCGAAACGTCGATCAGGGGATTCGGCACCGTCACCGCGAAGCGCTGGCTGTCCGGCTCGTCGGCCTGCGTGTCCTTGTTGGGCCAGAAGACGCTCGCGCCGAGTCCCTGGTCGGTCGTGACAATCCAGGGGCGGCCGAGGGAGTCGGCCGTCCAGGTGAAGCCGCCGTCCCACGGCGGGTTGGGTGCGTTCTGGGGCTGGCCGTGGTACCAGACCGTCAGCGTCTCGAGCTCGCCGGGGACGGGTGCGGGGTCGCCGCGCGCCGGATCCGCGACGGTCGCGAAGTACGCGTTTCCCTCGCGGCGCGCCTCCAGCCGCCGTCCGTCCTGGACGATGCTGTCGATCGCGAGCGGCGCCATGAGGTCGATCTGGATCTCGGACGTCGGGGGCGCCTCTAGAACGCGGTAGGTGATCCCGTTGTGTCCCGCGATTGCCGAGTCCGGCGGATCGATCGCGATATGAAGGTCGTAGAACGCCACGTCCCACCACGCGCGGCCGGGCGTCGTCCAGTCGCCGCGGAGGGTGTCGGCGGGGGTGAAGGTGGCGGGCCCTTGAGCGGCGGCGGGAACGGCCACGAGGAGACCCGCGGCTGCGAGGAGGATTCGGCTGGACATGTGGCTCACGAGTATCGTCGCTCGGTGCTGGGTCGGCTAGCGGGGAGTTGCGGCCGGATTGGACCAGCGCAGCTCGAACGCGCGCAGCGCGGCATCGAACTCGGCCAGCAGCCGCTGCTTCTCGGCGGGCCCGGCGAATGAGTGCTCGAGGGAGCTCCGCGCCATGCGCCGGATCGCCCAGTAGTCGAGGCCGTGCTCCTCGACAGCGCGCTGGAATTCCCGGGTCAGGGTCGTCCGCGTCACGCCTTCGTCGTCGGTGACGAGCGCGACCGGGACCCCCGCCGTCAGGTAGGTGCGGAGCGGGTGCCGGTTACCGCGAACGCCGAGGAGCGCGTCGTTGCTCGACAGCGCGACCTCGACCAGGATCTCGCGCTCCGCCATCAAGCGCAGGAGCTCCTGCACGTCGTCCTCGTGCATGACCGAGACCCCATGGGTAATCCGGCTCGCATGGCCCTGCTCGATCGAGGCGCGGATGTGGAACCGGAGCGCCTCGGGCGGGACGAGCCCCTCGGTCAGCTCGCCGGCATGCAGCGCGATCGGCACTTCCGGGTAGAGCGGGTGGAGCGCGTCGATCATCGCCATGTGGAGCGCGAAGTCGAGCATCGCCAGCGGGTTGTCCTCCGACTGGACGAGAGTGAAGCCCACGACCCGCGGGTCGATGCGGGCGAGCTCGAAGCCGGCCAGGATCTGGGCGAACACCTCGTCCGCCGGCCGCGAGCGCAGGACCTGGTACAGGTACCGGACGGT
>DATFFS010000296.1:0-16245 GCA_035249945.1 Gemmatimonadota bacterium
CCAGGTGGACGCGCTCGAGGACCTGGGCTTCCGCGCGGCGCGGATCGACTCGACGCTCGGTTTCGACGAGCGCAGGCGACGGCTCGAGACGCTCCGCGCCGGCGGCTACGAGCTCGTCTACGTCGCGCCCGAGGCGCTCGAGGGGTCCTTGCGGGCGCGGCTCGCGGAGTGCCCGATCTCGCTTATGGTCGTCGACGAGGCGCACTGCATCAGCCAGTGGGGACACGACTTCCGGCCTGCGTACCGGCGCCTGGCGGGACTCCGTGAAGAACTGGGCGGGATTCCGGTCCTGGCGCTCACCGCTACCGCCACCCGCCGGGTCGCGCGCGACATTCTGCGCCAGCTCGGAATGCAAAAACCCGCCGGATTCAAGGGATCGTTCTTCCGCCCGAACTTGTGGCTGGGCGCGCGCAAGAAGGGCCAGGGCGGCAACACGCGCCGGGAGATTCTCGCGCTCGTTCGCCGACACGCCGGCGAGAGCGGGATCGTCTACTGCATGTCGCGCCGCGCCGTCGAGAGCACGGCGGAGTGGCTCCGCGAGAGGGGGGTCGCCGCCGTTCCCTACCACGCCGGCCTGTCGGAGACGGAGCGCCACGCCAACCAGGACGCATTCGCGCGTGGCGACGCCGACGTCGTGGTGGCGACCATCGCGTTCGGGATGGGGATCGACAAGCCCGACGTGCGGTTCGTGATCCATCGCGACATGCCGAAAGATCTCGAGTCGTGGGTCCAGGAGCTGGGCCGGGCGGGCCGCGACGGTCTGCCGAGCGAGTGCTTCCTGTTCTACTCGTGGGCCGACGTCAAGCTCCACGAGCGGTTCCTCGACGAGATCTCCGATCCGGACCAGCGGGCGACGAAGCGCCGATCTACGGTCGACCTCTTCGAGCTCGCCGAAGACCGGACGTGCCGGCACCGCGCGATCGTCGGCCACTTCGACGAGGAGATCGTCCCCTGCGGCGGATCCTGCGACGTGTGCACCGGAGCGGCGATCGAAGACCTCGTGCGCGCGGCGGCGCCCGCGGGGCGGCGCGCGGGAAGCGACAGGAGCGGGGCCGCGGAACCCCTAGCAGACCGGTGGGACCTGGTGGAGCCCGAGCACGCCGGCCTCTTCGAGCGCCTGCGCGCGGTCCGCAAGGAGCTGGCCGACTCGCGCGGAGTTCCGGCCTACGTCGTGTTCCACGACTCCACGCTCAAGGAGATGGCCGCGCGGCGGCCGCGCGACAGGGACCAGATGCTAGCGGTGAGCGGCGTGGGGCCGGTAAAGTTCGACCGCTACGGCGAGGCGTTCCTGGAAGCGCTGAACGAAGACGGCTGAGCGTGCCGCGTCTGTCCGACACGGAGCTGCTCGCGCGCCTCGTCGCGTTCGACACGACCAGCGCGAACACCAATCTGCCGCTGATCGATTTCGTCTGCGAGTATCTCGACGGCACCGGCGCCCGCATCCACCGGATGCCCTCCGACGACGGCGTCAAGGCGAACCTGGCGGTCGTCGCCGGACCCGACCCGGACGGCCGCGGCGGCGAGGCCGATCGCGGCGGACTCACCCTCAGCGGGCACACCGACGTCGTGCCGGCGCTGGAACGGGGGTGGTCGTCGGATCCGTTCGAGGCGACCGCCGCGGACGGGACGATCGTAGGCCGTGGGACCGCGGACATGAAGGGCTTCCTGGCCCTCGCGATCCAGACCCTCGCCGAGTCCGATCGCCGGACCCTCGCGCGGCCGCTGGCGCTCCTCTTCACCTACGACGAGGAAATCGGCACGCGGGGAGCCAGAATGCTGTTCGATTCCGGTGGCCCACCCGAGCCGCTCCCCCGACGCACGATCGTCGGCGAGCCGACCTCGCTCACGCCCGCGCGGCTCCACAAGGGCCACCTGCGGGCCCGGATCGTCATCGAGGGACGGGCGGCCCACAGCGGCCTGCCGCACCTCGGCCGCAGCGCGATCGAGCCCGCCGCGCGCGTGGTCTCGGCACTGGCGGAGCTGCGGCGCGTGCTGGAGGCCGAGCGGCCGGCGGGCGCCGACGCCTTCCCCCAGGTTCCGTTCGTCACGCTCAACGTCGGCCGGATCGACGGCGGCGCGGCCGCGAACGTGGTCCCCGACCGGTGCGCGCTCGAGCTCGGGGCGCGGCTCCTTCCCGGGATGGATTCCCGGGACTTCCTCGCGCGGGTACGCGAGGCCGTCGACCGCGCCGCCGGCGATGCGCCCTGGCGGCTCGAAGTGGCCGCGGAGAGTCCGCCGGCGATGCTGGACCAGGGCTCCGACCTCTGGGAGTGGCTGAGATTCGAGTCGGCCATCCCGAATCCGCGCGCCTCGTCTTGCTTGGAGAGCGTGGCCTTCGCCACCGACGCGGGGTGGCTCCAGCGCCTCGGGTTCGAGTGCGTGGTCTGGGGTCCGGGGTCGATCGAGGTGGCGCACCGCGCGAACGAGTTCGTGCCGCTGTCGGATCTCGCCGCCGCCCGTGCGATGCTCGCCCGGGCGGTGGATCGCTGGTGCGCGGGGACCGGGTGAGCCCGACCGTCCTCGAGGCCGAGCTCACCTGGACCGGATCGCGGTTCGAGAGCGGGATCCGGATCGCCGTCGACGGAGCCGGCCGCATCGAAGCGGTCGGACGGCTCGACGCAGAGCCCACCCTCGAGCTCCGACACCGGGCGCTCGTCCCGGGGCTCATCGACGCCCACTCTCACGCCTTCCAGCTCGGCCTCCGGGGACGCTCAGAGCGGTTCGCGACCGGCGCCGGCAGCTTCTGGACCTGGCGGGACGCGATGTACGCGCTCGCGGTCTCTCTCGACCGGGGATCCTTCCACGATCTCTGCGTGCGAGCCTTCCACGAGATGCGGGACGCCGGGATCACCGCGGTGGGCGAGTTCCACTACCTCCACCATGCCACCGACCAACGCGACGGATCCTTCGACACCGCGATCATCCAGGCGGCGGCGGATGCCGGCATCCGGCTGGTCCTCCTCCAGTCGTACTACGAGACGGGCGGGATCGGGCGGCCGGTGCAGCCTTCCCAGCGGCGCTTCGCGGTCGGGTCGGTGGCCGAGTTCTGGGACCGGTTCGATCGGCTCGCCGAGCGCGTCGACCCCGCCACCCAGTCGCTGGGCGTCGCCCCCCACTCGATCCGCGCGGCGAGCCTCGACGACGTGGTCGCCATCCACGCGGAGGCCCGCCGGCGCGCGCTACCGGTTCACATGCACGTCGAGGAGCAGCGCGACGAGATTGACGAATGCGTGGCCGCGTACGGAGAGCCGCCGATGGCCCTGCTGCTGCAATCGCTCTCCTCGCTCGAAGGTCTGACGGCGGTTCACTGCACGCACACCCCTCCCGAGCACCTGGAGGCCTTCGTCGGGGCGGGAGGTGCGGTCTGCGCCTGCCCGCTCACCGAAGCCAATCTCGGAGACGGGATCCCCGATCTGGCCGGGCTCGCCGACTTCCCGGATCGCCTTTGCCTGGGGACCGACTCCAACCTGCGGATCGCGATGAGCGAGGAGATGCGGTGGCTGGAGTACGGCCAGCGGCTCCGCCGCGAGCGGCGCGGCATCCTCGTGGACGAGGAGGGCGGCGCGGGACGCGCGCTGCTGTCGAGCGCCACCCGTGCGGGCGCACTCGCGCTCGGGCTTCCGGCGGGCGCGATCGCCCCCGGCAGCTGGGCCGATCTCACCGCGCTGGACCTCGACGCGCCCGCCCTCCGAGGATGCGACGCCGACACGCTGCTCGACGCCTGGATATTCGGCGCGGGAGACCGCGCGATCGCCGCCACCTGCGTCGGCGGCGCCTGGCGAGAAACAGGCGCCCCGACCTCTCCCGGCTAACGGAGGATGATCAAAACGGCCCAGATGCAAGGCGGGCGACGAGTGAATTCCGAGGCGTACGATCCATACGCCGCAGAAAGACACGAGGAGCCCAACGCAGCAGATGGGCCGTTTTCATCATCCGACTACGGCAGCGCGTAGCGCTGTCGTAGCCAGGTATGCACGTCCGCCAGCTCCGCATCGTCCAGGGCCCGGTCGTACACGATGACCTCCGCCACCCAGCCGTCGAGGATCGCCCCGTACGTTCCCTCGCGCGCGAGCTTGAGCGGCGCCGGGTTCGCGGTGCGCGTCGTCGAGACCGTGAACACCCCGTCGACGAAGAGCTCGGCCAGGCCGGTCGACTGCCGCAGCGTCTGTGTCAGCCATCTCCCCGCCGTAACGCTCGGTCCGGTGGCGAACTGTCCGGTGTAGTTGCGGTAGCGTCCCACGTACGGCCCCATGAAGAAGCTGAAGCCGCCGTTCAAGACCTGGCCCGAAGCCGTCGCGCGCGTCGCATAGACGACCACGACCGTCACCGGCGTTGCCGGATCGGCGGCGGTCGACATCCCGTCGTCGGCGGCATCGAACTGCACCGCCGGCAGGCCGTTGATCATCCCATTACGGTATGCGGGCCGCTTCCCGGCAACCGCCTGCGCGGCATGATTCCCGGCGCCCGAGCGGTCCGGCCACGTGACCACCGGCGCCCCTTCGGCGAGACCGGACAGGGCGTCCGCTTGCAGCCACAGAACCAGTCCCGGCAGGGACGCCGGATCTTCGAACGGTCCCGGGTCGGGCGGCGCTTCGACCGAGACCGATTTCGTCACCGACGCGCTCTCTCCGTCGTCGTCGGTCACCGTGAGGGTCACCTGGTAGGTCGCGGCGGCGGCGAAGTCGTGGTCGGGGTTCTCCTCGACAGACCCCTCACCGTCACCGAACTCCCAGCTCCACCCCGTCACGGTTCCGTCCGAATCCGCGCTCGCGTCCGCGAACGCGCACGTAAGATGCGTGCAAGACCATGCGAAGTCGGCCGCGGGCGGTTGGTTCGGAGCGGGCGGCGGGACGTAGCGGTCATGGAGCCACGCATGGACCGCGTCCAGCTCGGCGTCCGACAGCGCGCGATCGTAGACCAGCAGCTCGGCCAGCGCGCCGTCCAGGACCTGACTGTACGTCCCCTGGCGAGCGAGAAGGAGCGTTCCCGGATTCACCGTCCGGTTCGTGCTGGTCACCTCCGTTCCGTCGATCCACAGCTCGGCCCGTGAGGTCGTCTGGCGGAAGCCCTGCACGACCCAGCGGCCGGGCGTGACGGTGGGCCCGTTCAGGTACTTCCCGGTGTAGGCGCGGTAGCGGCCGACGTACGGGCCTTCGAAGAAGCTGAAGCCCCCGTTCAGTACGTGGCCGGTCGCGCCCGCGCGCGACGAGTACACGGCGACGATCGTGGTCGTCTGCGGCGGATCGACGGGCGTTTCCATCCCGTCGTCGGCGGCGTCGAACGACACCGCGGGCAACCCGGCCACCTGTGCGACGCGAAACGTCGGCCGCTTCGACGCCGAGGCCTGAGTGGCGTGGTTGCAGGAGCCCGAGGCGTCGGGCCACGTTCCCACCGGATCGCCCTCAGCGAGGCCGGTCAATCCATCCGCCCTGAGCCACAGCATCAATCCAGGAATCGCGCCCGGCTCGCCCGGACCGCCGCCCGCGGTGGGCACGCTGACCGACACGCTGCGGGTCGCAGTCCCGATCGCTCCGCCATCGTCGGTCACCCGCAGCGTTACCGGATACGTGCCGCTGCAGGCATACGCATGGGTCGGGTTCTGCTGGCTCGACGTCCCCCCGTCTCCGAACGTCCAGGCCCAGCCGACCACCGTCCCGTCGCCGTCCGTGCTGAGGTCGGTGAACGCGCAGTCCGCGTCCGTGCAGGACTGCGAGAAATCGGCCGTGGGCGGCGGGTTGGGCGGCGGCGCGGGCAAGTCGTTGACCGCCCGCCACACGTTGATGCGGCCGTGGCCGAACCGGTCGTCGACCCCCGGGTCGCCGAGGTCGTCGGCCGTCGACTCCATCCGCTCCAGCACCTCCGCGCTCGAGAGCCCCATCGCATGGAGGAGGGCGCCCAGACCCGCCGCCTGCGGCGTGGCCATCGAGGTTCCGGCCTTCAGGCAATAGTCGACGTCGCTCGAGAAGCAGGTCGAGGCGATCTGGCTGTAGCCGCTGGCGTTCTCGGAGTCGCCGCCCGGCGCGGCCAGCCGGACCTCCGGACCCCAGTTCGAATAGCTGGCAAGGCCGTCGCTCCAGTCCGTCGCGCTGACGGCAATGCATTCCGGAAAGGCCGCTGGCCAGAGCACGCCCTGCACCCCGCTGTTTCCCGCCGCGCAGAACGGCAGCACTCCCTGGTCGCGGGCGTACTGGAGCGCGAACTGCTCGGTTTCGGAAGGCTCGGTGCCGCCCAGACTGATGTTGAGGACGTTGGCGCCCTGGTCGACCGCCCACGTGATCCCGGCTGCCAGCGCGGAGCTCGGGCACTCGGCGTTCAGCCCGAAGAACGTGGGCGTGCAGACCTTGGCCACCACGAGGCCGATGTTGGGCCCCCAGGCGACCCCCGTGAGTCCCGCCGCGTCGCCGCCGCGCGCCGCGGCGATCCCCGCCACGTGCGTGCCGTGCCCCTGGTCGTCCGAGGCGTCGGGATCGTTGTTGTAGAAGTCATGCTGCGCGACCACGCGTCCGCTCAGGTCCGCGTGCGTCGAGCGGACCCCGGTGTCGAGGATCCCGATCCGGGCGGAGCCGGAGAAGCCGGCGCCCAGCTGGTTGAACGCCTCCAGCCAGTCGGTGTCCGCGTCGGCTGCGCCGGTCGCCGCCAGCACGTCTCCCGCGCCCGACCGGATCGCGCCATCGTTGTGGAGATCCCACTTGTATCCGAAGAGCGGGTCACCCGGCAGCGCGCAGCCCGGGCACGTGGGGTCGTCCAGCGTCCGCAGCCAGTCAGGCTCGGCGAACTCCACGTCGGCTCGCCGCCCCAGGGAGCGCGCCACCGCCATCTCGCGTCCTGGATTCACGCGGAGCAGCCGGATGCGCTCCGCCACGGTGCCCTGCACGACGGCTCCCTGTGCGCGAGCCAGGGCGACCTCGTCGGCGCCGGCGCGGAAGCGGACCAGCACGCGACCCGGAACGTAGCGGCCGCCGGCCGCCGCGGGCTGAAGCTGACCCGAAGGGGCAGTCTCGGGCTCGGTCGGGATCTCTTCGGAGCAGGCCGCCAGGACGAAGCCCGACGCGACGAGAACCGTCAGGCGCGCCGCAAAGGATGGAAATCGGGAATGGCGAAACGGAATGTTGCGGATAGACATCTCCCCTCCTGAGTCAGTCCAAGGGGGAGAAGAACCTCCATTATGGCAGAATTCCGCTGGACTGTAAAGGGGGTATCGGTAAGCGTGCTGACAAACCTTGGAGTCGGACGGGGTTACAATGCATCGGGGCGACCACAGGGGTCGTCACGGGCCGAAGCGAAGGAGGTCGTAGATGGCGCAGGTGAACTATAACCAACCCGCCGAGCCGCGAGGTGGTGGGAACGGGAATGGAGGCATCTACGCGATTCTGGTCATCCTGGCCGTCCTCATCGTGGGAGCCGTCCTGTACTTCTCGGGGGTTCTCGGCGAACGCACCGCGGAGGACGAAATCAACGCGGACATCGACATCGAGCAGCCGGATGTTCCGGACGTCGACGTCCCCAGCGACGTGGAGATCGACGCGCCGGAAATCGACGTTCCGGATTCCGTAACGATCGTGGACTGAGGCGGCGCGGTAGACGTGTCAGCGGGCTCGGGCGGGTTCCATGCGCCCGACCCCGCGGCGCGTGAGATAGACGCGCTCGACGTTCCCCGCGCGACTCGAGCTCGCGAACGGAAAGAACCAGAACCACGGACGACGGGGGTCGTGATCAGGGATCACGCCCTCCATCGTCTCGCCCCACCTTAGGGTCACCCGCACCGCTTCCCCGGATTCCATCGGTACGGGCTCGTCGGTCGGCAGAACGTCTTCCTCGCTCAGCGGCTGCGAGCGCCATACGGCCAGGTCCCGCACCACGAAGGCCACCAGCACCTCCTTCATGTCGACGTCGTGGCGCTGGACCTGATGGCCGGTCAGATCGACCTCCCGGAGATCGAATCGCGCCCGGTTGGGGTCGAAACGATCCACCACGCCTTTCAAGCGCGTATCGTCGTCGAGGACGAGGACGACCTTGTCTTCCTTCGGTGGTTCCTTCATGCCGCCTGTTCCGCGGGAGTGTGGGGGGGTCCCCCCAATATGACCCGGTCCGCCCGCGAATCAACCGGTGGCGAGGTTCGCGGGGGACCCCGCCGTCACGCTATTGAATCTCCGCCGAGTAGGTGATCGCCGGGAACGCGGTGTCGTCATTGCGACACACCACGGTCGGGCGATTCCCCTTGCCGCGTGCCGGGACGCACCCATCCGGATCCGAAGCGCTGTCGCACAGTGTGCGGGTCACGCGGACGATGCCGCCTGTAAACGAGAACGTCCCCTCGCTGAATGAGCCCACTGGCTGCACCAGCGACAGATTGCTCTCGCCACCCACCTCGAACTCCCACATGTACTGCTCGGACTCCACTTCCCCGAACCATCGCAGCAGGCCCTGATGGTTCCAGGAGGTCGAGCCGTTGGCTCGCATGTCGACCCGGGCGAAGAACAGCCTGGCCCGGGAGGACTCGTGGTCCTCGAAGAATTCGTCCCACAGATCCTTCGCGGCCTGGGGAACATTGCCCGGGACGTAAGGGAACGCGATATCGGCGTTCCAGACGCAGTCCGCCCAGTTCACCTGCGCGCTGAGCGGGAGCCGGTTGCCGCCGCCGTCGGCGTCGACAGCGATAGTGCTCGAGAATGGGGACGAGAACGGCGTGTCGAACGTGGCCGAGCGGCCCGAGGTCCTGGCGCCTCCCGTGCCGGTCACCGACGACCAGCCGCCTGAGAGGACGATGCCTTTCTGCGTGCCTCCCTTGCCACTACCCGCGCCCACCTTCTTGCCGGACAGGTCGAGGTCGCGCGTGGGGGACGTCGGATCCGCGCCCTGGCATGCGACGAGGAACCCGATTGAAATGCCGATTACGACTGCGACAATTCTCATGTCGACTCCGGATGGGGGAAGACCTGAATCGGGGGAGCTTCTCTTTGTAGCACGGAGCGGAAGCTCCGGTCAAGCCGATCGGGTGCGGAAAAGGTACGAAATCAGCGAATCGCCATCGAGTGGAATCGTCGCCAGCCGCACAAGGCCAGCCAGTGGAGCCCCCCGAGTAGAAGCGATCCGGCCAGCACCCCGGCTGCGACGACGGCGCCGTGGACTTCCTCGCGCACCAGCCCGCTGACCAGCCCGCATGCTCCCCCGGCAGCAGCGAAGGCCCGGAACGGGACGTTTTCTTCCCCCCAATCTTCCGCTCCGCGGGCTGCGAGGAGCACCACGATGTAGGTGAGAAACGCCGTGGCCACGCGTGCGAGCTTGGACCAGTTGCCGTCCATCGCGAGCCCTGCCATCGCCAGCAGGACGACCCCGCCGACCAGCAGCAGACTTACCCTCAGGTCCGCGACCACGGGACGCGTCATAGATGCCATCGACGTTCCTATTCTGGGTCGGAGCCCGCTCGAACGGACACCTGTTCGCCCTCGATCTGCGCCCGCAGCGCGGCTTCGGCACCGTGGTAGGCCTCGTCGATCTCCGCCAGGGACGCGGCGGCGTCGCGCAGCTCTCCCGCCTGCGCCTGGCGCTCCAGCCGCGCGCATTTCTCGGACACCACGCGGACACCGAGGGTCGCGCTGGTTCCCTTGAGGGTGTGCGCGCCGCGGCGGACTCCTTCGAGATCGCCTCGGGACAGAGCGTCGCGGACCTCAGCCAGAATCGAAGGCGAATTCTCTAGGAAGAGGGCGATGATCTGGTCGACGGGAGCGCTCCCTCCGAGGTCCTCCCGGAGCTGCGCGAGCACCACGCCGTCCAGTGCGCCGGGCCGTGCGGGCCGGCTGACGTCGTCCGCGCGCTCCACCGGATGGCTTTTCAACAGCGCGCCGCGGAGCGCGTCGAGCGTCACCGGCTTGACCAGGTAGTCCTCCATGCCCGCCGCGAGACACGTCTGACGATCCCCTTCCATCGCCTCCGCCGTCATCGCGATGATCCGGGGGCGCTCCTCGGCAGCCCACCGGGCGCATATCTCGCGGCTCGCCTCGAGGCCATCCATCCGCGGCATCTGGACGTCCATCAGCACCACGTCGTAGGGCTTCTCCTCGAGGCGCGCCAGCGCCTCCTGTCCGTTCGCGGCGATGTCGGCGGTGTGACCGAGCTTCTCGAGGAGGCGCACCGCCACGTTCTGGTTGATGGGGTTGTCCTCAGCGAGCAGGATCCGGAGGGGCGTCTGAGCGGCCGCCTGATCGTCCGGCCCGGGGACCGGCTCCGCCCGACCGCCGAGCGCCTCCACCAGGCGCTCGCGCAGCTGCGCCAGCTTGAGGGGCTTCCACAGGACCGCGAAGAACGCCGCCTGATCCTCCGCCGACAGCGTCTGCCCCACGGACGACAGGAGCAACATCACCGGCGCCCTCGCGCCCCGCGACACGCGGATCCTGCGGGCGAGATCGACCCCGTTCATGCCCGGCATCTGATAGTCCGCCAGGATGACGTCGAAAGGATCCCCCTGCTCGATCCAGCGCAGGGCCTCCGCGGGCGAGGCCGTCTCCCGCGCCCGCATCCCCCACCTCTGCATCTGGAGCTTCAGCACCAGTCGGTTGTTGCGGTTGTCGTCCACGATGAGCGCGCGGCGGTTCCGCAGCCGCGGCAGCTCGTTCGCCTGCGCGGCGTCGATCGGGGCCTTCACCTCCTCAGCCACGATCGTGAAATGGAAGGTCGAGCCCTTCCCCGGTTCGCTCTCGGCCCAGATGCGGCCGCCCATCAGCTCCGCCAGACGCTTGCTGATGGCCAGCCCCAGACCGGTGCCACCGTAGCGCCGGGTCGTCGAAGCGTCGACCTGGCTGAACATCAGGAACAGCCGATCGAAGCGCTCCTGCGGGATACCGATGCCGGTGTCGCGGATGGAGAACCGGATCTCGCGCTGCGCGCCTTGCAGTCTCCGGGTCGAGATCGTCACGCCAACCTCGCCCGCGGGCGTGAACTTGATCGCGTTCGACAGCAGGTTCATGAGGATCTGCCGCAGCCGGGCGGCGTCGCCGACGATCATCGGGGGCGTGGACTCATCCATGAAATACGTCAGCTCGAGGTTCGCCCCCGTCACTTTGGGTGCAACCAGTTGCAGCGACTCCTCGACGACAGCGGCGAGATCGAAGGGCGCTTGCTCCAGCTCGAGACGACCCGACTCGATCTTCGAGAAATCCAGGATGTCGTTGATGATGGTCAGCAGGTGCTGTCCGCTCATGCGGACCGTCTCGGCCATTTCGCGCTGCTGCGGATCGAGCTCGGTCGTAGTGAGGAGATCGGCCATCCCGATGATCGCGTTCATCGGCGTCCGGATCTCGTGGCTCATGTTGGCCAGGAAGTCCGATTTGGCCTGCGTGGCGGCCTCCGCCGCGACCTTCGCGCGGGCCAGCTCGGCCTCGGCGCGCTTGCGCTCGATGAACTGTCCGACCTGACCGCCGACACCCTCGAACAGCCGCAGGACGGCGTCCTCGGGGGCGCGGGTTTCGGGGCTGAAGAACTCCATCACCCCGAGGAACCCGTTCGGGCCGATGATCGGAAAGCCGAACGCGCCGTGCAGGTCGGCGGCCTGGGCAGCGGAGGCGCGCGGGAAATTGGGATCGTGGACGACGTCGACGATCCACGCCGCCCGCTCGGCGCTCCAGACGCGGCCCGGCAGCCCGATCCCGCGCCGGAAGCGGAAGTCGCGGCTCATGTCCGCCAGCTGGTGCGACCCGAGTCCCGGCGCTTCCCAGATCTCCTCGCTTCGCAGAACGTCCTCGTCGGGATCGATTCGCCAGCGAATCCCGAGAACCCAGCCCAGGCTCTCGCAGACGGCCGCGAGCACCTTCGGCATGGCCTCGGTCAGCGTCTCGGACTCCACCAGGACCTGCGTGGTCAGGTGCTGGGCCGCCGAATGGCGCTCACTCACCCTGCGGATCTCGTCCGCGGTCGTGAGCGAGTGGGCGGTGATCCCGACCATCGTGACGAACGCGAAGACCACGACCACGACAGCGATGGCCGTGCCGTACACCGGGCTGAAGAGGTTCGCGCGCTGACCCGCGATCAGAAGCCAGCCGAGGAGAACCGGGAGGAGCACCGCGACCGGCAGGATCCGGCGAGCCAGGATCCCGCCCGGATCGTCCCCGATCACGACCGCCACGATCCCCCGGTCGCCCCTCGCGCAGCCGATGCCGATCCCGAGCGCCACCAGCGCGACTGCGGTGCCCAGCGCCATCGGGATCTCTTCCCCGATTCCGTACATCGAGTTGACCCCGTAGGCGTAGCCCAGCAGCGACACGCAGGCGATCCCGAACGGGAAGACCGCGACCAGTTCGGCCTGGGTATCGCGCTCCGGCCGAACGAGGAGGTACAGGGCTGCGCCGTACAGGAAGAGGCAGAGCGCGGTGTTCGGCGCAATGCGATTGCCGGCCAGTCGATTCGCGAACAGGAGCTGATCGATGCCGGGGTTGTCGCCGGCCAGGTAACCCAGCAGCGTCACCACCCCGACCAGCATTACCAGGACCGCCGCGATCCGGCTCATTCGCCAGAGAGCGACCACGGCGAGGACCAGGGCGATCGCGGTCATGGGATTCATCGAAACCTGGTTCGGGAGCCCGCCCTTGAGCGGGTCGAAGTCCAGGCCCCAGCCGACGAAGACCAGCGCGGCCAGCAGCACGATCAAGACGCGGGCCGCGCGGCTCAGCGTCACGAGGCGGCGCGCGCGGTCGGCCTCGTTCATGGCCGCCAGGGAGCCTCGCCTCGGCGCAGGAGCCAGGCCTGAACGCGCGAGCGCACGTGGGCCGGCCGGAAGGGCTTGGTCAGATAGTCGGTCACCCCGGCGGCGAACCCCGCCGCGGTGTTCTCCTCTCCGGCCTGAGAGGTGATCAGGACGACCGGGACGTCACGCAGCCCTGGGTCGTCGTGATTCCTGAGCGCGCGCGTGACCTCGATGCCGTCCGCCCCCGGCATCTGCCAGTCGAGCAGGATCAGCGACGGCCGCTCGCTCGCAGCCAGTCGAAGCGCCGACTCTCCGTCGCCGGCCGTAACGACGCGGAAGCCGTCCGGCTCTAGCGTGAGCGCGAGCAGATGGACCATCGTCGGATCGTCGTCGACGACGAGCACGGTCTGGGCCCCCGTGCTGCGCGCCGGAGCCGGGGCGCTGTCCGCCCTGTCGGCCGGGACGGCATCCTCCGCCAGACGGATCTGCTGCCCCTCGGCCGCCGCGAACACATCGATGTCGCTCCCCGCCGCCCGGGCCCGCTCGCGGCACGTCTCGACGAGACGGTCGAGCGCGCCGTCGTCCCGCAGGGGATCGTGATGAAACAGCGCCAGCCGCCGGGCGTCGGCCGCTACCGCATAGTCGGTCGCCCATTCCGCCGGCGTGTGCCCCCAGCCGGTCTTCTGGGCGTATTCGTCGATCGTGTACTGGGCGTCGTGGATGACGAGATCGGCATCGGCCAGCAGATCGACGTGGCGCCGGTCCTCGATGTGGGTGGGAGGCTCGCCCGGTCGGGCGACCGGATTCGGCGCGTGGGGCTCATGGTCCACCGAGTAGACGACCGTGGCGCCGCTGGACTCCAGCCGGTAACCGAGGGCGAGCGCGGGATGATTCAGGTACTGGGCGGTTACCTGGACGCCGTCGATCGTGAACCGGCCCTCGCCCAGATCGTGGAACCGGATCGCGGCCCCGAGCTGCTCCAGCGTGACCGGGAAGTAGGTGTACTCCATCTGCCCGGCGAGCGTCTCCTCGAGCTTCTGTCCGAGCTTGCCCGGCGCGTAGATGTCCCAGCTGTTGCCCGGCACGAACAGGGGGCCGAAGAAAGGAAAGCCCTGGATGTGATCCCAGTGCGTGTGGGTGATCAGGAGGTGGCCGTCCTGAGGCGGCGGGGCGGAGAGCAGCGCCTGTCCCAGACCGTGCACGCCGGTCCCGCAGTCGAGGACGATCAGCGTCCCGTCCCCGGCCCGGACCTCGACGCAGGATGTGTTGCCGCCGTAGCGCAGCGTGCTCGCGCCCGGCTTCGCCAGCGATCCTCGCGTGCCCCAGAATCGCACGTCCATCCCGAACCTCCCGAATCCATCCTAACGAGCGGTCGATTCCGCGCAAGCGAGGGGGTCGCGGCGGTCATGGCGGCGCCGCCTTCCCGGAGACTGTCGGATGCGGAGGCGAAGCGGTAGCATTCGGCGCCCCCACGCGTCATCGAACCCCGGAGAGAAGCGCGGCTTGGAATCCTTCATCGACCTGTTCCTGCACGTGGACCGGCATCTCGCCGAGCTCGTCGCCCGGCATGGGGCGTGGGTCTACGGCATCCTGTTCCTGGTCGTCTTCGCCGAGACCGGGCTCGTCGTAACGCCGTTTCTGCCCGGCGACTCGCTGCTCTTCGCGGTGGGAGCGCTGGGCGCGCGCGATGCGCTGGACGTTGGCCTGGCTTCCGCGCTGCTGGCGGGGGCCGCGATCCTGGGCGACACGGTGAACTACGCCGTCGGCCACTACCTGGGGCCGCGGATCCTGGTCGCCAGCGGGCGCACGGGCTTCTGGAACCGGGTGCTCAACCGGAAGCATCTGGATCGCACGCACGAGTTCTTCGAACGGCATGGCGGAAAGGCCGTCGTCCTGGGGCGCTTCGTGCCCATCGTGCGGACGTTCGTGCCGTTCGTGGCGGGAGCGGGCTCGATGAGCTACCCGAGCTTCATCACGTACAACGTCGTGGGCGGCCTGGCGTGGGTCGCGATCTGCGTCGGCGCCGGCTATGCGTTCGGCAACGTTCCCGTCGTGCGGGACAACTTCTCGCTCGTCGTCATCGGGATCGTGGCGGTGTCGGTCCTGCCGATGGTGGTGGAGTTCCTGAAGAGCCGGAGTGCCCGCAGCCGCACGCGTCCGTGAACGGCCTGCCGCGGATCCAGCGCGTGAACGGGCTGCGCCGCATCTGCCTTCTCGTTGCCTGCCTGTCGTCGGCGGTGAACGTCCAGCGCATGTCCGCGCAGGGAACGGGTCCGACCTGCGTCGTCGAGCGGATCACCGACGGCGACACGATCCGGTGCGGCGGCGAGCGGGTACGGCTCCTCCTGATCGATTCCCCGGAGGCGACTCAGGGACCCTTCGGACGCGCGGCGCACGCCTTCCTCGAGGCGATCCTTCCGCCGGGCTCCGAAGCGAGGCTGGCCACCGACGTGGAGGTGCGGGACCGCTACGATCGCCTCCTCGCCTACGTCTATCTGCCGGATGGTCGTATGGTGAATCGCATGCTGGTCCGGCAGGGATTCGCGGTGCCGCTGGTCGTCCCGCCCAACGTGCGGCACGTGGAAGCGATCCGGGCAGCGGCCGACTCCGCGCGTGCCGCCAGGCTCGGACTCTGGTCGGTGGACGCATTCGCGTGCCTGCCGCAGGACTTTCGCGATGGTCTCTGCGGTATCGCTCCGACAGAGTCGGGAGCGAACCGAACGGAGAGCCTCCTGCCGCTCGCCGGCCATTCACGAGCTGGGTGCGCCAGCTCCTACCCCGACGTCTGCATCCCTCCCCCACCGCCGGACCTGGACTGCGGCGACGTGGCGTTCCGCAGGTTCCGCGTCCTCGGAGGCGATCCCCATCGGATGGACGGCGACCACGACGGCAGGGCCTGCGAAGGGGGCTAGAGGAAGCGCACCGGCCGTCCGGCCGGGACGTCCCCCGTCATGGCGCGGCCGCACCACCCCTCCAAACCCATTGCAAAGGGTCGAGGGCGCACGAATACTGGAGGGCGATGTCCGTCCGCGCGCCCGTGCGGACCGGGCGAATGCACCCCCCGCGCGGAGGAAACGTGAGACGGAATCGGTCGTTGCCGTGGAAGGCGGTGTTCTGCTTCCTTGGACTGTGGTTCGGCTTGCCGTTGTCTGACTTGAGGGCGCAATCCATCGACCAGGTCTGGAACCAGCTTCGCAATCAATCCGCGACGGCTCTGAACGAAGGCCTGAAGAACTACAACTTCATCATCGGATTTCTGGACCACGACAGCGAGCCCCTGGACAACTGGCCGGTGTACATGAACGCAGGGAGATCGTATCGGATCGTGGGTGTGTGCGATAACGACTGTAGCGACTTCGACCTGTCGCTGGAGGACTCCGAGCGAGCGGTTCTCGTCAGCGACTTGCTCGAGGACGATCTGCCGATTGTCAGCTACACGCCGAAAACGAGCGCCACGTACTGGATCCGGCCCACGATGGCAGTTTGCAGCGTCAATCCGTGCGGGTACGGGATCGCGGTCTTCGTGCGGTAATGACGAGGACGTCCGGCGGGGTGGTGGGCGCAGAAGG
>DATFFS010000297.1:0-3619 GCA_035249945.1 Gemmatimonadota bacterium
TACTCCGCGGGACAGGTGGCGCTCCTGGAGACGATGGCCGCGGCGGGCACGCGGCTCCTGTTCAGCCCCGTCTGCGGGACATCCGCCTGCGTTCCGCCCCCCGGGTGGCTTCCGTCGACGGAGATCTCCGCCCCCGATCTCGTGCTGGAGGAGCGCCCGGCCGCCTCGTCCCTGACCGGCCGCCCAGCCGGGACCCGCACCGCGCCGGTTCCCGAGCCACTCCTCGATCGGGCGCCGGTGCGGGGCGGGCTCGTCCCGGCGGCTGCTCCGGCACCGGACTGGACGTGGAATCTAGCCACTGGGAGCCCCGTTCTGTGGGCGCGGGGCATGGTTGCGGTGTGGCTCGTCCCCCTGGGCCCCCCGTATACGAACCTGGCGACGACACCGGTCTTCCCGCTCCTCGCCGGCACGGCCCTGTCGGCGTGGGACCCGCGCTGGGCGTCCGGGGGCTCGGGGTTCCGGGTCGGCGAACGGATCGGGGGCCTCGCGGCGGGCGCGACCGTCACCGGGCCCCTCCACGCGGGTGCGGATGCCGGCACGTGGGAAGTTCCCCCCGACGGAGGTGGGCCGGCACTCGACCGGGCTGGCATCTACCGGGTGCGCGACTCAGCCGGAAGGACGATCTTCCTGGCCGTCAACGGCGACCCCGCGGAGGGAGATCTCTCTCGCGTGCCGCCGGCCACGTGGGAAGCGGCGTGGGGGGCGACGGTGGCGCCGAAGGCGTGGCGCGCGGCCCTGTTCCCTCGTCGCCGGGGGCCCGAGCTGTGGCCGTGGGCGGTCGTGCTCGCCATGCTCGCGCTCGCCGGCGAGGCCGCGGTACGCCGGGCCCGGTTGGACGACTAGCGTCTTCTTCGTCGCGTCCGGTCTCACAAATATGTCCGTTTCGAGGGCTGCGCACATGATCGTCGAAGAGATCGGACAGCGCTTTCGCGCCTCTCCCGCCTACCGCGCCGCGCGCCGCGAGCTCAGCGGCCAGCCGGAACGCGTGCGGGCCACGAATCTCGCCGGATCGAGCAAGGCGGTGCTCGCCGCCGCGCTCGCCGAGGACCTCGGCGTCCCGCTTCTCGTCCTGGCGCCGACGGCGGAGCGGGGCGAGGCGTGGCTGGCCGACCTCGAGTCGATTCTCGGGGAAGGGGCCGTCGCCTGGTATCCGCAATGGGAGATCCTCCCCTACGAGCGGCGCGCTCCGCAGAAGGAGATCGAGGGGCAGCGGCTCGAGTTCCTCGCGGGCCTGCTCGAGGGGAGCGTGCGGGTCGGCGTCACGACCGCCCGCGCGGCGCTCCAGAAGATCCTGCCGCCGTCGGCGCTGGAAGACCGGCTGCTGCGGTTGTCGGCGGGCGACAGGGCCGACCTCGACGATCTGGCGCGCCGGCTCGTCCGGATGGGGTTCGAGCGCGAGGCGATGGTCGCCGAGGTCGGCACGTTCTCGATCCGGGGCGGCATCGTGGACGTGTTCGGATATCGCTACGCGGACCCCGTGCGTCTCGAGCTGGCTCTCGACCGGGTGGAGTCGATCCGCACCTTCGACCTGGGAACGCAGCGCTCCCTGGCTCCGCTGGAGCGGGTGGAGATCCTCCCGGCGCGCGAGCGGCCCGGCGACATCGGCGCGCGCGAGGTACGGGCCATGGAGGACGTTCCGGGGGATGCAGGGCCGGACGAGGACGCGGAACTGACGGCCCTGGCCTCGTGGTTGCACCCGGACACGCTCGTCGTCCGCGACGAGCCGGCGCGGCTCGCTGCCGCCACCCGAGAGGCCTGGGACGAGGTCGTCCGCCGGCACGCGGAAGCGAGCGAGGAGCGGATCGTGCCCGAGCCGAGCGACCTGTGGCTCGATCCGGAGGCGTTCGAGCGCGCGCTCGAGCCCTATCGCGGGCTGGACCTCGAGGCGCTCCACATGCACGGCGACGAGTCGGCGATCCGCTTCGCCACGCGCGAGCCCGAGCCGGTCCAGCGCTCGATGCGGCGCCTGGCCGAGGTCCTCCGGCACGACCTCGCGGCGGGCGTACTGCCGGTCGTCCTGTGCGACAACCTGGGGCAGCTCGAGCGGCTGGAGGAGCTGCTGCCGAGAGACGTCCTGGGTCAGGCCCGGCTCGCGGTCGGCGCGCTCGAGGGCGGCTTCCGGATGGCGGACGCGGCGCTCGCCGTCTACACCGACCACGAGATCTTCGCCCGCCGCCGCCGCATCCGCCGCCGCCGGCGCTACGCGGCCGGGGTCAGCGTCGAGCACCTGACCCGGATCGAGCCCGGCGATTACCTGGTCCACATGGACTACGGCATCGGCCAGTACGAGGGGCTCGAGCGCCTCAAGCTCACGGGCGATGGCGAGGTCGAGGCGCTCAAGCTCCGCTACGCCGACGACGAGATCCTCTACGTCCCGGTCGAGCAGCTCGCGCGGGTCGAGAAGTTCACCAGCGAGGACGGAAGGCCACCGACGATCCATCGGCTGGGCACCGGCCACTGGGAGCGGCAGAAGGCCAAGACCGAGGCCGCCATCCAGCAGCTCGCCGACGAGCTGCTCGAGCTCCACGCCAAACGCGAGAGCGCGCCCGGCTTCGCGTTCAGCCCGGACACCCAGTGGCAGCGGGAGATGGAATCCGCGTTCCTCTACGAGGACACGCCCGACCAGCGGGCGGCCGCCGAGGCGGTCAAGCGCGACATGGAGCGGCCGCGGCCGATGGACCGGCTGGTCTGCGGCGACGTCGGCTACGGCAAGACCGAGATCGCGATCCGGGCGGCGTTCAAGGCGGTGCAGGACGGCAAGCAGGTGGCCGTGCTCGTCCCGACGACCGTGCTCGCCATCCAGCACCTGGAGACCTTCCGCGAGCGGCTGGCGGACTTCCCGGTGGAGATCGGCGCGCTGTCGCGCTTCAACACCGCCGCCGAGGCGCGCGCCATCGTCCAGGGCGTCGCCGATGGCAGGATCGACATCGTGATCGGCACCCACCGGCTCCTGTCGAAGGACGTGGAGTTCGCCGACCTGGGGCTGGTCGTGATCGACGAGGAGCAGCGCTTCGGCGTCCGGCACAAGGAGCGCCTCCGGCAGCTCCGCGCCAGCGTGGACGTGCTGACGCTGACCGCCACGCCGATCCCGCGCACGCTCCAGATGAGCCTCATGGGACTCCGTGAGATGAGCCTCATCGAGACCGCGCCGCGCGACCGTACGCCGATCGTGACGTGGGTGTCGGAGTTCGACGAGGAGCTGATCGAGGACGCGATCCGCCGCGAGGTCGACCGCGGCGGGCAGGTGTTCTACGTCCACAACCGGGTCCAGACGATCGATGGCGCCCGCCGGCTGGTCGAGTCGCTGGCTCCGGAGGTGCGGGTCTCGGCCGCGCACGGGCAGATGCCCGAGAAGGAGCTCGAGCGCGTGATGGTCGCGCTCTTCCATCGCGAGGTCGACGTACTCGTGACGTCGGCGATCATCGAGTCGGGTCTCGACGTGCCGAGCGCCAACACGATCGTCGTCGCGCGCGCCGATCGGTTCGGGCTCGCCGACCTGTACCAGCTGCGCGGCCGCGTCGGCCGCTCGCACCATCGCGCATACTGCTATCTGCTGACGCCGCCGCGGGACGCGATGACGCCGGAGGCGGAGAAGCGGCTGCGGGTGCTCGAGGAGCAC
>DATFFS010000298.1:0-1629 GCA_035249945.1 Gemmatimonadota bacterium
CGCTGCCGCATGCGACGATCGCGAGCGCGCGCGTGAACCTGGACGAGGACAGCCCGCTGGAGGCGGTCGAGATCCGCGCGAACGTCGAGCTGGGCAAGGACCGAAAGCCCATCTGGGAGGATGGGCATCGCTGGGTGGTGCTGATCCGCGACGGGTCGGAGGAGCACCGCATCGTGGACGAGTTCGTGCCGCAGGGGCGCCTCACGGCGTGGGTCGTCGATGCGGAGCGAGGCGGTCCCCTCGTCCTGGTCCTCGAGGAGTCGGGGACCGCAGGAATCGAGCTGCGAGCCTTCCGCCACGCGGGCGGGCGCGGCTACGTGGCCGCGGGGGGCTACGACGCGAACGGCCGGATGGTCGCGCGCCTGGTCGAGGGCGGGGTCACGCCTACCGAGTAGGCTGCTGCGTCGTCCAGACGGTGACCTCGGGCCAGCGCGCGGCCCCGTCGGCGAGCGAGGCGGCCGGGTCGCCGCGCAGCTGCTCGTCGAGGAAGGCGCGGACGAGATCGGAGACGATCCGATGGGCGCGCCGCGGCTCGATGTCGCTCTCGTAGTGGGCGGGATCCACCATCGGCAGGTCCGAGAAGCTGAAGTGGCTCGCGCCTTCGATGGCGACGTCCCACGCTTCGGTGGCGTTTCTCGATAGGAACCCGCGCAGCCGCTCCACCCGGCCCTCCGACCAGTCCCCGCGCCGGATCGTCAGCTGCGGACGCGACAGGCCCGTCTCCACCTCCCGCTCGGTGCCGATGTTGTCGAGGATCACGCACGCGTCGATCGCCTCCAGCGTGGCGCAGGAGCGGGCGACCGTCGCGCCGCCACGCGAGTGCCCGGCCACGGCGACTCGATCCAGGTCGAGGCGGCCCGTGAAGCGCCCGGCGGGGTCCGACCCGTCGAGGTCCGCCAGCCGTTCCAGCGCCAGCCGCACGTCGCCGGCCAGGATCTCCGCCATCCGCTCCTCGTTGGCCCACGCCACGGCCGGATCGTCGGCTTCCAGTCCCCAGTCGATCGACTTCAGGAACCCGCCGGCGGGGAAGACGTCCCACCCCACGTAGGGGTGGCTGAGCGCGACCGCGACGAACCCGTGGCTGGCGAGCTCCTGGAGCAGCGCGGTGTGGTAGTGCCGCGACATGTTGCCGCCGGGCGAGAAGACGACGACCGGGTAGCGGGGAGCGGTGGCGGGCTCGTCGACCCCGGGCGCGAGCAGCGCATGTGCCCGGACGCGGGCCAGCACCGCCAGGTCGTCGGCGATCCGGCGGGGGAGCGAGTCCGCGTGCGTCCTCAGTGCGCCGCGCATCGCCTGGAGATCGGGAACGTACGGAGCGTACGCCGGGTCGGGGGCGGGGGCGGCCGGGTACCAGAGCTGGGCGACGAGCTGCCGCCGGTCGTCGGGATCCTCGGTCGCGGTCTCGTCGCGCTCCCGGTCGACCCAGTGGTAGGCGATCGTCCCGACGAGGTGCGGACCGGTGGGCTCGGGAAGCACGACCATCGAGTCCAGCCGCGCGACGAGGTTCGCGAACCCCGACCAATCTATCGGCGCCTGGGCGCTCGCGGGCCCGACCGCCCCCAGCGTGGCGGCGAACCCGATGGCGATCGAGAGGACAGAGCGGGGACCGGACCTCGGCATCGGCGTATG
>DATFFS010000299.1:0-3874 GCA_035249945.1 Gemmatimonadota bacterium
GCTCATGCCGCGTCTGTACGGGCACGCCCACATCGGGGCGACCGAGACGCCTCTCATCGCCTTCTGGGTGGCCGCCAGCGCCGCCGCCTGGTGGGCGGTCGAGCGAACGTCCCGCGTGGGGTGGGCGCTGGCGGGCGTGGCCCTGGGCCTGGCGGCAGGAACCAAGTTCACGGGGGTGCTGGCCGTGGTTCCGGTGGCCGCATGGGGCCTGTGGCGAGACAGGCGAGCGACCCTGCGCGGCCTTCCGATCGCCGTCGGGGTCGGCATCGTGGTCTTCTGGGTCCTCAATCCGATGCTCTGGTTCGACCCCGGCCGCTTCTTCGGCGTGTGGCTGTGGGAGAGCCTGCACCGCGGCGACTACGCCCCGATCGGGACGTACTACCTCGGTCGGGTCTACACCTTCTCGCTCCCCTGGCATCATGTGTTCGTGATGACCGCCGCGGTCACTCCGATCGGGATCCTGACGCTGGCCGGCCTGGGCGGGTTCCAGGGCCTTCGCCGGCTCGATCCGCTCGTGGTCCTCAGCACCGGCACCGTCGCGTTCATCTGGGGTCTGTTGCTCCTTCCGGGTGCACCCCATCACAACGGCGTGCGGATGTTCATCGTGGTGTTCCCGTTCATGGCCATGCTCGCCGGCTATGGGGTGCATTGGGCCTGGGCGAATATCGCCGGGAGGGTCCGAGAGGCGCTGCTCGCCCTGGCGTTCGTCCCCGCAGCAGTCCAGCTGGCCTGGATCCACCCCCTGGAGCTGTCGTACTACGGGGAAATCGTGGGCGGCGTGCGCGGCGCCGATCGGCTCGGCCTCGAGACCACGTACTGGATGGATGCGTTCACCGAGCCGGTTCTCGAGTGGATGAACCGCGAGCTTCCTCCGGACGCGAAGGTGTGGGTATTCGGCAACGAGATCACGCTCGTGTTCCAGCAGGCGTACGGCAGCCTGCGCAGGGACATCGAGCTGCGATCGGAGGGGCCGGGATCCGAATGGGCGGCCGTCGTGATGTGGCGGGGAGTCATGAGCCCGGAATTCGTCGCGGAGCTGGAGCGCACGCGACCCGCGTACGCACTGGAGTTGCAAGGGGTCCCGCTTGTCGCCATCTATCGGCTCGGAGCTCCCACGCCCGCGCCGGAGGATCGCCCTCAATGAGCGAAGGATCGAAGCCGCTCCTGTCGATCGTCGTGCCGATCAAGGACGAGATCGACATCCTGCCGGAGCTGACGCGACGATTGACGGCGGTGATCGACGCCGACCTGCCGGACTCCGAGGTGCTGTTCGTGGACGACGGCTCGAACGACGGCAGCGCGCGATGGATCGCGGGGAAGCACGCCGAGGATCGGCGCGTCAAGCTGGTCCGGCTCTCCCGCAACTTTGGACACCAGGCCGCGGTGACCGCCGGGCTGGCGCACGCGATCGGCGAGGCCGTGGTGCTGATGGACGGCGATCTGCAGGACCCTCCGGAGCTCATCCCGACTCTCGTCGAGAAGTGGCGGGAAGGAAACGAGATCGTCCATACCGTGAAGACCCGCCGGCAGGAGTCGCTGCTCCGCCGGGTAGCGTTTCGCGCCTTCTACCGGATGATCCGCTCGCTCTCGTCGGAGACCGATCTGCCGCTCCAGGCGGGGCTCTTCTCGCTCCTCGATCGTCGGGTGGTCGACGAGCTGAGCCAGATGCCCGAACGGAATCGCTATCTGGCGGGTCTCCGGTCATGGGTGGGATTTCGCCAGGCGGCGGTGGAGTACGAGCGCGACGCGCGCTATGCGGGGACTCCGCGGGTTTCTGTGATCCGCCTCTTCCGCCTCGCGTTCGACGGCATCTTCTCGTTCTCGAATCTGCCGCTGCGGCTGGCGACCCTTCTCGGCCTGTTCGTGTCGCTCGCCGCGTTCCTGCTCATGGCGACGATCCTCTACCTGCGATTGTTCACCGACCGCGCGATCCTGGGATGGGCGTCGCTGATGACCTCGGTCCTCTTCCTGGGCGGGGTGATCCTGGTAACGATCGGAATCATCGGAGAATACACGGGCCGGATCTACGACGAAGTAAAGCGTCGGCCGCTGTACGTGGTGGCCGAGAGAGTAGGGCTGGAAGCCGAGCCGTCGGAGCACAAGGACCGCCGGCTCTGAAGCTCGCGAGGCTTTTCACCGCTGCGGCGGGTTGCCTGCTGGTGGCCGTGCCACTCCTGCCCCTCCCCTCGATCGTGGGGGCGATCCGGGAAGACAGCGCGTACGTCGGACCCGGCGAGTGGATACTCGGAATCGCCATCTTCGGGACGGTCGCGTGGCTTCTGGCCTGGATGCTCCACGGGCGTGCCCTGCATCGGCTCGAAGACCGGACGGCCGAGCTCGCAGCCGCTCCCGGAGCCTGGTTGGAGCTCGCGCTGATCGCGATCCTGGCCGCGATCCTCCTGCTCGTTTCCGGCCTCGTGTTCGAGCAACGGCCGCTCCTCATCGATGGCGTGACCCAACTCTTCCAGGCCCGGATCTTCGCGGCCGGTGACGCAAGCGCGTCGGCGCCCGCCTCGATCGAGTTCTTCGTGACTCCGCAGATGATCATCGAGGGCGGGCGGTGGTATTCCCAGTACCCGCCGGGCCATTCCGCACTGCTCGCCTTCGGTGTTCTGGCGGGAGCCCCGTGGCTCGTGCCGATCGCGCTTAGCCTGGCCGCGGCCGCCTTCCTCTACGGCTTCGCGCGACGGGCGTACGACGTCTCGACGGCGCGCCTCACCCTCCTCCTGCTCGTGCTGACGCCGTTCTTCTGGTTCATGGGCGGGAGCTTCATGAGCCACGTGTCGTCGCTGGCCGCGGTGTGCGGATTTCTGTACTGCCATGCGCGCTGGGAGGCGTCCGAACGGCCGGCCTTCCTGGCCGTATCGGGTGCGGTCCTCGGCGTGGCATTTCTGAGCCGGCCGCTGGAGTCGCTCGCCATCGGGGTCGTATTCGGCGTGGCGCTCGCGGCCGACTGTTTGCGGGCGAGGCGCTGGGGGCCGCTCGCGGCCTTCGGCATGGCGTTCCTGGCGATCGCCTCGATCTACCTCGCGTTCAACGCGGCCACGACCGGTCACGCGTTCCGCCCCGGGTACATCGAGCTGTGGGGGTCGTCGCACGGCCTCGGGTTCCACGAGGGCCCCTGGGGGGAGGCGCACACTCCGGAGGCAGGACTTCGCAACCAGCTCCTGGATCTCTCGCTCCTCGGCGTGTTCTTGTTCGAATGGCCGATCCCGGCGCTCTGGCCGCTCGGGATCGCCCTGGCCGCGGGCTGGTTGACCCGTCGCTGGGACATGCTCCTCCTGGCGGGATTTCTCGCGGTGCCGGCGGCAAACTTCTTCTACTGGCACCGAGACACCTTCCTGGGCCCACGGTTCCTGTACGTGACCGTCGCGTTCGTCCTGCCGCTGACGGCGAGGGCGATGGTCGAGGGCGCGCGGCGGCTGAAGGGCAGGCGCTGGAAGCCGGGTGGCTTCCCGAGCGTCGACCTGCGCAGATGGACGTTCCTAACGTTGCTGCTGGCCGCCTTCTATGCGATCGCATACGGAATTCCCGCCCGGGTCCAGGTCTATCGGACGAGCATGGGGAGCATGAAGCTCGATCTGGTACAGGCGGCGCACGCGGCGGGGATAGAGCGCGGGATCGTCTTCGTCTCCGAGAGCTGGGGCAGCAGGGTCATCGCAGGTCTGCGCGGTCTCGGGGCGGGGGCGTCCTCGGTGGAGAAGGCCTATCGCCAGGCGGATCTCTGCCAGCTCGACGGGATCGTCCGGCGCGCGCGGGCGGAGTCGTGGAGCCCACCGGCCGTCGAGTCGGCGCTGGCCGTGGCGACGGTCGGGCGGGACTCGCTCGTCCTGGTCGAAGTGGCCGGGGATCCGACGGCGCGGTTCCGGCCCGG
>DATFFS010000300.1:0-10340 GCA_035249945.1 Gemmatimonadota bacterium
CGGGCTCGACCCCGCGCGGCTCGCCGACGCGCTCGCCGGGGCCTTCGGCGGCCGCAGGCTTCGCAGCGTCGCGGTCGTCGGCTATGACATGAACGCGGACGACACGGGCGCCACCACGGGATCGGTCCTCGCCCTGGTCGAGGCGGCGGCCCGGGCGGCGGGCGGGGTCCCGCGCCCGGAAACCGTGGGCGACTCGGGAGGGTAGAAGGAGGGGATGGATCTCTTCGAGCAACAGGCTGAGGAGCGGCTCGCGAAGGCGGCCCCGCTCGCGGACCGGATGCGCCCCCGCACGCTGGACGACTTCGTCGGCCAGGAGCATCTGGTGGGAGATGGCGGCGTGCTGCGCCGGATGATCGAGGCCGACGAGCACCACTCCCTCATCCTCTGGGGGCCGCCGGGGACCGGCAAGACCACGCTCGCCCGCATCGTCGCCGAGTCGACCGGCGCGAGGTTCGTCTGGTTCAGCGCGGTGACGATGGGCGTCAAGGACGTCAAGCGGGTCGTCACCGAGGCGCGCGAGGAGCTCGGACTCCGCGGGCGCCGGACGATCCTGTTCTGCGACGAGATCCACCGCTTCAACAAGTCCCAGCAGGACGCCTTCCTCCCGCACGTCGAACGGGGCGTCCTCACGCTGATCGGGGCGACGACCGAGAACCCGTCCTTCGAGGTCAACTCCGCGCTCCTGTCCCGGATGCGGGTCTACACGTTGAATTCCCTCACCGCCGACCAGATCGGGGTTCTCGTCGATCGCGCGCTGGCGGACAGCGAGCGCGGTCTCGGGGCGCGCCGGATCGAGCTGGCGCCGGATGCCCGCGCCTTCCTCTGCGAGTCCGCGCAGGGCGACGCGCGGATGTCGCTCTCGACGCTGGAGCTCGCCGCCGCGCTCGCGGACGACGGCGAGACGCTGACGCGCGCCCGCATCGAGGCCGCGCTCCAGCGGAAGGCGATGCGCTACGACAAGGCGGGCGAGGAGCACTTCAACGTCATTTCGGCGCTCCACAAGTCGCTCCGGGACTCCGACGTTCAGGCGGGACTCTACTGGCTCGCCAGGATGCTCGAGGCGGGGGAGGACCCGCTCTACGTAGCGCGGCGGCTCGTTCGCTTCGCGTCCGAGGACATAGGGCTCGCCGACCCGCGCGCGCTGCAGCAGGCAATCGCGGCCCAGCAGGCGGTCCACTTCATCGGCATGCCCGAGGGATCGCTGGCGCTCGCCCAGGCCGTCGTGTACCTCGCGGCCGCGCCCAAGTCGAACGCGCTCTACCGGGCCTACGGCATGGCTGCCGAAGACGCGCGCGCCACCGACGGCGAGCCGGTGCCGCTCCACATCCGGAACGCGCCGACGCGACTGATGAAGGATCTGGGATACGGCCGGGGATACCAGTACGCCCACGACCACGACGACGCGATCGTCGGGCAGAGCCATCTGCCCGATGCGCTCGAGGGCCGGGTCTACTACGAGCCGACCGATCGCGGGTTCGAGGAGCGCCTGGGCGCCCGCATGGCCGATCTCGACGCGCGCTGGCGCCAGGCGCGGGCGGCGGCCCGCGCGGACGCGTGACGATCCGGGTCCCGCAACCCAGCGAGCCCGAGAAGGTGGTGCTGGCGGCGGTCGGCGGTCCGGCCGCGATCGGCGACGACGGGATCGGATGGTCGGACCGGAGTCTCCTCGAAGAGCTGCGCGCGCTGGCGGTCTCGGCGGGCGCCGAGATCGTGGGCGAGATCTACCAGCGTCGCGACGCCGCCGACAAGACCTACTTCATCGGCAAGGGGAAGGCGGAGGAGCTGCGCGACGAGGTCCGGATGACCGGCGCGGACCTGGTGGTGTTCGACAACGACCTCTCGCCGGCGCAGGGGAAGAATCTCGAGGACCTGATCGGCAAGCGCGTCCTCGACCGTTCGGAGCTGATCCTCGACATCTTCGCGGACCGGGCGCGGACGCGCGAGGCCAAGCTCCAGGTCGAGCTGGCCCAGTTGCAGTACCTGCTGCCGAGGCTAAAGCGCATGTGGACGCACCTCTCGCGCATCCGAGGCGGCATCGGCCTGCGCGGACCGGGCGAGACGCAGCTCGAGGTCGACCGTCGGGTGATCCGCGACCGGATATCGACGCTCAAGGAGAAACTCGGGCACATCGAGGAGCGCCGGCGGCTGCAGCGCAAGGGACGGGTCGACGCGTGGAATGTCGCGCTCGTCGGCTACACCAACGTGGGGAAGTCGACGATCATGAACCGGCTATCGGGAGAAAGGCTTCACGCCGAGGATCGGCTCTTCGCCACGCTCGACGCCACCACGCGGCGCATCCGGCTCCCGGAGGGCGAGGAGGTCCTCCTCACCGATACCGTCGGGTTCATCCGCAACCTGCCGCATCACCTCGTAGCCTCGTTTCGCGCCACGCTCGAAGAGGTCGTCCACGCCGACTTCCTGCTCCACGTCGTCGACGTCTCGGAGCCGGACCACGAAGCGCAGACGCGGGTCGTCCGCGACGTACTCGAGGGATTGGGGATCGCCGGTACGCCGACCCTGCTCGTGTTCAACAAGTTCGATCGCATTCCCGCCGCCGAGCGTGCCGCGGTCCGGGCGCGGCTCCTGACCGAACACCCCGACGCCGTGATGGCTTCCGCCGTCGACCCGCGCGGGCTCGTCGCCATGGAGGAGGGGCTCTCGCGCTTCCTGCGCACCGAGGAGCTCAGCGTGCGCGTGACGCTGCCGCTGTCGGCCAGCCGGTCGCTGGCGCGCCTCTACGAGGTCGGCGAGGTGCTGGGCCGCGAGTACACGGACGACGCGGTGCTGGTCGACATGCGCGCGCGGCCGGACGTCGTCGAGCGTCTTCGCCAGGAAGGGGTTGTCGTGCGGGTAGCGTCGTGAGCGACGCGTCCCCGGCGATTCACGTATACGGCGCGGGGAGGGTCGGCCTCGCGATCCTCCAGCTCGCGCGGGGACGCGGCGTCCCGCTGACCGGCGCGTGGAACCCGCGCGAGCTGCGTCCCGAGCGGCGCGCGCTTCTCCCCGAGGTCCCGTTGACGATTTCGCCGGAGCCGCCAGCGGTCGCCGCTGACCTGTGGCTCATCGCGGTGCCCGACGACGCGATCGCCGACGTCGCCGAGCGGCTCGCGCGGGCGACCGGTCCCAGGCCGACTGGCGCGGCCCACTGCGCCGGGGCGATCCCCGCGGCGCTCCTCGCGCCCCTCGCCGGCCAGGGAGTCGCCTGCGGATCCTTCCATCCGGCGATGACGTTTCGCGGGTCCGAAGGGGACGCCGAGGCCCTGGCCGGAGCCGTCGTCGCCGTCGAGGGAGAGCCTCGCGCGGTCGAGCTGCTCGAGCGCCTGGCCGACCGGCTGGGCGTCGCGAGGGTGGCCGTGGCGGCGGAGAACAAGGCTCGCTACCATACCGCGCTGGTTCTGGCCTCGAACGGCCGGATGGCACTGGACGCCGCGGCGGTCCGGCTCTTGCACGAAGCGGGGCTGAACGAGGCGGAGGCCCTCGCGCTCCTCCGGCCGCTGACGGCCCGCACGGAGGAGAACCTGCGGGCCGCGACCCCCGCCCACGCGCACACCGGGCCGGTGGCGCGCGGGGACGCGCGCACGGTCCGCTCCCAGCTCGACGCCCTCGCGGATCGTCCCCGACTGCTCGCACTGTACCGCGCGCTGGGCACGTTTCTGCTGGATCTCGTTCCCGCGGGAGTGCGGGGTCCGGGACACAAGGAAGTCGCGCGGCTCCTCGGCGACGGACATCGGAAGGACGGAATGGAAATCTCGTGATCTCGCTTTCTGCTCTGCAGAGCGACCCTGAAGTGCGGAAATACATCGACCGCGCCGATGAGGTGATGGGCGCCATGGGGTACACGGAGCACGGCCGGCGGCACGCGGGCGTCGTCTCCAAGCGTGCCCGGTCGCTCCTCGAGGCGCTCGATCGTCCTCAGCGGCTGTGCGAGCTGGCCGGGATCGCGGCCTACCTCCACGACATCGGCAACGTCGTCAACCGCGACCATCACGCGCAGAGCGGTGCGATTCTGGCCCACGAGATCCTGCGGAACATGGGGATGCCGATCGACGAGGTCATCGAAGTCGTGACCGCCATCGGCCACCACCACGAGACCGACGGAGCGCCTGTCAGCGACATCGCGGCCGCCGTGATCCTGGCCGACAAGTCAGACGTTCACCGCTCGCGCGTGCGAGACAAGGAAATGATCCGGCTTGACATCCACGACCGCGTGAACTTCGCAGTATCTCGCTCCTCGCTGGGCGTGGTCGGCCCGCATAGCGCCAAGCAGATGGAGGGGGAGCGGGAGGGCGGAAACGGCGGAGCGGGCGCGATCGCCCGAGCGCGGGGCGGCGAGGACACCGCCACCGTCGTGATCGCGGACACCGAGGACGACGCGGCGCCGGAAACGATGCCCGTGATCACGCTCGCGCTCCGGATCGACACGTCGATCTCGCCGGTCATGGAGTACTTCGAGATCTTCCTGCCGCGGATGATCCTCTCGAATCGCGCGGCGGAAAGGCTGGGGGGCATCTACAAGCTGGTAATCAACGAAACACATCTTCTGTAGGGCGGTTGCAGGACCGTGAGCCGGTGGAAGACGTGGGTGGGGATCCTCGTCTCCGCGCTCGCGATCTGGTGGGCGATGCGCGGCGTGGAGTGGGCGCTGGTCTGGCCCGCGCTGCGGGCCGCGGACTGGATCCTGCTCGCGCTCGTGTTCGTTCTCGCGCCCGTCGTCAACGTCGGCGTTCGCGCTCTCCGGTGGCGGATCCTGCTCCGCCCCGTCGCCCGGGTGCCCCTACGCAGCTGCGCGAGCGCGACCGCGATCGGTCTCATGGCCAACAACGTGCTGCCGGCGCGGATCGGGGAGTTCGTGCGTGCCTACGCGCTCGCCAGGCGCGAGCCGGTGGCCACGGCGACCGCCTTCGGAAGCCTGTTCCTCGAGCGCATGTTCGACGGGTTTGCGCTGGTGGGGATCCTCTACGCGCTCCGCTGGGTGGTCGACCTGCCCCCCTGGGCAAGCACCACCGCGGTCGTCGCGTTCTGGATCTTCGTGGTCTTCGCCGCCTTCCAGGCCATCCTCGTCGCCTGGCCGCGCAAGGTCATCGGGGCGGCCCAGTGGGTTCGCCGCCGGATCTTCGGGGGACGCTTCGAGGAGGCGATCGAGGGTGCCCTGGCCACGTTCGTCGAGGGATTCCAGTTGCTGAAGCGGCCGGGCCTGGTAGCGATCAGCGCGGTGCTCGGATTCGCGCAATGGGTGCTGGTGGCGCTGCTGTTCTTCATCGGCATGGCGGCGTTCGGTCTGGCACGACAGGCCGGGTTCGAAGGCGCGCTGTTCACGAACTCGATCACCGCGCTGGGTGTCGCGGCCCCATCTTCGCCCGGTTTCGTCGGCACGTTCCAGGCATTCGTCGTGCAGAGCCTGGAGGCGTTCGACGTCGACCGCACGATCGCGTTCACGTACTCGCTGGGCTTCCACGCCGTCAATTACCTTTCCGTCACGATCGTCGGGCTCGTCTGCTTCCTGCGTGAGGGCCTCTCGTGGAAGGAACTGGAACGATCCGAAAAGGAGCTCGAACGCGAGATGGCCGAGGATTTCGAGTCCGAGATCGAGCCCCGGCTGGAGAGCGATGAGCGCGGCTGAGCTCGCCGGGGTCCGGCCGGCCGAGCGCGAGGTGTGGATCGCGCCCGCCAAGGTCAATCTCTGGCTGGCCGTCGGAGGTCTGCGGGAGGACGGGATGCACGAGCTGGACACGGGTTTCCAGGCGATCGATCTCGCCGATCGGATCGAGATCGCGCGCGCGCCGGCGGGTGTGCAGGTCACCTGCACAGTGAACGGAGAGCACGCCGCGGAAGTGCCGGACGGGGAGGAGAACCTGGCCGCCCGCGCGGCGCTTCTGATCGCGGTGCGAACCGGCCACGACTTGCGCGTCTCGATCGCCATCGACAAGGGGATCCCCGCCGGGGCGGGACTCGGCGGGTCCTCGTCCGACGCGGCGGCCGTGCTGCTCGCGCTCGGGCGGCGGTTCGCGGTGCCGGATCCCGAGCACACGCTGGCCGACCTCGCGGCCGAACTCGGCGCCGACGTACCGTTCTTTCTCGAGGGCGGAACACAGCGGGCGCGGGGCATCGGCGACCTGCTTACGCCGGCCGAGCCACCGGCGGAGCGATGGGGAATACTCGTGTGGCCGGGAGTGGGCGTGGCGACCCGGCAGGCCTACGGCTGGCTCGACGCCGACTCGCCTCCGGAGGGGCGCTCGCTTCCGCCCCTCGGCGGCGCGGGGCGCGGGAACGACTTCGAGCCTGTCGTGGCGGCCCGCTGTCCCGAGGCCGGCCGCGCCTTCGAGGTCCTCGCCGCGGGCCCCGCGAGGACGGTGCGGATGAGCGGGAGCGGAAGCGCCTCGTTCGCGCTGTACGCGTCGGAGTCCGACCGCGACGGAGACCTCGGGCGGGTCGGCGCGGGACTGGCTGGGTTGAACGGAGCCCGACACTGGCCCTTCGGACTGGTCGCGCACGGCGCCAGACCGGAGCGGCGAATCCGGCGTGCCCGCGTCCGCCGATGATCCGGGTCGCCGACCTCTTCATGTACCCGATCAAGTCTTGCGGCGGGATCGCGGTCGAGAGCGCGGAGATCGATGCCTTCGGCGTCCGGAACGACCGGCGCTGGATGGTCGTCGACGAGAATGGACGCTTCCTGAGCCAGCGAACGGTCCCGCTGCTGGCCACGATCCGGGCGGGGGTCTCCGATGGGCGGCTCTCGCTCCGCGCCACGGGGTGGGAATCGGTCACGGTCGACGCCTTCCCCGAATTTGCGGCGGCCGTGCGTGTGACCGTGTGGCGGGACACCGTGGATGCGCTGCCGGTCGGCGAGGAGGCCGACGCGTGGCTGGCCTCCGTTCTGGGCCGCCCCGCGCGGCTCGTGTGGATGCCGGAATCCACGGTACGCCCGCCGAAACGGGACCCGGCCCGAGCCTCCCCACGGATCTCCTTCGCCGACGCGTACTCGTTCCTCGTCGTGTCCCGTGAGTCGCTGGATGCCCTGAACGCCCGGCTGGCAGACCCGCTCCCGATGAACCGCTTCCGGCCGAACATCGTCCTCGAAGGAGCGGATCCATTCGCGGAGGACGGATGGAAGGTCTTGCGGATCGGAGAAATCGAGCTCGACGCCGCCGGTCCCTGCGCACGCTGCGCGACCACGACCACCAACCAGGAGACCGGCGCGCGCGGCGTCGAGCCGCTCCGCACGCTGGCCACGTTCCGCCGCGAGGGCAGTGAAGTCATGTTCGGTCAGAACGCCAACCACCGAGGAGTGGGGACGGTCCGGAGAGGCGACACGGTGGAGGTCCTGTCGACGAAATGATTCCCCGGGAATACCCACAGCCGGTCCCCGACCTGAACTGGTCGCCGGAACAGGCGCAGGAATTCGGCGCGGGCGTGCTCGAGGTCTGGACCGAGCTCTTGCGCCGGCTCCCGACCCTTCCCGTGGCGCGGGCTCACAAGGCGGGCGAGGTGCGGGCCGCCGTCGCGATCCCGGTTCCCGACGAGCCCATGGCCGTCGACGATCTGGTCGCCTACCTCCGGGACATGGCGCTCGAACGGTCGATGTATCCCGGCCATCCGGGGTTCATGGCCTACATCGTGGGGTCGGGGACGGTGCCGGCCGCTCCGGCGGAGCTCCTGGCAGCGGGACTGGACCAGAACGTGGGCGGCTGGCGCCTGTCACCGGCCGCCACCGAGATCGAGCTCCATCTGCTCCGCTGGTTCGCCGAATCGTTCGGCCTGCCGGCCGGCACGGGCGGGCTCATGACGTCCGGCGGAGCGATGGCGGCGTTCGTGGCGCTCAAGGCCGCCCGCGATGCGAAAGCCGGATGGGATACGCGCGAGCGCGGTGTGGCCGCGGGGCCTCCGCTCGCGATCTACGCGTCTGCCGAGGCGCACGTCGTCAACGAGCGAGCCGCGGACATGATGGGGCTGGGTAGAAGCTCCGTCCGAAAGGTGCCGGTCGACGCGGGTTTTCGGATGCGCGTCGACGCGCTCCGCCGCGCCGTGGAGGAGGACATCGCCGCCGGCGCGCGGCCGGCCATCGTGATCGCCACGGCGGGAACCGTGGCCACCGGCGCGATCGATCCGCTGGCGGAGATCGCCGACATCTGCGAGCAGCACCGGCTCTGGCTTCACGTGGACGCCGCCTATGGCGGAATCGCCGCACTCGTGCCGTCGCTCAGGCCCGCGTTCCGCGGGATCGAGCGGGCCGACTCGATCGCCTTCGACCCGCACAAGTGGCTCTACATCCCGCCCGCGGCGGGCGCGGTGGTGGTGCGGGACGCGCGGCGGCTCTCCGAGGCGTACGAGGTTCATCCGAGCTACGTCCACGAGGATAAGGAGCTGACCGGCCGCGGTACGGACCTGATGGAGTACGGGCCGCAGTTCTCGCGCGGATTCTCGGCCCTCAAGGTCTGGGTCTCGCTGCTGGCGCACGGCTGGAGTGCCTACTGCCGCCGGATCGAGCACGACGTGGAGCTGGCTCGCTACCTCCACCGGCGCGTGATCGAGCGACCCGAGTTCGAGCCCATGGCGCCCGAGCCGCCGCTCTCGATCGCGTGCTTCCGCTACGTGCCCGAGTGGCTGCGCGACGAACGGAGTGGGAGCCGGCCACCCGGCCGCGACGCGTATCTCGACCGGTTGAACGAGCGACTCATGAGCGAGATCCAGCTCGACGGCCGGGTGTTCCCGTCGAACGCCGTGCTGAATGGCCGCTTCGTCCTGCGCGCCTGCATCGTGAACTTCCGCACCGAGGCTGCGGAGATCGAGCGGCTCCTCGACGTGTCGGCGGAGCTCGGCGCGCGGCTGGACGCGGAAATGTGCGCCCGCGGATCCGCCGTCTAGCAGTGAGCCGGCGCGCTGGAATCGTCATCCGGGAGGCGGACGTTTCCGATGCTGTGTCGCTGGCGCGACTCGCCACGCAACTCGGGTATCCGACGACTGAGGAGGAAGCCGGCCGTCGCGCAGCTGCGATCTTCGGCCGAGCCGATCACCGCGTCCTGATCGCGGTGGCGGGCGGCGACGGCGTCGGCTGGATCCACGTCGCGCCGAGCGTCACTCTCGAATCGGATCCATCCGCGGAGGTCGCCGGGCTCGTCGTCGACGATCGATATCGGGGCCAAGGGATCGGCGCGCGCCTGCTCGCCGAGGCGGAAGCGTGGGCCACGGCACAGGGGTACGCCCTCATGCGCGTCCGCAGCAATGTCAAGCGGAACCGCGCGCGCCGCTTCTACGAGCGCGCCGGATTCGTCGTCACGAAGCGCCAGCGGAACTTCGAGAAGCGGCTGGAAGGATCCCCGGCCCCCGAGTAGACTCTTGCCGGATCGTCACGACCTCGAGCCTCTCTGGGCCCTAGTTCAACGGCAGAACATCGGCCTTTGGAGCCTCTCTGTAGGCGCCTCCTGAGCGCCGATTTTAGCCGGTTCCCTCTGACAACCCCGTTCGTATTGACCGCGCCAGCTAATCCGGTTAGCTATTCCAGACAGTAGATCCCGCACAGATCCGGTACAGCTATTCCGGGCAGAACTCCCGGTCAGGCTGCCTCATCTCTTTTTCCCCCGGAGGCCCCTTTGGCCGTCCCGAAGAAGGTTGTTCAGCGCCTCTCCGCAGGCATCAAGCAGTTCCGCCCGATCCTCGAGCAGGCGAAGGCCCGCGACATCAACGAGGCTGACACGGTGCAGGTCGTGGCCGGACTGCTCGTTGATGTCTTCGGATGGCACCCCTTCTTCGAGGTGACCAAGGAGTACGCTGTCCGGTCCACCTTCGTCGACCTGGCGGTGAAATCCGACCAGGGCGTCGCCTATCTCATCGAGGTGAAGGCGATCGGCGCCGACCTCCGGGAGAACCACCTCCGGCAGGCCGTGAACTACGCGGCCAACCAGGGAATCGACTGGGTTGTTCTGACAAATGGACAGATTTGGCGCGCCTACAAGGTGCTCTTCAACAAGCCCATCTCCGAGGAGCTCGTTTTCGAGGTCGATCTCCTGTCTGCCTCACCCAAGGATCCCGCGGTGCAGGACCGGCTTTTCGTGCTGACGAAGGAGGGGATGACCAAAAGCGCGATCGCCCAGTTCCATGAGGAGCAGCTGGCGATGAGCAAGTACAACGTGGCCGCGGTGCTCCGCTCCCCCGACGTGGGGAGGATCGTGCGGCGGGAGATCCGGCGCGCGTTCCCGAACTGCAGCCCGAGCCAGGAGGAGATCTTGGCCATCATCGAGGGGGACGTCCTCAAGCGAGAAGTTACGGAGGGGCCGAAGGCCGATGAGGCCCGGAAGCGGATGGAGAGGGCCAGCAGGCCCCTACGGAAGGGCCGTAAGCCCCGC
>DATFFS010000301.1:0-6580 GCA_035249945.1 Gemmatimonadota bacterium
ATCGCGCACGCGGCGGGCTTCGCCGACCAGGCCCACATGTGCCGCGAGGTCCGCGCCGCCACGGGCTGCACGCCCGGCGAGCTTCGCGCGATCGCCCGGGGGCGTTAACCCCGGACGGTTTCATTCGTTCAAGCCAGCGAAACGGCCCGCGGCCGATCCTATCACCGCCGACAATTCGTTCTTCGCGAATTCCGCTCTGAGGAGACATCCAATGCGACCGCTGGCGCTGCTGTGCTCCCCGTTCCTTCTGCTCCCGCCGCTTCTCCTGCCGCCCCTCCTGCTCCCGCCGCCGGCTGCCGCCCAGGCCACGATCGGCGGCGAGTGGCGCGGCGACGTCGCGCGGTTCGCGCAGAGCGCGGTCGATCTCGGTCTCACCCCCGGGGTCGGGATCGCGGTGACGCAGGACGACTGGGTGCTCTGGTCGGGCGGCTTCGGCGTCGCGGACGCATCGACCGGCCGCGAGGTGGATGAGGCGACCCAGTTCTACATCGCGTCGAGCACCAAGGCGCTGACCGGCACCGCCGTGGTCCTCCGCGCCGCCCGCGGGGAGATCGACCTGGATGCCCCGATCGACCGCTACATTCCGGGCCTCGAGTTCCGCGCGCCGATGGATGCCGGGGAGGTCACGGTCGAGGGATTCCTCACCATGACCGACGGCCTCGAGGACGGCGGCCCGGTCGTCGTCCGCACCGCGTACACCGGCGAGTTCACGCCCGAGCTCCTGATCGCGCTGCTCGCCGACTACGGTCCCGCCGAGGACGGCACGGCGTTCTCCTACGACAACCTGCCGTACAACATCCTCGGCCTCGCGCTCGACCCGCGGGATCCCGAGGGATGGAAGGACGCGGTCCGGGCGGAGGTGCTCGACCCGCTCGGGATGGACGAGACGAGCGCGCGGCTCTCCACGCTCGACCCCGACCGGATCGCGATGCCGCATGCGGTCGTGCCGGGCGAGGGGTACCGCCGGATTCCGCTCGCCAAGGCCGACGCCAACCTCCACGCCGCGGGCGGCCACTTCACGACGCCCCGCGACCTGGCCCGGTTCGTCGCCGCACACGCGAGCGGCGGACGGCTGGAGGGCGCGCGGGTCTTCCCCGAGGCGGCGATCGCATCGACCCACGAGCCGCACGCCGAGCAGGACCGGACGTTCGGTCCCTACGAGCGCTTCGGCTGGGGGTACGGCTGGGACCTGGGGACGTGGGAAGGCAAGACGATCGTCCACCGCTTCGGGGGCTTCCCCGGCTACCGCTCGCACATGTCGTTCGAGCCCGCGTCGCGGATCGGCGTCGTCGTGCTGGTCAACGGTGACGACCCGGCCTCTCCCGCGGCCGATCTGATCGCCAGCTACATCTACGACCGGTTGCTGGGGCGCGCCGATATCGAGCCCGAGTACGAGCGGCGACTGCACGAGCTCGAAGCCGAGGCGGCGGAGGAGGAGCGCGAGACGGCCGACCACCTCGCCGAGCGCGCCGGGCGCCTCGCGCCGCTGGCCCACCCGCTCGCCGCCTACGCCGGCACGTACGTGAGCCCGCGGCTCGGCACCCAGACGTGGCGGGTGGTGGCGGACGGACTCGAGGTCCACATGGGCGTGGCCTCGAGCCGCGCCGAGGTGTTCGATGCCGCCGCGGACGAGCTGCGGGTCACGCTGACCGGCGGCGGGCTCGTCGCGCGGTTCGAGTTCCCCGAAGACGGCGACCACGCTACCGCCGTGGTGATCGCCGGGGAGCGGTTCGAGCGCGTGAACTGATCGGCGTCGCCCCGCTCGGGCATGATCACTCCGCGACAGCCGTCGCGCCCAGCGCTTCCAGCCGCTCGCGTGCGTTGTCGTTGTGCGGGTCCAGCTCCAGCGAGCGCCGGTAGCTCTCGATCGCCCGCTCGCGGTCGCCCCGCTCCATGAACGCCTCGCCGAGGCTGTCCCAGGCGTTCGCCGACTCCGGGAACGCCTCGGCGTTCCGCGCGAAGACCTCCACCGCCCGGTCCAGCTCTTCCGCCTGCAGGAGCCGGTACCCCGCGCCGTTGATCGCGGCCTCGACGCGGACCCCCAGCGCGTCCCGGCCCCCCGGCAGGCGCGCCGCTCCCTCGAATGCCGCCAGCGACTCGAGCGCCGCCGCGACCGCCGCCACGCCTTCCGCTTCGTCGATGGCGTCCAGGATCGCGCGCGCCTCCACCAGCTCGGGCGTCGCCGGCGGCGGGAGCCAGTCGTTCGCCGCCACCGCCGGGTCCCGCCGCGATTCCTCGAGAAGCGCGTCGAGCGCGGCCCGGTCGAGCAGGCGGCCGCCCTGGAGCACAGCCGCCACGCGGGCGGTGTTGGCGATGTCGGCCAGCGGATCGGCCTCGAGGAGCACGAGGTCGGCGATCATGCCCGGCTCGATCGTCCCCAGAGAGTCCGCCACGCCCGCGAACTCGGCGGAGTGCCGCGTGGCCGCGACGATCGCCTCCGCCGGCGAGAGCCCGATCTCCTCGACCATCAGCGCGAGGTTCTCGTGGAGACTCGAGCCCCCGAAGACCCCCGCCACGGCGAGATCGCTGCCCGGGAGGACCCGCATGCCGGCCTCCCGCATCTCCCGCCAGGAGCGCACCACCGTCGGAAAGTAGGAACGCCAGCCCTGCACCGATCCCGCCGAGCTCTCCGCGACCTGCTCGCGCCAGTCGGCGAGGAGAAACGCGGAGATGTCGTCGGCGCCCTCCACGACCGCGGCCAGCGTGTCGGGCATGACGAGAACGTTGTCCGCGAACGTGACGACGGTCGCCACGACCGCCGTCCCCCGCTCCGCCATCGCGGAGTAGAAGTCGAGCCGCTCCTCGCGCGTCCACTCCTCCGGCGCCTCCAGGAAATGCTCGACGCTCGACACGAGCCCTTCCCGCAGAAGCTCGGGCGGCAGCCCGAAGACGTGCGCGGCGAGCGGGAGCCCGCGCGCGTGCGCCGCCTCGGCGATGGCCCGGAAGGTCTCCAGGTCGCGCCACGTCCGGACTTTGACGAAGTCGACGCCGGCCGCGGCGATCGAGTCGACCACGCGCGCCGCGTGGGCGGGCCCATCCACGGGGATGCGGGTCCGCTCCTCGGGCTCCACCGTGTTCCCCAGAAGGACACGCAGCACGTTGGCGGGGCTCTCCAGGTACGGCCCCGCCATGAGGATGCGCGGCCCGACCCGCTCGCCGGCGCGGATCTCGGCCTTCCAGCGCTGGAGCTCGGGCATGTCTCCACCCGCGTCGCGAACGCTCAGGATTCCGTGCGCCACGAGTCGGCGGAGCGCCGGCGAGCGCGCCTTGGACAGATGCGTGTGCATGTCCCAGAGACCGGGGATCAGGTACTTCCCGGAGCCGTCGACCACCCTGGCGTCGGCGGGAATCGGAAGCTCCGCGGCCGGTCCCACCGCCGCGATGCGGCCATCGCGCACGAGCACCGTGACGCCCGGGAGGGCCGGCCCGCCCGTGCCGTCGATCAGCGTGACGTCGCGGATGGCCAGCGAGGCGAGGCTCTGGCCTGCCGAGGCGGCACTCGACACGGCGATCGCGATCGGGAGGAAAAGGGCAACGAGCGCGGCGCGATATCGCATGGCAGATCTCCGGGAGGGGGTCGGAAGGTCCCCGGAAGTGTAGCCGACCTTCTGCTAGAATACCAGCACTACCGTCCGAAACCGGCGCGCGTCCTTCTCCGTAGGGTTCGGAGGCGCCAGCCCCTCACCCCCTGATCGGAGGTCCGGCTTGACGATCCTGCCGCTCATCTTCGTCGCCTGCGCTTCCTGGGTTCCGGCCGATCACCCTGCCTCCACCACGGTGGCTCCGGCCGATACCGTGGTGGACGTAGGCGACTACGGCCTCCACGTCGAGGTGATCCCGGGCGAGCGCGACATCGCGTTCGTGTTCGAGTCGGGAGGCGGCGCCGAGCTGTCGTCGTGGGAAGCCGTGCCCGAATCGATCGCCGCGCGGACGAGCGCCACGGTCGTGACGTACGATCGGGCGGGATTCGGCGGAAGCGAGCTCGGCGCCGACGATCTCACCCCTGACCAGCAGGTGGAACATCTGCGCGCGGCCCTGGACGCGCTCGGCGTCCCACGACGGCGCGTGATCGTCGGCCACTCGTACGGCGGCCTCATGGCCATGCACCACGCCGCGCGCCATCCCGACGAGGTCGCGGGCGTCATCCTCGTCGACGCGATGAACGCCCGGTTCGTCGAGGCCACCGGGGATTTCATCCATACCACCGTTCCCCACATCGCCGATCCGCGGACCGACCGCGAGCGCGCGCTCGCGCGCCTGGTCGGGACGTTCGATGCGTTCCTCGATCTGGTCGACGACGCGGCGATCGGGCAGCCTATGGCCATCATCACCGCGAATGCGTGGTGGGGCCGTGACGGCGACGAGGACCCGGCGATCGAGGCCGAGTGGCGGGCGAGCCACGAGGCGATCGCCGCCGCCTCGCCGGACCGCTGGCTGGTCGTGGCCGAGGGATCGCGGCACGCCGTCCCCTCGATGCGGCCCGACGTCATCGTCGATGCCGCCGTGCGAATGCTCGAGGAGATTTTCTAGCAGGACCGCGCGGTCGGAGTGCCGGGACCCCTGGCCGAAGTGCTTGACAGGGCGGCCGGCGCATCTAGCATGCCCGGATGTCCGCCGCAGAGGATGCCAGCGCGCCCCTCCTGACCGCGATCGTGGTGGCGCCCGACGGCTGGAACCCCGTCCGCACGACCGTTCGCCACCTCGCCGCGCAGTCGATCGCCGACCGGATCGAGGTCGTGTTCGTGGTTCCACGCGGCGGCTCCTTCGCGGTGCCGAGCGAGGAGATGGCCGGCTTCGCGGGACACCGGACGGTGGAAGTCGAGTCCCGCGAGTGCGCGGGCGCGGTCGGGTACGCGGCGGGGATCCGCGCCGCCAGCGCTCCCTTCGTCGTCTTCACAGAGGACCACTGCTACCCCGAGGACGGCTGGGCGCGGGCTCTGGTCGACGCCTACGACGAGCGCACCGCGGCCGTGGGCCCGGTCGTCGCGCACGCGAACGTGTCGGGATCGATCGCGTGGGCGGATTACCTGCTGGGCTACGGGCCGTGGATCGATCCCACGCCGGGCGGCGACGTGGCATACCTCCCGGGACACAACAGCAGCTACCGCCGCGCGGCGCTCGACCCCTACGAGGCCGACCTCGAGACCTGGCTCGTTGCGGAGAGCGTGCTCCACTGGGACCTGCGGAAGAACGGGTGGCGGCTGATCCTCGAGCCGCGCGCCCGCACGCATCACTTCAGCTTCTCGCGTCCGGCCTCCTGGATCCGGGCGACGTTCCTCCAGTCACGCGCCTTCGCGGGCGAGCGGACGCAGGACGCGGGACTCCCGAAGCGGCTGTTCTGGGTGGCCGCGACCCCCCTCATCCCCGTGGTTCGGCTCAGGCGCTGCGCCCGCGACACCCGCCGCTCCGCGGCCGGCCCTCCGCTCGTCCGCGCGCTTCCCGCGCTCGCCGCGTCGCTCGCGGTCAGCGCGCTCGGCGAGGCGATCGGCTACGCCTTCGGAGCCGGTGACGCCCCTCAGCGTATCGCGCGCTTCGAGTACCGCCGCGACCTTCACGTCACCGCGCGCGACCGCCGGGCCATGGAGGTCGCGCGGTTCTGGGAGTGACCCCGCGAGTCACGGTCGTGATCCCGACGGCCGGGCGGCCGCGTCTCGTCACCCGCGCGGTCGAGAGCGCGCTTTCCCAGACGCTGCGCGAAATCGAAGTCGCGGTCGTGATCGACGGACCCGACACGATGACGGAGAAGGCGCTCTCGGCCATCGCCGACCCGCGGCTGCGCACGGTCCGGCGGACGAAGGGCGGCCCCGGGGCGGCGCGGAACACGGGTGTGGAGACGGCCGCGGGGGAATGGGTTGCGCTGCTGGATGACGACGATCTCTGGGCGCCGGGAAAGCTCGAGCGGCAGCTGGCCGTGGCGGAGCGCTCTGCGCTGGCGTATCCGATCGTCGCCGGCCGGGTCGCCGCCGACGACGGCAGCGGGCGGGTGCAGGTCTGGCCGCGGCGCCTGCCCGCCGCCGGCGAAGCGATGGGCGATTACCTGCTCGTCCGCCGCTCGCCCTTCTGGGGCGAATCGCTCATCCACACCTCCACGATCCTGGCCCGGCGCTCGCTCTTTCAGGAGGTGCGGTTCCGGGAGGACATGACGTGCCACGAGGACATGGACTGGCTCCTGCGGGCCACCCGCGTCGAGGGCGCCGGGGTGGTGTTCGTTCCCGGCGCGGAGCCGCTGGCTACCTGGCACGTCGATCTCGGCCGCCCGCGCGCCAGCAGGATCGGCGACTGGCGGGAGTCGCTGGGCTGGGCGCGGCTCGAGCACACCCTCATCTCGCGGCGGGCGTACGCGGGGTTCCTGCTCACCAACATCGCCGCGCACGCGGCGCGGCAGCGCAGCGCCGCGGCGCTCTGGCAACTTCCGCTGGAGGCGTTCCGACACGGCCGCCCGCGCGTCCGCGATCTCGCGCTCTTCGCCGGCATCTGGCTCCTGCCCGAGGCGGCGCGGAAGCGCGCCGCGGACCTATGGCATCGCCGGCGCCGGTTCTAGACGTCGCGGATCTTCGATCGCACCGCGCTGACCGTATCG
>DATFFS010000302.1:0-14098 GCA_035249945.1 Gemmatimonadota bacterium
CTCTCCGTCGACTGGGACGGCCCCGCGGTCGCCGGATCCGGAGTGCGGACGAGCGTCACCCGATCCGTGGCGACCTTCGATCGCGTGGACGTCGGCGGAGAATACGACGTCGTCATCCGCGTCGGCGCCGCGCCTTCGGTCGTCCTCGAGGGCGACGACAATCTGCTGCCCCTCATCCGCACCGAGGTCCGCGGGGGCACGCTTCACATCGACGCCGAGGAGGACCTGCGGTCGCGCGAGCCGATCCGGATCGCGATCGGGGTCGCGGCGCTGAACGCCGTGCATTCCGGGGGCAGCTCGGACATCGCCGTGCGCGACGTCCGATCGGACGCCTTCGAGGCGAGCGTCTCGGGCTCGAGCGACCTCACGGCGAACGGCGATTTCGGCAATCTCTCCGCCTCGATCTCCGGGTCCGGCGAGATCCACATGACCGGAACCGCCGATCGCGTCGACGGCCGCGTCACGGGCTCCGGCGAGATGGACCTGCTGGAGGTGCGCGCGCGGTCGGCTCGCGTCGACGTGTCGGGCAGCGGCGGGGCGACGGTCCAGGTCTCCGAGCGTCTCGACGCCAAGGTCAGCGGCTCCGGCGACGTTCGCTATCGCGGCCAGCCCGCGGTCGAGGCGGACGTGAGCGGATCGGGGGCGGTCGAGCGGATCTGAAGCACTGGCACCCACCATCGAACGTATACGGCGATGGGCGGCCGCATGTGGTCGGACGGTGGCCGTGAGGTTCGGTTCCTCGCCTGGATAGCTCAGCGAGCCCGGAGGACGAGGCATTTGAGGTACTCGGTCTCGGGCACGTTCACGACGATCGGGTGGTCGGGGGCCTGCGAGCGCATCTCGAGAAGCTCCACCGTGCGCCCCGCATCGCCGGCGGCCTCGGCCACGATCTCGAGCAGCATCTCGCGGGAGAGGTGATACGAACAGGAGCAGGTGACGAGCACGCCGCCCGGCTCGAGGCACTTGATGGCGCGCAGGTTGATCTCCTTGTACCCGCGCCGGGCGCCGGGAAGCGACTTCTTGTTCTTGGCGAACGCGGGCGGGTCGAGGACGATGGCGCCAAACCGCTCGCCGGCGGCATCCAGCTCGTGCAGACGGTCGAACGCGTTGGCCACCGTCCATGTGACGTTCGACGATCCTTCGCCAGCCGCGTTCGCCCGCCCGCGGGCCGCCGCCTCCTCCGAGCTCTCGATCGCGTCGACGCGCCCGACGTGGGGCGCCATGTGGAGCGCGAATCCGCCCTCGCCGGCGAACGCGTCGAGAGCGCGATCGGCGCCGGCCACCCAGCGGGCGGCCGCCCGATAGTTCTCCTGCTGGTCGAGGAAGGCGCCCGTCTTCTGGCCGTGGATCAGATCGACGCGGAAGCTCCGGTCGCCGATCCTGATCGGGAACGGCTCCGGCGCCTCGCCGTGCCAGACGCGGACCCCGGCCTCCAGCCCCTCCAGCCGCCGGACCGAAACATCGTTGCGGGCCACGACGGCGCGCGGGGCCAGCCGCTCGACCAGGAGCCGAATCCAGGCGGGGGCCCAGCGGTCGGCCGCCGGCGTGAGGGTCTGAAGGCTCAGGCAGTCGCCGTACTGGTCGGCGACGAGCCCCGGCCACTCGTCCGCCTCACCGAACACCAGGCGCCTGGCGGGGCCCGACATCCCGGCTCGCTCCCGGCGCGCCAGGGCGGCCTCGAGACGCGCCGCCCAGAACGCCTCGTCGACCGGGACGTCCTCCCAGCGCACGAACCGGAGCGAGATCAGGGATTCCTGCGACCACTCCGCGCGCCCGAGAGGCCGCCCGGCGGGATCCACCACGCGCACGATCGTCCCGTTTTCGAGCCGGTCGGGAAGGACGAGGACGTCGGAGCGGTAGATCCACGGGTGGCGACGCCGCGCGCGGCGCGCGCCCATCTGCGTCACCGAGACGGTGGCGGAATCGCTTCCTCGTGGATTCGTGAGTGCGGGAATATCGGAAGGTCTACGGCGATCCGGATCACGCCATCGAGGACATCGAGCGCAACCTGGCCACCGTCTCGGTGACCCGGCCGATCGCGTAGTCGATCTCCTCCTCGGTAGTCCATCGGCCGAGGCCGAAGCGAATCGTGCTGCGGGCGAGATCGTCGTCCCGGCCGATCGCCTTCATGACGTGCGAGCCGCCGGGCGCCGAGGACCGGCAGGCCGAACCGCTCGACACCGCGACGTCCTCCAGCGAGAGGAGCAGGGCCTCGCCATCGACGTATGGGATCGAGACGTTGAGGTTGTGCGGCAGGCGATTTTCGACGTCGCCGTTGACGACCAGGTCCTCGATCTCCCGCGCCAGGCCCTCCTGGAGCCGGTCGCGCAGGACAGCGAGCCGCGCCGACTCGGCGACGCGCTCCTGGCCCGCGACCTCGGACGCGACGCCGAGACCGACGATACCGGGGACGTTGTGCGTTCCCGAGCGAAGCCCGCGCTCCTGTCCCCCGCCGCAAAGCGACGGCGCGAGCTTCATCCGGCGTGCGCGCCGGCGCACGTACAGGGCCCCGATCCCCTTGGGGCCGTAGAACTTGTGTCCGCTTATAGCAGCCAGATCCACGTCCAGCTCATCGACGTCGAAGGACACTTTGCCGACCGCCTGCACGGCATCGGTGTGCATCCAAGCGCCGGCCTCGTGCGCGACCCTGGCCACCTCGGCGATGGGTTCGATCGTGCCGATCTCGTTGTTGGCGGCCATGATGCTGACGAGGATCGTGCCCTCGCGCATGGCTTCGGCGACCTCGGCCGGATCCACCCTTCCCGTTTCGTCCACCTCGAGCCACGTCACGTGGAACCCCTCGTCCTCGAGCGTGGCCAGCGGCTCCAGCACCGACTTGTGCTCGATGCGCGCGCTGACGATGTGGTCGCCGTCGCCCGCGTCGCGCCGCGCGCATGCGGCGCCCTTAAGCGCCAGGTTGTTGGCCTCGGTGGCGCAGGAGGTGAACACGATCTCCTCCGGTGAGGCGCCCAGCAGAACGGCGACCTGCCCCCGGGCACGCTCCACCATCTCCTCGGCCTCACGGCCGAACGAGTGGCTGCGGCTGGACGGGTTGCCGAACCGCTCCCGGAAACAGGGCAGCATGGCGTCGACGACGCGCGGATCGCACGGCGTCGTGGCGTGGTAATCGAGGTAGATCGGAAGCTTCATGGTTCGTTTCCGAAGCTAAATGCCCACGCCGACCTCCGCCAGCGCTTCCCTGCGCGACTCGAGCAGCCGGTCCAGCAGCTTTTCCTCGCTCGCGTGAAGGGACGCCCGGGCGGAGTCGAAGGCGAACTCGGCGGACTCCAGCGTGGCGGGACTGTCCGCGGACGCCAGCCGGTCGCAGAGGTGGCGATAGAGCGGCCCCATCGCGTCGGCCACTTCCCATACGCGCGGGAACGACAGCCGATGAATCGGCGACATTCCGTGCTCCCGCAGCGCGCCGATGTGGAACGGGGTCATGTATCCCTTGTTGGAGTCGAAGCCGTAGGCGGGCCACCGCCGATGGCAATCGAGCAACAGGCGATCGCGGGCTACCTTGGCGACGATCGACGCCGCCGCGATCGAGCGAACCCGCGCGTCCCCGCCGATCACCGCGCGATGCGGCACGGGGAAGGTCCGCGGCGATCGGCCGTCGAGCAGCGCGAGGTCGAACGGAGAAGCGAGGCGCGACAGGGCGATCCGCATGGCCAGCAGGCTGGCTTGATAGATGTTGACGCGGTCGATCACGCGCTCGGACACGACGCCCACCCCCAGCGCCACCGCCACACCACGGATCTCGCGGTCGAGCGCCACGCGGGTAGTGGGGTCGACCTGCTTCGAGTCGTCGAGCTCGTCGACGATCCAGCCGTCCGGCAGGATGACGGCGGCCGCGACCACGGGGCCGGCGATCGGCGCCATCCCCGCCTCGTCGACCCCCGCCACGACGGCGACGCGCTCGCCCCGGATCCGGGCCTCTGCTTCCAGCAGCTCGCTCTCGTTCGCCAGCAACCGGCGCACCCGGGCGCGCTCGCGCTCGGCCGCGCGAATGCGCTCCAGGCAGCGCTCGCCGAGCGCTCGCACGCCGGCGCGCGGATCGCGCAGCAGATGCAGCGCGGTCTGCCGGCCGACGGACTGGCGGCGACTCAGGATCGCTTGGATTTCGGAGACGGAAAGACGAGCGAGGCGCGCGTCGAGACCGGTCAACCGATCAGGTGTGCTGCCGTTCCCGGATGCGGGCGGCCTTGCCGGAAAGGTTGCGCAGGTAGTACAGCTTCGCCCGGCGGACCTGGCCCTCGCGCACGACCTCGATGCCGGCGATGACCGGCGAGTGGAGCGGGAAGATCCGCTCGACGCCGACACCGTTCGAGACCTTGCGCACGGTGAAGGTCTCGTTGACGCCGCCGCCCTTCCTGCGGATGACCACGCCCTCGAAGGCCTGCAGGCGCTCCTTCTCGCCCTCGCGCACGCGCACGTTCACGCGGACGGTGTCGCCCGGGCGAAACGCGGGGAGGCCCTCGCGGAGCTGCTGCTGGTCGATCTTGTAATCCATGGAAATCATAAGCTATCCCCTGATGTTGGAGGGTTCAAGGCCTTTCTTCTTCCCGTTCCCTGCGCTCGATCAGGTCCGGCCGGCGCTCCCGGGTCAGCCGCTCGGCCTCCTCCGACCGCCATCCGGCGACCGCGGCATGATCCCCCGACAGAAGCACTTCCGGAACCTTCATCCCGCGATACTCGGCCGGCCGCGTGTACGACGGCGGCCCCAGCACCCAGTCGTCGTGATACGAATCGCCCTGCGCGGAATCGAAGTCGCCGAGCACGCCCGGTAACAGTCGAACCACGGCGTCGATCACCGCCAGGGCGGCGATCTCACCCCCCGACAGCACGAAGTCCCCGAGCGAGATCTCGTCGGTCACGAGGCGCTCCCGCACCCGCTCGTCCACGTCCTTGTAATGGCCGCACAGCAGCGTCAGCTCGGGCTCCACTGACAGCTCGACCGCGACCCGGTGCGTGAACGGGCGGCCGCGCGCCGACAGCAGCACGAACGGCCGCGGGCCTTCAAGCATATCGTACGCGCGGAAGACGGGCTCGGGCTTGAGCACCATCCCCCCGCCGCCGCCGTACGGGTAGTCGTCGACCTGCTCTCCCTGTCGCACGAACGACCGCAGATCGATCAGATCCCAGGAGAACAGACCTCTCCGCTTCGCGCGCCCGGTGATCGACTGCTCGAGAGGCTCCACGAAGTAGCCGGGGAACAGGGTCAGGACGTTCACGTGCACGCGGTCTCGCCTTCCCTAGAGATCCAGCCACCCCTCCGGCGGAGTGACGACGATCTTCTCTTCCTCGACACCGGCCACGAACTCCCGGACGAACGGGAGCAACCTCCGCTTCCGGCCGGGCGTCCCGATCTCGAGCATCGGCGCCCCCGGAGTCTCGATCACGTCGAGCACCTCCCCGAGCGAGCCCCCCGCGTCGTCGACCACCGCGCGGCCGACCAGCGAGTGGAGGAACCACTCGCCCTCCGCCCGGGCCGCCTCGGCTTCCTCCCGCGGGACGAGCAGGTAGGAGCCCACGTGCTGCTCGGCGTGCGTGCGATCTTCGATCCGGTCGAGCGTCAGGAGCCAGCGCCCCTGATGGGGGCGCGCGGTCTCGACCGTCACGGCGAGCAGGGTGCCGCGACCTTCGGGCGTCGGACTCAGGAACAGCCGGCTGCCGGGCTCGAAACGCTCCTCGACCTCGGTCAGCGGGAACACCGCCAGCTCGCCGCGGATGCCGTGCGGCTTCACGATGCGGCCGACCGCCAGGTGCGCCGGCAGGCCCACGCTACTCCCCCGCGGTCTCCTCGGTCTGCTCCGCCCCCTCGTCCGAGGCCCCGCTCGTCGGCTCGGGCGCGGCCACCCGTGATTCCGCTACGGATCCCGGCGAGGTCGCGCCCTCACCGCGGAACTCTTGCCAGATCCCCGTCTGGGAGAGAAGCGACCGCGCGCTGTCGGTCGGCATGGCGCCATCCGCCAGCCACTTGAGCGTCTTCTCGCGGTCGATCTCGATCGCCACCGGCTCTTTCCTCGGGTCGTAGGTCCCGATCGTGTCGAGGAACCTGCCGTCGCGGGGGCTGCGTGAGTCGGCCACCACCACGCGGTAGAACGGCTGCTTCTTGGCGCCCATGCGCCGCAGTCGGATGCGTACGCTCACGTCTCTCTACCTCCTGAGAAGTTTGGGTCCGAACGCTCCCTTGAGCTGCTTCATCATCTTGTTCATCTCCGCGAACTGCTTGAGGAGCTGGTTGACTTCCTGGACGGTCGTGCCGCTGCCCCGGGCGATCCGCTTGCGCCGGCTGCCATTGAGGATCTTCGGATTGCGCCGCTCGGCGGCGGTCATCGACAGGACGATCGCCTCGGTCCGCTTCATGCGGTCGGGGTCGACCTTGGCGCCCTTGAGCTGCTTGCCGACCCCCGGGATCATCCCCAGGAGCCCCTCGATCGGGCCCATCTTCTTGAGCTGCCGCATGGCGGTCAGGAAGTCGTCGAGGTCGAACTTGCCGCGCCGCCCGACCTTGTCCTCGAGCCGGGCGGCCTCCTCCTCGTCGATCGACTCCTGGGCCCGCTCGACCAGCGTCACGACGTCGCCGCGGTCGAGGATCCGGCCGGCCATGCGATCGGGATGGAACGCCTCCAGCGCGTCCAGCCGCTCGCCGACGCCGACGTACTTGATCGGCAGCCCGGTCACGGCGTGGATCGAGAGCGCCGCGCCGCCGCGGGCGTCGCCGTCGAGCTTGGTCAGGATCACGCCCGTCAGCGGAAGCCGGCCGTGGAAGGTCTCCGCGATCCGGACCGCGTCCTGGCCGGTCATGCCGTCGGCGACGAGCAGCGCCTCGTCGGGCTCGGCCGCGGCGAACACGCGCTCGAGCTCGGCCATCATCTCGTCGTCGACGTGGAGGCGCCCGGCGGTGTCGACGATCACGACGTTCCGTCGCTCCTCCCGCGCGCGGGCGATGCCGCGCTCGGCGATCCGCTCGACTTTCTTCTCGTCGCGGTCGGCCACCACCGGAACCTCGAGCTGCTTCCCGAGCGTCTCGAGCTGGTCGATCGCCGCCGGCCGGTAGATGTCGGCCGCCACCAGAAGCGGGCGGCGATTCCGCTTCTGGAACGCGCGCGCGAGCTTGCCCGCGGTGGTCGTCTTTCCCGATCCCTGGAGGCCGGCGAGGATGATCACGGTGGGCGGCTGCTTCGCTTCCTTGAGCGGCGCGTGCGCTCCGCCCAGCAGGTCGACCAGCTCATCGTGGACGATCTTGATGACCTGCTGTGCCGGGGTGACCGACGGGGCGACTTCCTGGCCGCGCGCCTTCTCCTCGACTCGCGCGCAGAAATCCTTCGCGACCTTGAAGTGGACGTCGGCCTCGAGCAGGGCGCGGCGCACCTCGCGCATGCCCTCGGCGATCATCGCGTCGTCGAGGATCCCCCGACCGCGAAAGCGCGCGAAGGCGCCATCCAGCTTGGCGCTGAGTTCGTCGAACATCGGGTTCCCGGGTGAAGCGTCCCCTGCGGATCAACCGGCCCGTAGGCCGGCGCCCCCTGGTCCGGGTCCAGCCCGGAGAGCGGGGGAAGCGAATAGGCGGGAGAAGATAGCGCGGGGAGCGGGATCCGTCGAGGGAACCACGCGTCCCCGCGCTGCTTTCGCGGCGCGGCCTGCTCGCTAGAAGCTCGTGATCACCGACATCGCGACGGTCTCGTAGCCGGTCATGGACGCCAGAACGTCGCCCGCCTGCTCGAGCTTCACCGTGTCCCCCACCATTTCCTGCGGCGTGACCTTCCCCGATTCGACCATGCGGAGCATCTCGGGGTAGCGCGCGGCCTGCATCCCGAACGAGCCGATCACGCTGAGCTCGCGGAATGCGATCAGGTCGACGGGGATGCTGATCTGGCCCTGGTCCTTCTTGTTCGACACGCCGAGCCGCAGATGGCGCCCGCGGGTGCGCAGGCTGAACAGCGCGGGGAGCGCTGTCTCCGCGGCGCCGAGCGCGTCCACCGAGACGTGCACTCCGCCGCCCGTCAACTCGACGACCTCAGCGGGCGCGTCCGGTCCGGCGGTGACCGTGTGGCTCGCGCCGAGCTTGCGGGCGAGCGCCAGCTTCTCCTCGCTGCGCGAGACCGCTATCACCTGGGCGCCCAGCGCCGATGCGATGTTGACGGCCGCCAGACCGACCCCTCCGCACGCGAACACCGCAACCCACTCGCCGGCCTTCACCGCGGCCTGGTCGACGATCCCGTGGTACGCCGTCATGAACCGGCACCCGAGGCCCGCGGCCGCCTCGGACCGCACGGACTCGGGGAGGGGGACCAGGTTGACGTCCGCGTTCGCGACCTTCGTCAGGCCCGCGTACCCACCGCTGTAATGCACGCTCGGAATCTGGAGCGACGCGCAGACGTTCTGATGTCCCGAACGACAAAACTCGCAAATCCCGCAGGCCTGGCAGAACGGGGCTACCACGCGGTCACCCCGCTTGAACCCCTGGACTTCACCGCCCACCTCGACGACGGTGCCGCAGTACTCGTGGCCCATCACGCACGGCAGCTCCGGGACGATGCCCATCCATTCCATCCCGCCGTTCCAGATCGTGTGGTCCGACCGGCAGATCCCGCACGCCTCGAGCTCGAGGACGGCGTCCCGCGGCCCGCATTCGGGGTCGGGCCAATCAGACTGCATCTCCAACGGCGCGCCGAAGCGCTCCATGACGGCTGCCTTCATCGGTTTCTCGCTGCGAGGGGAAGTGGGAGGAACTCGGGAAATGGAGGCTAGTAGGATCGAGGTCAAATAACCAATTGCGGATGGTATGGGATGGGCGCGGTGGCTTGCTCGAGAATCGCCCGGCCTCCATGCTGCGTCCGGCGCGCGCGGCGCGAAGCTTCCTGTTCTCCGAGCGCGGTCACGAAGAGGTCGCCGAACGCCTGCCGGACAGCTGCCTGTCCACCGTGAACCTGGCCGAGGTGCTGGGCCGCTTCGCGCGGGATGGAATCGATCCGGTCACCGTTCTGCGCCGGCTCGAGGCTACCCCCGTCGAGCTCGTCGGATTCGACAACGAGGACGCGGCGCGCGTCGCCGCTCTCGTTCCCCGCACGGGCCACCTCGGGCTGTCGCTCGGTGATCGAGCGTGCCTCGCGCTCGCGATCGCGCGTGACGTCCCCGCGCTAACCGCCGATCGGAGCTGGGAAGGCCTCGAGGTCGGGGTCGAGATTCGCGTCGTGCGATGACCCGATCCGGCCCCAGTGGGTTGGGGCCGGAACCGGCCGAGTTGCGGTTCTACTGCGGGAAGCCGGGGGCGCCGCCCTGGTCTGCCCCCGCGTCGGGGCGCGGCTGGCGGACCCGCGGCGGCTTGCCGAAGGTGTACTGGAACGTCAGGTGGACCGAACGCGCGTCGAAGTTTCGCTCCGTGATCTGCCGGATGTTGTCATCCGCCGCTTCGACCCGGAAGCCCATCGTGTCGAAGGGATCGACCACGCGCAGGCTGAGGGACGCCCGGTCCCCGGCCAGCTTCTGGCGCAGCGTCAGGCTCGTCATCTTGAAGCTCGAGAACTTCCCGGTTTCGAACTCCATCGGCGCGCGGTACATCATCATCCCCTGTAGACTCAGCGAGGGAGTGAGCTCCGCGGTGGCGTTCAACCGCGTGGACCAGGTTACGGCGTTCGAGGCCAGGCTCGCCTCCGAGCCGCCCTCGGTGACCATCTTGAACACGTTGAAATTGGCCATGCCGTTGAGCCAGCCGCCGTATTCGTAGGACAGGTTGACGTCCGTTCCCCACGAGTCGCCCTTGTCGAGGTTCTCGAAGCTGACCGACGTGACCTCGCGGCCGTCGACGACGTCGTCGGTGTCGACGATGAACCGGATCACGTCGGTGGTGCGGCGGTAGAACGGCGAGAGCTGCAGCGATCCCCAGTCGGCCTGATGAGTGAAGCCCAGCTCGATGGCGTCCGTGTACTCGGGGTCGAGCTCGGGATTGCCGATGAACACGTTCTGCACGTCGAAGAAGAACGGGAACGGGTTCAGCTCCTGCGAGCCCGGCCGGCGAATGCGCCGCGAGTAGCTGATCTTGGCCTCGTCCGCTTCGGTCAGATTGTAGCTCACCACGCCGCTCGGGAAGACGCTCCCGTAGCTGTACGGGAAGCTGTCGCCGTCGTCGGCCAGGACGAAATCGCGCCAGGCGTATTCCGCCCGCAGGCCGCCCTGCAGCTGGAGCTTCCCGATGGTCCGGCTGAGCACGGCGTACGCGGCCTGCACCTGCTCGTCGAAGTCGAACGCGTTGCTGAGATCGCTCTCCACGAACTCGCCCGTCCCCAGCTCGTCCTCGAGCACGTTGTAGTCGCGCTCCAACCAGTTCCACTCGCCCTTGTAGCCCGTTTCGAGCTTGGTGTTCTCGCCCAGCGGACGCGTGTAGTCGACTTGCGCGATAGCCTCCCGATCCACCGCGTCGACCTCGCGCAGCTCGCGCTCGGTCTGGGTCACGGGCTCGACGTCCCCCTCGGGCTCGCGCCACAGCAGGGTGACGTCGTCGTCGTTCTCCTGGTTGAGACGCACCTCCGCGGCCAGCTCGTGCGTGCGGGCCTCGAGTGTGCGCTTGAACGCCAGCGTGTAGTCCAGCACCCGACCGTCGGACTCGCCGTCTTGAAGTCGGGCGTACTGGTCGAAGGGGACGCCGTCGGCGTCCAGCTCGGTGTAGAAGCTCCGCGACTCCTCGTCGCGGCCGCGCAGGTTCAGCGACAGGATGTTGGAGAGCACGTCCTTGTCGCTGAGCTTGTAGTCGATCGTCGTGCTCAAGTTGTGGCCGGCGAATGTGTTCTCTCCCAGCACGTCCTGCTCCGTCGTGGATAGCAGGACGTCCAGCGGATCGAACCGCAGGCGGTCGTTGATCCCGTCGATGTCGCGCTGCCCGAAATTGAAGCCGTAGGTGGTGAACGTGGTCCAGGGACCGTTCTGGTATCCGAGATTCCCCGATACGTTGTAGCGGTTCGAGGGGGATGCGCCGAGCGTGAGGCCCCCGCTGGTGCCGAGATCGGTGTTCTGCTTGAGCACGATGTTGATGATGCCCGCCATGCCCTCGGGGTCGTAGCGCGCCGAGGGCGTCGGCACGACCTCGACCCGGTCGATGACGTTCGCCGGAAGTTGCTCGAGGTAGGCTCCCAGCTGGTCGCCGCTGATCGGAGCCGGCCGGCCGTTGATCTGTACCGCGACGTTCTCGTTGCCGCGGAGGCTGACCTTGCCCTCGGGGTCGACGTTAACCGAGGGGACGGCGGACAGGACCTCGCTCGCCGTCGCGGCCGCCGGAGCCACGTCCTTCGCGCTGTAGCTGTTGCGGTCGGGCTCGATGGCGACCGTCGGGCGCTCGACCGTCACGTCGATCCCTTCCACGGCGACTGGCGCGGGCGCCATGCGGATCGCGCCTGCGTCCGCCCTCGGTGCGCCGGGGCCGATCGTGAGATCGGGCGAGCGCCGGGCCTCGTAGCCGATCGAGGTGATCTCCAGGTAGTACGTGCCCGGGGAGAGCCCCTGGACCTGGAACGAACCATCGCGGCCGGCGATGTCTCCCGACACCAGCGCGGAATCGATCGTGCTGTGGACCGCCACCGAGGCCCCGTAGATCGGTGCCCCGTCCGGGTCGAGCACACTGCCATGGATCTCACCGCCGGGCGGCGCACCCGGAGGCCCGCCCTGCCCCGTGGGCACCTGCGCGTGGACGGTTGCGAACGCGAACAGGATCAAGCTGACCGTGACGAACGCTGCGCGCTTCATGAATGGCTCACCCGCGGAGAAGGTATGGAATGGCCGGGACCGGTGGCCGACCAGCCACGCTCCCGGATAGTCTCCTTGTATGACGCTCGAACGGCCTGGAACGTTGAAACGGCGCCGTCGTGATCGCTGTTCCTGTTGCCCTTGGATCCCGCGTCATGCATAGAAGAACTATACATTGAAGTGCTAGGTATGTCAAGTCCGGACCCCACTAGCGGACCGCTCGTCCTGTAGAACGAGAGGCCCTTGCAGGATGTTTCAGAGATCTAGGGTCGGGAGGGCTCCGCCTCCTCGGCGGCGGCGCGGATCGCCTCGATCCGGGACGCGGGATCGCCGGCGTAGACGCCCGATCCACTGACCAGCACGTCCGCACCGGCCCGCGCGACGGCCGCCGCGTTCCCGGCGGTGATCCCCCCGTCGACCTGAAGCCAGGGCCGGGAGTCGGCGGGCAGCTCGTCGATCCGGGACCGCGCGCTGCGCAGGCGCGCGATCGCCGCGGGCAGGAACGCCTGCCCGGCCCAGCCGGGGTTGACGCTCATCACGAGCACCAGCCCGGCCGCTTCCCACACCGCGTCGAGCGCCGCCAGCGGAGTGCCCGGATTCACGGCCACGCCGGCGACGACGCCGAGCTCGTCCAGGCGCTGAAGCTGGCGGTGGAGGTGCGGGGCGGCCTCGACGTGGATCGTGATGCCGGTCGCCCCCGCCTCCACGTACTCGTCGAAGTACTGCTCCGGCCGGACCACCATGAGGTGGGCGTCGACAGGAAGCCCGGTGACCCGCCGGACGGCGCGGATGACGTCGGCGCCGAACGTCAGGTTCGGTACGAACCGGCCGTCCATGACGTCGACGTGGATCCAGTCGGCGCCTCCCTCCTCGGCGGCGGACACGGCCTCGGCCAGGCGCCCGAGATCGGCCGCCAGGATGGAGGGCGCGACGAGCACGCGGCGGGAGCGGGCGCTCAGAAGGGCTCGTCTTCCGGGGACTGCGGGTCGGGGACGGGGACCTCGGGGGGCGCCTGGTCGGCCGGCGCCTGATCGACCGGCTCCTCGCCGGCGGGTTCCGCGGTCGGCTCGTCCCGGGCGCGACTGCGCTCGTTCTCCGGAGTCTCCTCGGCCGACATGTCGACCGGCGCTCCCGCCTGCCCCGGCGGCGGGCGCAGGGCCACCTCCTCCTCGAGACCGAGCTGCAGGCGCACCGCCGATCCGGTGGCGATCCTGCGCCCGGGCCCCGGGTCCTGGCCGGTCACCACGACCTGCGCGCTGGCGGTGCCCACCGTGTCCGCACCCACGCTCGTCACTTCCTCGACCGTGAGCCCGAAGATCTCGAGCGTGTCGCGCGCGGCCGCCTGCGGCAGGCCCCGCACGTCCGGCATGTCGACCATCGCGCCGCCGCGGCTGAGCGTCAGCACGACCGCCGTGTCCTCTTCGACCAGCGTGCCGGAGGGCGGGTCGGACGACACGACCAGATTCTGCGGCACGAGCTCGCTCGCCGCGCGCCGCACGTCGGCGACCTCGACCCCGAGCGTACGCAGGATGGCGCGGGCGGCCTCGAGGTCGAGCCCCATCAGGTTCGGGATGCGGGTCTCCTGCTCTCCCAGGCTGACGAGCACGAACAGCGTGTCGCCCGCGGCCAGGTAGCTCCCGGGCGGCGGGATCTGGTAGATGACGTCGCCCCCGTCCACGCGGTCCGAATACTGGCGCCCGGTCGCCACCACCTCGTAGCCCGCCGACCGACCGTCGTCCATGGCATCCTCGATCGACTCCCCGGTCAGGTCGGGAACGCGGTGGAGGCGACTCTCGGCGAGCGTCTCGGGGAGCAGGAAGAGCTGAACCCCGAGGTAGCCGAGCGCCCCGGCGCCCAGGGTGGCGACGATGAGCGCGATCGGAACCCGCCAGACGGCGCTGCGGCTCCGCTCGACCATCTCCCGGCGATCGTGGAAGTCCTTCATCGCTCCCTCACGAGACGCGCGGCGAACATGCCGTCGGCGTCGTCCCGCCACGGCAGGGTGACGAGCCAGGGCCCGTCGGCCAGCGGCGCGGGAACGCGCCCGGCCACCGGGTCCACGCGGTACTCCGGATGATCCTCGAGAAACGCGGTCACGACCTGTTCGTTCTCCTCCGGCTCGAGCGAGCAGGTGGCGTACACCAGCGCACCGCCGACCTCCACGCGGTCGGCCAGGCCTTCCAGGATCGCGCGCTGGACGGCGGCGAAGCGCGCCAGGTCTTCCGGCCTGCGCCGCCAGCGCGCATCAACCCGGCGCCGCAGCACGCCCGTTCCCGAGCACGGCACGTCGGCCACCACGAGCCGGAAGCGCGCCTCCGTCGGCGGAAGCCGCGCGTCCCCTGCCGCGAGGCGTCCG
>DATFFS010000303.1:0-10733 GCA_035249945.1 Gemmatimonadota bacterium
ATGCCGCACGTCGTCCTCGAGACCCACACGCCGCTGTACCGCATCGTCGAGCGGACGGAGCCGTTCGTCGTCGAGGAGGAGGGGACGGTCTGGCGGATGCGGGACGTGTTCCTCAACCGGGACGACACCCACGGGCTGGCCGAGTGCCTGGTCGCGGTCGGCGGACGGCTTGATCGGTTCTTCGTCCACCTCGCGCAGCGTGAGCAGGACGGCGCGATCGTGGTGCGTCCCTATCCGGTGCCGCGCGCCGACCCCCGGCCGTCGGTCAAGCGCATGGTGGCGCTGGTCGCCGAGGCGCTGACGACGGCCGATCCCGACACGCATGTCGCCCGCTCGACGATCGACGAGTTCCTGACCGGGCGCTGGTCCTGGCGAGCGGACCCCGAGCCCTCGGAGTGGGACCCGATGCTCCCCTCGCGCGGGCTGCCGCGCCCACTCGACTGGGGCGTCGTGTTCGGCTCGCCGGGGCCGGTGGAGATCGAGATCGGGTCCGGCAAGGGGACGTTCCTGGTGGAGTCCGCCGAAGCCCGGCCCGGGCATCGCTTCCTGTCGATCGAATGGGCGCTGCCCTACGCGGAGCACATCCGCGACCGGGTCCGCCGGCGCGGCCTCGAGAACGTGCGGGTCGCGCGCGCCGACGCGTCGCGTTTCCTCGGCGAGCACGTCCGGCCGGGATCGGTGCGCGCCATCCACGTGTACTTTCCCGATCCGTGGCCGAAGAAGCGCCACCACAAGCGGCGGCTCATGCAGCCGGGCTTCGTGTCGGCGGCCGCGGACGCGCTGGAGGCGGGCGGCGAGCTGCGGTTCATCAGCGATCACGCGGAGTACTTCGAGGAGGCGCGGGCGGCGATCGCCGCGGAGCCGACCCTCGCCGAAACGCCGATCCCCGAGGGGGAGATGACCGACCTCACCAACTACGAGCGGAAGTACCGGGCCGAAGGCCGGCCGATCCACCGCGCGCTCTTCGTCAAGCGATGATCCTCGTCACCGGCGCCACCGGCTTCATCGGGAGCGAGATCCTGCGCCGCGCGAGCAAGCGCGGCTGGCGCGTGCGGGGGCTCGCCCGCCGTCCGGACCGCGCCGAGGAGCTGGGGCGGCTGCCCCACGTCGAGCTCTTCCGCGGCGACGTCACCGAGCCCGACGACATCGACGAGGCCATGGAGGGAGTGACCGCGGTCGTCCACCTCGTCGGGATCATCGCCCCGACGCGCCAGCAGGACTTCGACGCGGTCCACGTCGGCGGCACGAAGACCGTGCTCGAGGCGGCCGCGCGCACCGGCGTCCAGCGCTTCGTCCACATGAGCGCGCTCGGCGCCCTCGAAGCGCGCGACGCGACCGAGTACTTCCGCACCAAGTGGCAGGCGGAGGAGGCCGTTCGGGGGAGCGGACTGCCGGCGACGGTCTTTCGTCCCTCGATCGTGTTCGGCCGCGACTCGGATCTCTTCCGCCCGCTCGCCCGCGCGGTCCGCTACAGCCCGGCGATCCCGCTTCCCGGCGGCGGACGGCAGCTGCTCCAGCCGATTTGGGTGGGCGACGTCGCCGAGTGCTTCCTCCAGGCGGCGCGCATGGAGCGCTCGCCCGAGCCCGCCTACGAGGCGGCCGGTCCCGAGGTCCTGGAGCTGCGCGACGTCGTCGCCGCGCTCGCCGAGGCGATGGGACGTCGGCGGCCGGCGATCGTACCGCTGCCTGCGGGACCGCTCGAGGCGTTGGCGGGCCTCGCCGAGAAGGCGCTTCCCAATCCACCCGTGACCGCCGATCAGCTGCGGATGCTGGAGATCGGGAGCGTGGCGTCCCCCGAGTCCGTCCGCGCGCTGCGCCGCGACTTCGAGATCGAGCACGCGCGACTCGCCGACAAGGCTCCCGCCTGGTTCGAATGAGGACGCCGGCGCCGCCCGGTCCCATCGACCTCCCGCGGGCTGCATTCGCCAACGGAACGGCCGCCGGGCATATTTACCAGTCGATGCACCGCACCCCGAATCCCGTACGGATCGCCCTCCTCGCGGGGGCGTTCCTCGCCGCGGCTTTCCTCGCCGCGGGCTCCCTCCACGCGCAGATCGCGGCCGGCACAGCGGGCGGCGGCCTGGCGGGGACCGACTCGCCGATCCCCAGCATCGAGGAGCTGAACGCGCACGTCGCGCATCTGGCGTCGGACGCACTGGCGGGCCGGCGCGCGGGCACCCCCGGTGCCGAGCGGGCGGCGCGCTATATCGTGGGAGCGCTGAGCGAAGCCGGCCTCGAGCCCGCCCCCGGCTACCCGACGTACCTCCAGACCTTCGAGTTCCCCGTGGGTGTCGAGCTCGGCCCCGACAACCGCCTCGTCGTCCAGCACGGCAGCCGAATCGGCACGAGCTTCCAGCCCGGGCGCGACTTCCTGCCGCTCGCCGGCTCGGTGGCCGACCGCATCGTCCAGCCGGTCGTCTTCGTCGGGTACGGCATCTCCGCCCCGACGATCGGATGGGATGACTACGAGGGGATCGACGTCGAAGGGAAAATCGTGCTCGTGCTGCGGCTCTCGCCCGAGGGCGACAAGCCCGCGAGCCGTTTCGGCCGCTACATCTCCGACCGCTACAAGGCCGCCAACGCGCGCGCGCACGGCGCCAGGGCGATCCTCCTCGTCAACGGGCCCGCGACCGAGGAGATCGACAGGCTGGTTCCCTTCGCAGTCGACGAGGAGCCGGGCGTGCTGGGGATCGTGGCGCTGTCCGTGACCCAGGCGGTCGCGCGCCGGATCGTGGCGGTGGCCGGCGAGGATCTCTCGATGTGGCAGCACCTGATCAACCGCGAGAACGAGCCGCGCAGCCGTCCCATCGAGAGCGCGGTGCTCAACCTGCGCGCCGATCTCCGCCCACGGCTGCGGACCACCCACAACGTGATCGGCGTCGTGCCGGGTCGCGATCCCGAGCTCGCGCGCGAGGTCGTGATCGTGGGCGCTCACTACGACGGGCTCGGTCTCGGGGGTCCCGGCTCGCTCGATCCCGTCCCCGGAGAGGTCCACAACGGAGCCGACGACAACGCGAGCGGCGTCTCGGCGCTGATCGAGCTCGCGCAGTACTTCGCCCATCCCGCCAATCGGCCCGACCGGACACTGGCGTTCGTCGCGTTCGGCGCCGAGGAGGAGGGGATGCTGGGGTCGGCGTGGCTCGTCTCGAACCCGCCGTGGCCGATCACCGACGTCGTCGCGATGATCAACATGGACATGATCGGCCGCCTCAGCGAGGAGCTGACCGTCTACGGTGTCGGTTCGTCGGTGGGATGGCACGAGGTCCTCGAGCGCGCGAACGCGGACGTCGGCGCTCCCATCGTCGAGATGGACGAGGGATACGGCCCCTCCGACCACGTCGCCTTCTATCTGCGGCAGATCCCCGTGCTGGCCTTCTTCACGGGCGTCCACGAGGACTACCATCGGGCGAGCGACGACGTCGAGCGCCTGAACCTGGAGGGGCTGCACTCGGTGACGCGCGTGGTTCGCGGCGTGGTCGCCGAGCTGGCCGGAGACTCCGAGCGGCTCGCCTTCGACCCGCGTCAGTTCCAGCCGCGCGAGATCGACGAACCGGTCGCGGAGGCGCCCGAGCTGTCGCCGCCGCTGAAGATCGGGGTCGTGCCGGGGCCGGCGGATGGAACCCCGGGCGTGCCCGTCGACACGCTGGTCGAGGACTCGCCGGGCCTGCGGGCGGGTGTCAGGGCGGGCGACCGGGTGATGCGGATCGGCGCGCGGCCCACGGAATCGATCTACGACTACGTCCAGGCGCTGCGCGAGGTCCCGCGCGACGCTTCATGGCGGATGGTGGTCCTGCGCGAAGGTTCCGAAGTGACGCTGACGTTCGAGCCCGTGGAGGCACCGTGAGATCTCTGCGGGTGCCGGCGATCCTCCTCGTCGTCGCGGCGGCCGCTTGCGCAAGTGCGGGCGGATCGAGCGACGCGGGGACGTCCGCGGTCGACCCGCGGCCGGCGATCGAGCGCGTGCTCACCGACCAGGCGGCGGCCTGGAACCGCGGCGACCTGGAGGCGTTCATGGACGGGTACTGGCGGAGCCCCGACCTCGTGTTCACGTCGGGCGGAAACGTCCAGCGCGGCTGGCAGACGACGTTCGAGCGCTACCTGGCGAGCTACGGCACGTCACCCCAGACGATGGGCCGATTGACCTTCTCGGACCTGGAGGTCCATCCCCTCGGTGACGGCGCCGCCTGGGTGCTCGGTCGTTGGGGCCTGGAGTACGACAGCGGCGAGTCGCCGGGTGGTGTGTTCTCGCTCGTGTTCCGCGAGATCGACGGCCGCTGGCTGATCGTCCACGACCACACCTCTACTACTCCTTCGTAGCTTCAAATCCCCGAATGTAATTGTTCGCCGACTCGAAGAAGTCGTCCCAATTCGTGACCTGCGTGTCGTGCGAGATCGTTCGTATGATGTGCAAACCCAGCATGCGATAGCTTTCGAACTGGCCCTCGCTGAACCACTGGTCCCTCGTGGACTCATGCGGGAATGTGTCGCTGACCATGCCATAGTTGTAGATGTCATAGGGCTCATGGTGGAAGTAGATGCTCGGCTTGATGTAAATGAAACGGCCTCTCGGCGCGCCTGGATCCACCGCTCTGTATCGAATCTCTCCGATGGCGCAATGGGTCCCCTCGATGCGATCCTCCGTCCGTCCCGTGATGAAGAATTTCGAGAGCTCGATCGGAATACCCATATCGATGCGGATTTTTCGGATTGCATTGCCCAGGCCTTCCAGGGCGTATCCCGGATCGGCGGTCGCGTCGATGATCAGGATCTTGCGGCAGCGCCTGAGCACCATTTCATAGAGTCCGAGATTGTCGAAATGTCCTCCGTCCGACAGATAGACGTATTTGGCGGAGTCGTTCGTCCTACCCAAGGCCTCGTCGTAGAGCGGTCGCAACGCGAACACAGGGCCCGCCTTGTCATAGGTGTCGTTGCCGGCCACGCCTGGATTGCCGGCCCACCATCCCAGCCTGGCATTCAGCAGGGTCATCAGGAAGCCCACGAACCGGGAAGAGTGATACCCCATGTTGGGACTGGCAGCGGCCCCCGAGATGGCGGCTGCTGTCCCCAGGGTGATCGGAACTCCGGGATCTCGCAAGTACTCTCTCGATGAACGGTAACTCCCCCGGCCCTTGTCGAGCTGGCAGCTGCCGCAATGGTGAACGCTGAACGTAAAGGACTCAGCCTTACGCTCCTGCCAGGCGAGACGTTCGCCGGCTACGAGGTTCAGGGTGGCGTTGAGGATATGCAAGGGTTTGCGGATGTGTTTGACCTGTATCTGGTCCGCCCCGAACGCTCTCGCAATCTCGTCGCGGTTGCTCTCGACCTCTGCCCGGCTCAGGCGTCGTTTCTCCGTCTTTCCAGGTGGTGACGCGGTCAGGTCACTGTCCTCCAGGCGAGCGTTGAGCTCTTCCAACAGGGCTCTTTCGATGTCCTTCTCGTCCTTTCCCGCAGGTTCTTTCTCGAGCAGAAATTCATGCTCGGCTGTCAGCTGCGATCGAATGAAATGGATTACGGGGTTCGACGATGTGGCTAATTTTCTGCGAAGTGCGTCCGGGTCCTCTATGTCTTTCCTCTCCAGGAGAATTCCCCGCATCTGGTTTATAGGAATGTTGTCGGCGTTATCCAGTCCGGTGAATCGGTTTGCGCGCCGTTGCTCGTTCGACGCACCCAGGTACGCACGAATCAACCGGTTCCTGTAGATGGAGTGCAGGGAGAACTTGTTGATGTCGATGGCACGATTCGTCCCCAAGAGAACGATTCCCAAAACCAGCACGAGTAGAGTGACGTTCGTAGCATTCTGCCATTCCTCCCCCGGCAGCATCCGTGCGATGCTCTGCGCTGTTTCGCTGAGGCGGTCCGAGCTGGTCGACATGAGCGCGAGCGCGTCTTTCGAGAGTACCCAGCCCGTCAGCCGGGCGATGCTCACGATGATAAATGCCGCGAATAGGACGGCCGCCAGTGCCAGCACGACCTTGCGCATCGAGTTCGTGCGACCCCGTTGAGGCGCCAGGGCCGTCGTGGCAGGGGACTTCTGGCTCCATGCGATCAAGAGCGTGAGGATTCCGGAGATTCCTCCAAAGGGAACCACCAGGAGTTCGGACTCGAGTCTTTCAGGCACATAGAGGACCAGCCCGGACAAAGCCACCCAGGTCACGATCGCGATGAGGACCCAAGCCTCCAGCCTCGCCCACCACTCCCGATCGTAGTCTTTCACGAAGTGCTGGCATAGGCCGACGACCGCGATCGATGTGAGGAGGTAGCCGGTCAAGAGGAGTGGCACGCCCAGAATGGCGAAGCGGCTGCCGCTCAGGACTCCGGTGAGTGCAGAGTTCGGCCGAATCATCAGCCAGGCGAGAAATCCCAGTAAAAAGCCCGTCAAAGCCATGACGAACAGTTCGGCGGCGAGGCGTTTCATGGAGACCCACGTCCAGTGACGGCCGAACACTCCTGCCAGCCCCCAGCCTGCGAACAGCAGCGCTGCGCCCGCCGTGGAGTATCTCAAGAGGCTGTTTTCCGGATTGCCTATCGCGTTGGACGCGCTCGCATACAGAATGAAGCAGAGCGCCGACCCCAGCATGGGAAGCAGGCATAACCGTACGAACCATTTCTGATTCTCGTATCTCTTCAACAATTCGGAACAGCGAAGAAATAGTCGCGCGCTCGGTTGATAGAGACTCGCGTAGGATGCCGCGACGGTTCCCAGGATCAACGCGCCGATGAAAGCGACGAGAGCGAACGGCTCGCTCTCGACCTCGAGCAAGGCCGCTACCATTCGAGGGGCCAACAGAAGAAGGCCGAGGGCAGGACCCAGGACCAGCCACACGACGATCAGGTTCCGGATGTACAACGTGGCTAGCGTCCAGGTGTCGGCGCTCAGCAAACCGGGCTTCGGTGACAGGTAGTTACTGAACGATCGCAGATGCTCGATTGGACCAGGCTCGCTAAAGGCCCGGTCTCGGGGTTCGGCCGGACCCCGGGGTTCTGCCGGCTGTCGTGGTCCGGCCGGCTCTCGTGGTCCCCGTCTGAGCGCCTCCCAAACACCGCGAGCTCCTTCCTGATCACGGTGGATCCACGCCATCAGCCAGCTGCCGATGTATCCGCCGCCCGACACGGTTGACAGGTAGTCCAGCTCATCCATCAACCTCAACTCGGCAAGCCCCTGGATCGTCCCGAGGCCGAAGGTCGCGCTGCGAATGCCCCCACCGGAAAGACACAACGCAGAGAAATCGCTCTCGTGTGCAGTCTTATACAGTTGCTGGATCGTGGGGGTTATGGCGGAATCGGACGGGGGATCCGGACGCAGGCTGGCGTACTCCTCGGCGAGAACCTGGCAAAGAGAAAGGGGGCCGCTGTTGCCCTCCTCGCCGTTGCTCACTCCCATTCCGCCCGCCATCGCGGATTCCTGGCTTTGCGTCTAGGACCCGCTCTTTTCGGTGCCATTACGTCTACTTGTACTTCAAGGAAGTGGCGCCCGTCAACGCTGGATGGTTCAATCCCCGTCCTCTCGTTTGGCGGCTACACCAGCAGGATGTTAGGTTTCGCGTTTCCCACTAGAGCGGTCGATCAACCTGGAACTGTATCCATGGAGCAGATCGAGATGCGCAAGTTCAGCACGATCCTGTGCACGATCCTGGTCGCCGGCCTCTGGGCCTGCGGTGGCCAGACCGAGGACGAGGGGATGGAGGCGGACACGACCGCCATGGAGGACACCACCGCGATGGCCCCCGACGAAGGCGCGGCCGGCGCGATGAGCACCCCCGAATGGATGACCGTGGACGCCACCGCCATGACCGTGACGATGGACATCCAGGCGGGCGGCAGCGACGTCAACAACTACTGGAACTACAACGGCCTGTACGCGGGTCACGGCTCGATCAGCGTCCCGACGGGCTACTCGGTGACGATCAACTTCACGAACGCCGATCCCACCCAGCCGCACAGCCTCGGCATCGACGAGGCCCAGGAGAGCTGGCCGGCGACCTTCGACGCCCCGGAGCCCGCGTTCGCGGGCGCGATCACCCCGGATCCGACGGTGGGAACGGCGCCGGGTGGCACCGCCACGATGACGTTCACGGCCGACGCGGCCGGCGACTACTCGATGGTGTGCTACGTGCCGGGCCACGCGGTGGCGGGGATGCACATCCCGTTCACGGTGACCGACGGCGGCACGCCGGGCGCCGCCACGATGTAAATCGATCCACCGGAACCGCTCCGCAGCATGGAGCGCGAGAGGGGCGGGCTTCGGTCCGCCCCTTCGTCGTTTTCCCTGCCAGAGAAGCCCGCCCCGTCACTCGAACACGATCGTCACCCGGAACGGTTCGCTCTCGTTTCCGCTCGAATCGAGCAGGACGAAATCCACCACCGCGGTCCCCGGCTGGCAGCTCGACGGCGGGGCCTGGTTGCATTCGACGAACAGCGCGACGCTCCCGGACGTCTGGCCGAAGGCGTCGAAGAGCTCGGCGCCGGTCGTAGAAAGCGCATTGTCGGGATCGGAGATCTCGACGATGCCGAGCGCCAGAACGTCGCCCTCCGCGTCGGCGAATCCGATCGTGAACGGGGTCGCGGAACCGCCTTCGATGGAGGCGTGGATCGGGTTGGGCGTGACCGACGTGACCTCCGGCGGCGTGCCCAGCGGATCGACGGCAGCGAAGGGGCTGAAGGCGCTGATCCTGCCTCCGATCGCTCCCGGCGCCGCGGGTGAGAGGCTGCCGGCGGGCGCTTCGCAGTCGAGGAACGCGGCGTCGGCGAGCGGCAGGATCTCGATCACCCGCGGATCGACCGGATCGGGATGCGCGATGCGGAGCCGCGCCGCGACCTCGGGCGTGGGCGCGAAGGGGTCGGGCGGATCGACCACGCAGAGGCCCACGACTCCGTCCTCGGCGAGCGTGGAGATCGGCGGGAACGTCTCGATCTGATAGAAGCGCGGGTACTGGTCGAAGCCCATCGGCAGCGGCCCGTCGTGATCCTCGGGATCGCCGGTCGCCGGAATCGGCGCGATCGTCACGAGCGTGCTCCCTGAGATCGCCCCGGCCGGGAGCTGGAGGCCGGCGTTGCCGTCGCCGGTCACGACCGTGCCGCCCGAGCCGTCGAGGACCGCGGCCGCGCCCGTTTCCCCGAAGGCCGCCGCGGGAATCGGCGGGACCGTGAGCCCGGCCTCGTCCGCCACGTCGTCGGAGAGATTCGCGAGCGCGTCCTCGACCGTCGGCGGGTCGGCGTCGTTGGGGTCGAGCAGCGTGCCCAGTCCCACCTCCTCGGCGCCGAACGCGACGAATCCGACGAAGGCCGATTGCGCTTGCGCGGTCTCGCCGGCGTCGGCGAGCTCCAGCACCTCCTCCACCTGCGTCGTGGCAGAGTCGTTCAGGTTCCCCGCCGGGAACAGGTCGTCGATCTGGGCCTGGATCGCGGCCGGGACGATCGAGCCGTCGGGCGGAGTCGGGCCGTCGTCACTCGAGCAGGCGAGCGCCACGGCGAACGGCACGGCTGAACAGAACGCAAGCCAACGGAATCCGCGCATGGGACCTCCACGCTGCGAGGAATCGTGCGGAACGACGCGTAACGGTAACTCCAGACGACGTATTTGGCTCCCATCTGGACACGCTCTCGCCGAGGCGTATGATCGGTTTCGTCCCTTCCGCGGGAGGACTCTCCTCCGCGGACCACGCGACTTGAGAAAGGAGCACCGATGATTCTTCCCACCCGTGGGTGGACACGTCTTCTCACCACCACAGCGCTGGCGCTCGGCCTGGCCGCCTGCAGCCAGGATGGCTCGACCCCCGTCGACCCCGGCCAGGACACTGGCCTCAGCCTTTCCGGCAAGGGCAGGAACTCGCAATCCCTGGAAGTCCGGCTCACGGATCTGATGGCGAGCACGAACGCGGCGCTGGCTACGCAAGGGGCGGACTTCCGTCTCGGAAAGATCGAGGCGATCTCCGGAGACCCGGAGCAGGCCGGCATCACCGTTCTCTGGAAGAACGTCGGGAACAAGCAGCTCGCGCACGACTTCGTCGTGAACGACACGCGCCGCGAATGGGATGCGGATCCGAACCGGATCTCGTGGGCGATCGATCGCGGTGAGGGCGTGACCTTCAACGGCGTTCCCGAGCCCACGACGAGCGGGGAGATCGAGGATGCCATGGCCACGTGGGCGGGGACGGAGTGCGGAAGGTCCGGCCTCAACCAGGTGGAGGCGCCCGGCGTCGACCTCGGCCTGATCGCGTTCCTGAACGGCCTCGGCGGAAGCCCGACCGTCGTGGCCGACATTCAGCACGCGGGCTGGCTGGAGATCGAGTTCGCAGGGGCCACGATCGCGGCCACCTTCACGCTGATCTGGATCGATGATGCGGGGAATCCGACCGACGTCGACGGAAACGGCCTCCCCGACGTGGCGTTGCGCGAGATCTACTACGACGCCATCTGCCAGGCGTGCGCGCCGGTCGATTTCTGGAACTGGGAGATCGACGACGGGCTGAACGAGCCCGGGCGCGAGATCGACATCGAGTCGATCGCGCTGCACGAGTCGGGTCACGGCCTGAGCCAGAACCACTTCGGGATCGGCTTCACGACGCACGACGGCACGATCCTGCACGAGACCTCGGACGCCGTAATGGGGGCGGCCTACGCCGGCCCGCGCACGGACCTGCAGGGCACCGACAACGGCGGCCACTGCAGCAACTGGGCGAACTGGCCGAACAGCTGAGCCGGACGTCCTCTGAGTTCCGCCGCGGCCCGCCCTC
>DATFFS010000304.1:0-10684 GCA_035249945.1 Gemmatimonadota bacterium
AACCTACGGTTCGTCGTTTCGGTGGCCAAGAAATACCAGAATCTGGGTATGAGCCTGCCGGACCTGATCTGTGAGGGCAACGTAGGTCTGGTGCGGGCGGCCCAGAAGTTCGACGAGACCAAGGGCGTCAAGTTCATCTCCTACGCGGTGTGGTGGATCCGCCAGGCGATTCTCAAGGCGCTGGCGGAGAACTCCAAGACGTTCCGGCTGCCGATCAATCGGGCGACCACGCTCAACAAGATCTCCAAGAAGGAAGCCGAGCTGACCCAGAAGCTGGGGCGCGAGCCCAAGCCCGAGGAGGTCGCCGAGGCGATGGAGATGGACGTCGACGAGGTGCGCAAGCTGATGAACGTCTCACGCAAGTCGCTCTCCCTCGACGCACCGCTGTTCGAGGGCGAGGAGAAGACACTGTTCAGCTACCTCTCCGACGACGAGACGCTCGATCCCGAGGAGCAGACGTTCGAGAGCGCGAGGCAGAAGGAGATCCGCGAGACGCTGGACTCGCTCCAGCCCCGCGAGGCGAAGATCGTCAAGCTCTACTACGGGCTGGACGGCAACGAGCCGCTGACCCTCCGGGAGATCGGCTCGATCTTCAACCTGTCGCGGGAGCGTATCCGGCAGATCAAGGAGCGGGCCATCGAGCGGCTGCGCCACGTTTCCCGGGCGCGCCGGCTCGAGCCGTACCATTAGGCCGACCCGCGCCTAGCAGCTCACGAAGCCCCCGGTCCACCGGCCGGGGGCTTTTCGTTTTCCCCCATCCGCTACTCATCCGTGGCTGGCTTCTGCCCCGACGCTCGCGCTCGGCGAAGGACGCCGCCGGAGAGCGTAGATCACGGCCCCGACCGCGAGCGCGATCGCTCCCATTACCAGGTTCCGCGGTTCGGCGCCGGCGAGGAACACCAGGCACAGGAGAAGCGCAGCTATCGGGATCGTCGGACCGCCCGGAAGCACGATCGTCTCCTCCGTGCGTGGGAACTTCCCGCGCAGCACCGGCACGGCCGCCGCGGTGCCGATGTACATCGCGAGCCGGGCGACGACCGACAGCAGAGCGAGCTGGACGAAGCTGCCGGAGAGGGCGAGGACGAAGGCGAGCAAGGTCTGCGCCGGTATGGCGACGTAGGGCGTCCGCCAGCGGGGATGGACCCGCGCGAAGACACGCGGCCCGAATCCGTCGTCCGCCATCGCGAAGAGGTAGCGGGGACCGTTGAGGGTCGAGCCGCCGATGGTGCCCAGGATCGAGACCGCCGCCCCGGCCGTGAGAAGGATCCCGCCCCACCCGCCCATCAGCCGCGCGGCGGCTTCCGCCAGTGGCGCCCCTCCGGACCGCGCGCCGAGGTCCGGCAGGGTGCCGAGCGCCACCAGCTGAATCAGGAAGTACAGGGTCGTCACCGAGGCGATCATCGTGATCAGCGCGCGCGGGATGTCCCGGCGGGGGTTCCGGCACTCGCCTGCCACCGCCGCCGAGTTCTCGAAGCCGGCGTAGGCGAACAGGAGCAGGAGCGCCGCCTGACTCAGGCCCCGTGTCGAGAACGGCGCAGCGGCGACGACCGACCCGATATCGATCGAGAGGATTCCCACCGCCACCAGCAGAAGCAGCGGCAAGCTCTTCGCGACCGCCAGGCCGGCGGCGGCGCGGGCGCCCGAGCGGACTCCGACGACGTTGATCCAGGTGAACAGCGCGAGCGCCCCGCCCATCACGAGGACGCGACCCGCTCCCACAGAAGCGCCGGGCCAGAGAAACCCCAGCGCCTGCGCGAAACCGTTTGCGAGTGACGCCGAGGTGGCGATCCGCGTGATCCAGGTCATCCAGCCCACTTCGAACCCGACGAACGGGCCGAACGCCTCGCGCGTGTACAGATAGCCGCTGCCGGGCTCGTCGAAGTGGCTCGCCGCTTCCGCGAAGCACAGGACGAGCAGCGACACGGCCAGGCCAGCGGCCAGGATGGCCCACAGGCTCGCCCCGCCCATCAGCGCCGCGGTGGCGGCGGGAAGCAGGTAGACGCCGCTGCCAACGACGTCGTTGATCGCGATACCCAGCACCTGCCAGCGGGAGACCGCCCGCAGAAGGGACGGCACCGCCGTGGCGACGCCCTCAGACGACGGCGAGGCGCTCCACCTGTTTCAAGCGGCGGGTGGAACCGCGGAGCGTGCGACGGGCTTGCGGCGGGTGGCGTAGAGAACGGCGCCGACGACGAGCGCGATCGCTCCCGCGATGAGATTCCAGCGTGTCGCGCTCAGCAGGAAGACGATGCACAGGGCGAGCGCGGCGATCGGGATCAGGGGACCGGCGGGCAGGCGCACGGTGGACTTCGTGCGCGGGAACTTCCGGCGCAGCACCGGCACTGCGGCGGCGGTCCCCATGTACGTCGCGAGCCGCGCGACGATCGACAGCATGGCGAGCTGGACGAACGAGCCCGACAGGGCGAGGACGAGCGCGATCGCGCTCTGGACGAGGATCGCGATCCAGGGCGTGCGCCATGTGGGATGGACACTGGCCAGCGCGCGCGGGCCGAAGCCGTCCTCGGCGAGCGCGAAGAGGTACCGCGGCCCCATGAGGGTCGTGTTCCCCACGTTGCCCTCGATCGACACCGCCGCGCCGACCGTCATCACGACCCCCGCCCAGGCGCCGACCAGGAGCGTGGCTGCGGCGGCCAGCGGCGCCCCCTCGATCCGCTCCGCGAGGTCGGGCAGCGTGCCCAGGGCCACCAGCTGGATCAGGAAGTACAGCGTCGTCACGACCGCGATCATCGTGAGGAGCGCGAACGGCACGTCCCGCTGCGGGTTCTTGTACTCGCCGGCCGCGGCAGCCGTGTTCTCGAACCCCGCATAGGCGAACAGCAACAGCAGGGCGGCTTCGCCCAGGACGTCGGTGCGTGGAGCGGGTATCGGGAACAGCGCTCCCGTGTCGATGGCGGGCAGCCCGACGACGATCAGGAACACGAGCGGGATGACCTTGGCGATCGAGAGAAAGACCGCGGTCCTGGCGCCCGACTTCACTCCCACGACGTTGATCCAGGTCAGGAGCGCGAGCGGCACGGCGATCACGAGCGCGCGCGTCACGCCGACGGTAGCGTCGTCCCACAGGAACCCGAGCGCCTGGGCGAACCCGTTGGATAGAGACGCCACCGACGCGATCCGCGCCAGCCAAGTCATCCAACCGACCTCGAAGCCCACGAAAGCGCCGAATGCCTCGCGCGTATAGACGTACCCGCCGCCCGGCTCGTCGAAATGGCTGGAAGCTTCCGCGAAGCAGAGGACGAGCAGCGCAACGGCGCCGCCGGCGAGGAGGACGGCCCACAGGCTCGCCGGTCCCAGTAGCGCCGCCGCCGCGGCGGGCAGCAGGTATACCCCGCTCCCGATGACGTCGTTGACCGCGAGCCCGACGATCTCCCAGCGCGAGACCGCGCGGCGGAGCGACGGTTCCTGGCTGACCTGCGCCTCGCTCATTCGCGCTCCCGGTCCGCGCTGAGGAAGGCGTCCAGCAGATCGTCGATCTCCGCGCGCGTGGCTCGTGTGGGCCGCTCCGCGCCGGCATCGAACCCTTCCCGAGAGTCCCCGGCACGCCTCGCGTGGCTCGTGACCGCGGGCGGCGCCCAGCGTCGGTAGAACTCCATCGCGCCGAGTGTCGTGAAGCCGAGCTGGCCGGCCGGCCGGTGAACGTCCCCGTCCGACGACACGACCCAGGTCGATTCCGGGCGCGACGCGAAGGGCCCGCGGCAGAGCTCGAGGATCCGGTCGTCGGCGCTGGTTCCCGACGCGGTGTAGAGAATGGTCAGCCGGCCCGCCCGCTTCTCCCGGCCGCCGGCGCGCCCGTCCCAGATCAGGATGCAGCGCTCCACGCCGGCTCGCGCGGCAGCCTCGGCGAGCCAGGCCTCGAAGCGGTCGCGAGCAGAGTCCAGATCGCGCCCGCGCGGCGCGAATTTCGGAATGGCATGCAGAACGTTGTAGCCATCGACCAGGACGGCAGCCGGCCCCGGCACTAGGCGCGCACTCGAAGCACTAGCCGCGCACTCGGCTCACTACCGGGGCGTGCCCGCCGTGGCCGGCGCTTCCGCCGAGGCGGTCGACTGGGCCGCGCGATCGGCTGCCGCCTCGCGCTCGAGCCGCGCCAGCCGGAACAGGTCCGCCAGCGTGTCGGCCTCCGACAGGAGCTCCACCGCCTTGGCCAGCGGCAAGTCGGCGCTCAGCACCGCCTGCCGGGCCACGCCCTCGCCGTGGTACTGGCTGATCAGGGTGTAGCGCAGGAAGTCGTGGATGTAATCCGTCTCGGAGTCGAACGCCTCGTCGGAGAAATCGATCTCCTTGACCTCCCGCAGGTAGGTGCGGAACTCGTTCAGGACCGCCGCGTCGGGCTGGTAGTCCCGCGGGATCGACGGATGCGTGGCCCGGAACCGGACGGCGAAGCTGAAGAACGCGTTCTCGACGAAGACCTCCGACAGAAGATCGCGCGAGACCTCCGCGATCTCGCTAGCGCGCACCACCACGTCCGGCATCACCCCGCCCCCGCCGTATACGGTGCGGCCCATGTCGGTCTGGAACACCAGGCTGTCGGGGATATCACCCTCGGCGCCTTCCCCGGGCATCGCGATGATGTCTCTCTCCTCCGCCGGCGCCACCTCGCTCGGCCACCACATGCTGCCGAAATCGATGTCCAGCGTCTCGTCGCGCTGGATGCTGCGCCCGCTCGGGGTGTAGTAACGGGCGGTCGTCAGCTTGAGGAAGTAGCCGTCATCCAGCGGGAACAGGCTCTGGACGAGTCCCTTGCCCCACGTCGTCTGCCCGACGAGCAGCGCCCGGTCGTGATCCTGAAGCGCCCCGGAGACGATCTCGCTCGCCGACGCGCTGGCCTTGTTGACGAGCACGATCATGGGGTGCACCGAGAAATCGTCGTTGTCGCGCGCGTTGTACACCCTGTCCGATTCGGACATCCGGCCGCGGGTGGCCACGATCTCCGCGCCGCGCGGCAGGAACAGGTCGGTGACCTCGATCGCCTGGTCGAGCAGGCCGCCGGGATTGTCCCGCAGGTCGAGGACCAGGCTTCGCATCCCCTGCTTCTCCAGGTCCCGGACCGCCTCGCGGATCTCGTCCCTGCCGTGCTCCGAGAACTGCGTGAACCTCACGTAGCCGATTCCCTCCTCGAGCATGAACGCGTAGGGAACGGCCGACAGCGAGATCGGCTGGCGTTCGATCGTGATGTCGAGCGGCTCTTCCAGACCCTCGCGGGCGATCGACAATGTGACCTCGCTGCCCCGCGGCCCGCGCAGCTCCTGTACCGCGCGCTCCTCGGTCCAGCCCTTGGTCGGAGTCCCGTCGACGACCACGATGCGATCGCCGGGCAGCAGCCCGGCCCTGTACGCCGGCGTGCCCTCGATGGGGGAGATCACCGTGAGGATCTGATCCACGATGTCGATACGGATCCCCAGGCCCTCGTAGTTCCCCTGCGTGTGGATCTGCAGGTCCTCGTAGTCCTTCGGCGTCAGGAGCTGGGAGTACGGATCGAGGGACAGGAGCATCCCGTTGAGGGCGCGCAGGTAAAGGCTGTCCGAAGGGATCGAGTCGACGTACTTGTCGGAGACCTGGTGGATCGTCTCGTTCAGCAGCTTGATCGCCTGGTAGGGATCGTCCTCGCTGGACGCGGACAGGTCGTCGTAGATGAGCCCGCCGGTCAGGACGGCGAGAAAGAACAGGACGATGAACAGGGACCCGATCCGCTTTCTGATCATGAGGATTCCGTCCTTGAAGTTGGGATCCGCTCGGCCAGGGCTTCCAGAACCGCGCCGCGGATCGCTGACTGCACCGAATCTATAGGCTCTGTACCATCCAAAACGACGAACCGTTCCGGTTCGTTCAGTGCCATTTCCCGGTAGCCGTCCAGCACCCTGCCATGGAACGATCGCCCGGCACGCTCGATGCGGTCCGCCGGCCGGTTCCTCGACCGTTCCGCGGACGCCTCCGCGGGGACGTCGATCAGCACCGTGAGGTCGGGCGTCAGATCGCGCGTGAAGAACGCGTTGAGCGCCTTCACGCGGTCCGGAGCCAGCCCCCGGCCGTATCCCTGATAGGCGACCGACGAATCGCCGTACCGATCGAGCAGCACGATCCCGCCCGTCTCCAGGGCGGGCCGAACGACCTCCGCCACGAGCTCCGCGCGGGCGGCCAGGAACAGGGCCAGCTCGGATTCGGGCGTCAGGTCCTCGCGCGCGGTACGGAGGAGGAGCTCCCGCACCGCCTCTCCCACCTGCGTGGTACCCGGCTCGCGGGCCGTGACGACCTCGTGCCCTCCGGCGCGCAAGAAATCGGCCAGTCGCTCGATCTGGGTCGACTTCCCGCTTCCCTCGCCCCCCTCGAACGTCACCAGGAGGCCGCGACGCTGCTTGCGTCCCGGTTCGCGTCGAGAGGCACTCTGCACCGGCCGGAATATCGTCCGTGAGAGGGCCAAACTCAAGCCGCGGAAGGTCTAGGAGCCCGGCTCGAAGAGGAGCCACCCATCCGGGTCGAGGGTCATCTCCAGGGGTCCTTCGAGATCGAGCGGGATCTCCGCGGAGGGGCCGTTCATCTCCACCGTGCGGCGCACCGACCGGCCGGCCGCGCGCAACTCGACATCGATCACCAGACGGTAGGGCTCGCCGGGCTGGAGCTGCTCGACCCGGAGGCTGCGGCCACCGCTTCCATCCACCACCGAGGCCGACAGGACGGGCATACCCGGCCGGACGATCCACTGCGTGAAGAACCAGCCCAGCGGCCGTCCCGACGCTTCCTCCATGACGCGCGCCAAGTCGGCCGTCCACGCCGTTCCGCCCCTCAGGGTCGCGTAGTAGTCCCGCACGCCCTGGAAGAACGCCTCGTCGCCAATCAGCCGGCGCAGCATGTGGAGCACCCATGCACCCTTCTCGTAGCTCTCGGCGTCGAGGAGCTGGGCGTACTCCCCCGGCCCGACGTCCGGCTGGTAGATGGCCTGCGGCCCGGCTGACTCCAGCTCGCGGACGGCGGCCGTCCGCGTACGCATCTGTCGCGCGAGCTCGGCCGGCCCGCGGCCATGGATGCCCCCATGGAATTCGAAGAAGACGGCGTCGAAGTACTCGGCGAACCCCTCGGAGAGCCATAGGTGGTTCCAGTCGGCCTCCGTCACCGCGTCGCCGAACCACTGATGGACCGTCTCGTGCGCGACCAGGCTCGTCAGGGCCTCGCGCCCTGCCGTGTCGGCCGCCAGCGCGGTCCCGATCTGGTTCTGGCTGTAGAAGATGGCGCCCGGGTTCTCCATGCCGCCGAACTTCGTGGCAGACTGCACGTGGGCGAGCTTCTCGTAGGGATACGGGCCGAAGAGCGAGTCGTAGAACGCCAGGATCTCGGTCGAGCGTGAGAACGCCACTGCTCCGGCGGCGGAGTCCTCGACGAAGGTCCAGTGGGTGACCTCGATCCCGTCGACTTCGCCCGCCGTTTCGACGGCGAAGTCGGCGGCTCCGATCACCATGCCGTACACCGGGATCTCCGTGGACTCCATCCAGCGTGTACGCGCACGCCCGGCGCCCAGGTCCGTGCGCTCGAGCAGCACCCCGTTCGCCACCACCTCCAGCGCGGCGGGGGCAACCACGTCGAACTCGACAGTGGCCTTGTCGGAGGGATGGTCGACGGAGGGAAACCACTGGTGCCCGCGGTCGGCCCAGTTGTCGGCGAACGCGGAGCGTCCCCCGTGGCGATCGAGCCCCACGATGAGCCCGTCGGCGGGGACGCCGTGGTACCACACGACCGCCTCGGCTCGCCCTCCGGCCGGCGTCGAGACCTGGAGCGTGAGCCGGTCGCCGTCGCGCGCGAACTCCGTCGGCCGGCCGTCCACCGTCACGCTGTCGACGACCATGGCGGCGCCCAGATCGAGCGCCACAAGGGAGAGGTCGTTGACGACCGCCTGATAGAGGACCGCCGTCCGGCCCGCGATTAGAGCGCCCTCGGCGGGAATCTCGATCGCGATCTCGTAGTGGAGGACGTCGAGCCCCGGCTGGCGCTCGTAGCCGTCGGCGGGAATGGCGGGAACGCCCGGGTCAGCGGTCTGAGCCGTCACCGAGGGGGTGCAGGCCAGGAGCGCAGCCAGCACGCCACACCGCGCCCCCGTTCGCCTGCGATCACCGCACCTCAGTCTCAATCTTCGTAGTACTCCAGCCCGAGATGCGTGATCTGTTCCTCCCCCATCAGGTGGCGGAGCGTGTTCTTGAGCTTCATCAGCTGGATGAAGAGATCGTGCTCGGGATAGAGGCTGGGCAGCGTCATCGGGCTCTTCCAGTAGAACGAGAGCCACTCCTGGATGCCGCTCATCCCGGCGCGCGAGGCCAGGTCGAGAAACAGCGCCAGGTCGAGCGCGATCGGCGCCGCGAGGATCGAGTCGCGGCACAGGAAATCGATCTTGATCTGCATCGGGTATCCCAGCCACCCGAAGATGTCGATGTTGTCCCAGCCCTCCTTGTTGTCGCCGCGCGGCGGGTAGTAGTTGATGCGCACGACGTGCGAGATGTCGCCGTAGAGGTCGGGATAGAGCTCCGGCTGGAGGATGTAGTCGAGCACCCCGAGCTTCGACTCTTCCTTGGTCTTGAACGACTCCGGGTCGTCCAGCACCTCGCCGTCGCGGTTGCCGAGGATGTTGGTCGAGTACCAGCCCTGGATGCCGAGGAGCCGCGCTTTGAAGCCCGGAGCGAGGATCGTCTTCATCAGGGTCTGCCCGGTCTTGAAGTCCTTGCCCGTGATCGGCACGCCGTTCTGGTCGGCGAGCTCGAGCAGCGCGGGCACGTCGGCCGAGAGGTTGGGCGCGCCGTTGGCGTACGGGATCCCGCTCTTGATGGCAGCATAGGCGTAGACCATCGACGGCGGGATCGCCTCGTCGTTCGCGTCCAGTCCCTTCTCGAACGACGCGATCGAATCGTGGACCGCGGTCGGCTCCAGGAACACCTCGGTCGATCCGCACCACACCATGACCAGCCGGTCACAGCCGTTCTCCTCCTTGAAGCGGGCGATATCTTCGATCAGCTGGTTCGCCCACTCGCGCTTCGACTTGCTCTCGATCACGTACGTGCCGTTGAGCTTCTTGACGTAGCGCTGGTCGAATGCGCCCTTCATCGGCTGGATGCCGTCGAGAAAGTCCTTGAGCCCGTCGATCTGCGCGCGCTCGAGGACGCCCGCGTTTGCGGCAGACTCGTAGGCCGTGTCCGGGAAGATGTCCCAACCCCCGAAGACCAGCTGATCGAGGTCCGCCAGCGGAACGAAGTCCTTGATCTTCGGTACGCGCTTCTCGGGGCGGCCGCCCAGCCGGATGGTCCCCATCTGCGTCAGCGATCCGAACGGCTTCGCCGAGCCCTTGCGCACGGCTTCCACGCCGGCGATGAACGTGGTCGCCACCGCGCCCATGCCGGCCAGCAGAATGCCGAGCTTGCCCCCGGCGGGTGCGATCTCCGTGGGCTCCGGACGCACCTGCTGGAGGGCCCTGGGACCCGATTTCCGCTTCTCTTCCTTCATCCCTTTGTTCATCCTTTCTTCGCGTGTCGATTCGGCGCCGGGATCGCCCCGTCCAGGGGAACCCCCCGGGCAACCTTGTAGACGGAATAGATGCGCTCCAGGGCGGTGATGTTGGCCAGCACGGCGATCAGGCCGAGGGCCAGCAGCAGCGGCGCGAACCGCCACTCCGGAGCGATCAGATCGAAGACGGGGATCAGCAGGCCGCCCACCCCCAGCAGGACCACCCGCTCGGGCCGCTGCATCGTACCCACCTTGCAATCCACCCCCAACGCCTCGGCCTTGGCGCGCGTGTAGGACACCATCAGCGATCCGACCATCGCCAGGATCACCACGTAGCCCACCCACCAGAAGCTCGGCAGTGGACGGAAATACGCGTAGAGCGAGAAATACACGACGATCTCCGAGACCCGGTCGAGCGTGGAGTCGTAGAACGAGCCGAACTTCGAGGCCAGTCCCGTCTCGCGGGCTACCCGGCCGTCCAGGATGTCCATCATCCCCCCGAGCAGGAACACGACCACGCCGGCGATGATCGACCTTTGGAAGATCAGGATCGCGCCGGCGAGGGTGACGAGAAATCCGAACGAGCTGATGATGTTGGGATGCACCCGGTTGCGGACGAGTGTATCGACGACCGGATTCAACAGCCGGACGAACCCGTTCTTGAACCACTCTGGCATGGGGCCTCCGCAGCGAGAAGGCCCGCGGCCGCCGAAGCGGCAGCGGGCCCTCGCCTCACGTCGTTCGAGCGCGATCGCCCACTAAATATGGGCTTCGATCACCTCTTCGAGACGCTGCTTGCGCACCGCCCCGACGATCGTCTCGACGACCTTTCCGTCCTTGAAGAAGAGGAGGCTCGGAATCGAGCGGACCGCGTATTGCTGCGCGGTGCGCTGGTTCTCGTCGACGTCGACCTTGCAGACCTTCAGACGCCCCTCGTATTCGTGCGCGAGCTCGTCGACGGTGGGCGCGATCATCTTGCAGGGACCGCACCATTCGGCCCAGAAATCGACCAGCGTAAGCGTATCGGACTCCTTCACCTGGACGTCGAACGTCTCGTCCGTGACCGTTTGGACTTTGCCGTTGGATGCCATGGAGATTCCTTCCGGATGAGGGCCGCGGTCGCTCGACGGAGGCCCGCGTGAACGGCTATACTAACGGCCGCCGCTTCGGAGTGTCAACCGGAGTG
>DATFFS010000305.1:0-4245 GCA_035249945.1 Gemmatimonadota bacterium
TGGAAGCGCGTTCGTGACGAACGCGCTCATGCCGTTCCTGATCACGCGGGAGAAGCAGCCCGCGCGGTACCTGCAGGAGGGAGCCCCGGCGGTGCTGACGTCGGCGGACAACGTCGCCTTCTTCGAGCGGACGAGCTGGGCGCCGCCGGGCCTCGTCGAACGGCTGCGCGCGGCGGAGCCGGGAACGCTCGTTCCGTTCGAGGACGAGCCGGCATCTCCCGCCGACGAGGAGGCAACGGCATCTTCCGCCGACGTCGCCACCGACCATCCGATCAACGTGGCGATCCTGACCGACGAGATGACGGTGAGCGCGGCCGAGGCCTTCGTGCTGAAGGCGATGCGGAACGGGAAGGTCACGCTGTTCGGCCAGCCGACCGGCGGCAGCATCGACTACCAGACGGTGAACATCGTCTCCTTCGGCTGTCCCGAGGCCGGCCTCTACGTCGGATATCCCACCATCGTCGGCAGCGATCACCTCCCGGTAGGAGGCACCCGGACGACCGGGATCGTCCCCGACGTCCGCCTGGACCCCGCCGATCCGGATCCCATCCAGAGGATCATCGAGCAATATGCGCGCGAGGCGAGCGCTCACTCCGGACAGTAGGCCGCTTCCCAGAGCAGGAGCGGGTGGCCCACGTTCTCGACGACTCCGGTCGGAGGGCCGTCCGCCTCGAGCGTGACCCGCGTCGTGGCCTCGACGAGCTCGACCTCGTGGACTCGAAGCCCCGCGGTCGACTCGATGCCGATAGGGACGCGGATCCGATACGGCTCGGGCGTCCGCTGACGGATCGTGAGCGCCGCGGCGTAGCGGCCGTCCGCGCTGGCGTCCTCCCAGCGGACGTCGAGCACCGGGGCGCCGGGTCGGTCCAGCCACTGGGCGAGGAAGGCCTCCATCCCGGCGGAGTCGGATGCGGCCAGGACGAAGGCCCGCCGCAGCTCCGGGAGCGACAGCGTGCCGCCGCCGTGCCCGTCGAGCACGCCGCCGAGCGCGCCGAAGAACCGCTCGTCGCCCAGCTCGCGGCGGACCATATCGTACACCCAATGACCCTTGGCGTCGGCGAGGTTGTGATGCCAGCCGCCGCCCGCGAGCTCGGCGAGCGGCGCGTCGTGGCCGGCCAGCTTCATGGCCCAGAACCCCTTCGCGGACTGGATGGGGTTGTAGCCCTCACGGCTGAAGCGCAGGAACTCGATCGCCGCCTCGCGTCCCTCCCGCGACTCGATCGCCAGCACGGCGCCGTACTGCGCGAGCGCCTCGCCAACCACGAGCGCTCCGGGATCGACCGCGCGCACCCAGTTCCCCCACCAGCCGTGTGCCAGCTCGTGCGCGAGCAGCGGGACGTTGACGGGACCATCGAGCGCATCGGCGCGGGCCAGGAAGAACCCTTGCTCCGACGAGCCGGTCCACTCCGCCAGCTCGGCGGGCACTTCCGCGAGCGCGTATCCCTCGTAGGGATAGCGGCCGAAGCGTGCCTCCAGGGCCGCCATCACGTCCGCCAGCGCGGTCACCAGCTCCTCCGCGCGATCGCGGTGGGAGAGCAGGTATACGGCGACGGCCCGCTCCCCGATCGAGCGGGTTTCCACCGCGTAGGGTCCGGCCGCGAAGGAGCGGGCGAGCGGCCGCTCGCTGATCCAGGTCTCGACGGCCCGATCTTCCTGCATCCGCCGATCGGCGAGGCCGCCCGAGGCCACCGCCCGCCATGCGCGCGGCATCGAGATCCGGGTGGTGCCGGGAGCGCGGTGGCCTCCGGCGATGGGATACCAGGTGCGCGCCCAGGAGGCGAAGGCCGCGGTGGTGTCGACCACCATCTGGCTTCCCCGCCCCGCGCTCGCGAACGCTACCCGCAACTCGATCTCCTCGTCCGGCTCGATCGGGCGATCGAAGCCGAGCGAGGCCTTCGTCGCCGACGAGTCCATTTCGACGACGAACTCCGCCTCACCGGCAACCTGTTCCACCGCGCCGATGACGATCGCCTCCCCGACTTCGATCTCCAGGTCCGATGCGGACCCCTGCAGCGGCCGCAGGCGCAGCGTCGCGCTTCCCTCCAGCCGCTCCTCGGCGGGGAAGAGCCGCACATCGATGTCGAGGCGGGTAGTCTCCCAGGATGGCTCCTGGGCGATCGCGAGCACCGGCGCGGCCAGCGCGAGAAGGAGAAGCGGGAACGAACGCGGCATGGACGGGGAATCTGCCGGCCGCGGCACAAGCGCGCTGGAACGCGCGGTGCCTCGCCGGTACGCGGGAAGCGGATCGGCAAGGGGTCCATACCGTGACGCAGCGGTTCTCGCGTTCGCGGTGTCGCATATTGTGGCCATGCCGACGATCACGCTTCCGCAGGGGACCTTCTACGGCGCCGAGCGCGCGCGCCGGCGAATCGACGGGCTGCTTCTCACGGAGACGGCGTACCGGCCCGGCGAGGACCTGCCGCGACACGACCACGCGCGCGCGTACTTCTGCCTCGTGCTGCGTGGCGGGTTCACCGAGCGCGACGCGCGGCGGACGCGCGAGTGCGGGTCGGCCACCGTGCTCTTCCATCCTCCGGGGTCCGGACACTCCGACCGTTTCGGCCGGACGCCGAGCCGCTGCTTCAACGTCGAGCTGGACGCGTCATGGCTCGAGCGGATGCGCGAGCTGGCCGGCGGGTTTCCGCAGGGATCGGTGGTCTTCCGCCGCCGGCGGGCGAACTGGCTCGCACGCCATCTCTACGAGGAGTTCCGCGCGGACGATCCCGCGGGGCGCCTCGCGATCGAGGGGCTGGCGCTCGCGCTCCTCGCCGACGCCACGCGATTCGACACCCCGGCGCCGCGGCCGGCTCCCCGCTGGGTCGGGCGCGCGGTCGAGATGCTGCGAGCGGCGGAGGGGGATCCCCCGGGTCTGGCCGAGATCGCGGCCGAGGTCGGGATCCACCCGGTCCACCTCGCACGCGTCTTTCGGCGCCGCCACGGCTGCTCGATCGGCGAGTACGCGCGGCGCCTGAAGGTCGAGCGCGCCGCCCGGGCGCTGCGCGAGACCCGGCTGCCCATCGGACGACTCGCCCATCGGCTGGGGTACGCCGACCACAGCCACTTCTCGCGCAGCTTCCGCCGGGCCACCGGCTTCTCGCCCTCCGAATACCGCCGCCGACAGGGCTTCGCGGATGCCGGAGCCGCTCCGCGCGATCCAGCCGCGGACGACTCGTCGCGCTAGCCTTCACCGGACGCCGATCGACCCGCATTTCTCTCGCATCCGGAGGCCCCGCATGCTCGCCCGCCTGACCGCCGGTCCGATGGTCGTCGCGCTGGCGCTCTCTGCCGGTTCCGCCGCGGCCCAGTCCGACTCGACCTGGCAGGTCGAGGAGGTCGCGTTCGCGGCCGCTGACGGGGTGGCGCTCGCCGGGATCGTATACGTCCCCGATGGCGCGGGACCGTTCCCGGGCGCCGTCCTCATCCAGGGATCGGGGGAGAGCGACCGGACGAACCTCTGGGCGCGCACGTTCGCGGAGACGCTGGCGCGCGTAGGCGTGGCCACGCTGTTGCCGGACAAGCGGGGATCGGGGGCGTCGGGCGGAGACTGGATGGACGCCTCGTTCGAGGTCCTCGCGCGGGACGCGCTGGCGGGCGTCGAACGATTGCGGGAGCACTCGGCGGTCGAGGACGGCCGCATCGGACTTGTCGGTCTCAGCCAGGGGGGTCTCGTGGCCCCGCTCGCGGCTACCCTTGGCGAGGTGGCATGGGTGGTCGACGTGTCGGGCGCGGCCGTAACGCTCGCCGAGCAGATCCGCCACGAGATGGAGAACACGGCGCGCCGCGCGGAGCTGTCGCACGAGGGGATCGCGGCGATCCTCGAGATCCAGCGCCTGGCCGAGGGCTACGTCGAGACGGGCACCTGGGAGCCGTACGCGGGGGCGCTCGCGGCGGCGGAGGGGAAGCCCTGGGCCGAGATCGCAGCCGGTTTTCCCGACGCGCCGGACCACCCCATCTGGGACTGGATCCGCCTCACCCTGACGTACGATCCGATCCCGCACTGGAAGTCGGTCGACGTGCCTGCTCTGGTCGTATACGGAGCCGAGGACGAGGCGGACAACGTTCCGGTGGAGGAGAGCGTGAAGCGGCTCGAGAGGGCGTTCGCGGAATCCGGCGGAGGCGACCGGACGATCCGCGTGGTCCCCGCCGCCGGCCACGCCCTCTGGTCGCCGGACGCGACCCAGGAGGACCTGAAGCTCCATCCGGAGCTGGTCGCGTTGCTCGGGGGCTGGATTCGCGAGCGCTGAT
>DATFFS010000306.1:0-4433 GCA_035249945.1 Gemmatimonadota bacterium
AGGATGGTGTCGGACAGGTAGCGCAGCGGGTAGGTCGCCCAGTACCACACGGTGAAGGGGTGGAATCCGTGATGCGCGAAGCGATTCCGGTACGCCTCCACCAGTTCGGGGTCGCGCGCGAACTTCTCCTGGAAGTTGTCCCGCATCTCGAACGGGTCGGTCGTGGCGGGCAGCACCTCCTCCCAGAAGCGCTTGTACGCGGCGTGGTACTGATCGTGGAATACCTCGAAGACCGGGTTGAGGATGATCACCACCCCGCCCGGCTTGATGAACGGCTTGTTCCAGAACCAGTTGAACACGTACCCGAGGACGTCGCTGACGACCAGCACGGGGTTGACCCGCGCGCCCACGCTGTAGGGAGAGAGGTCCGGCAGCCCGAAGACCAGCGTGTCGTGCTGGCGCGGCGCGCGGACCTCGAGTTGCGGCCGGATCGCGGCGATCGTGCGCGCGTGGACCGGATCGATCGCGCCGGCGTTGATCTCGATCGGGGCGTACTCGCTCTTGATCGAGCGGAAGATCCCCGCGCGCCACGACTCGGGCAGGGGCTTCATCGTGGTCGGGGTCGCCGCGCGGACGACCTTCTCGATCGCGCTCAGCCGCTCGGGCGGCTTGGCGAGGTGCCGCAGGTGCGCCGGGTAGGTAGCCCCGTTCATCGCCGCCTCGATGACCATGATGCGGCAGTGCTTCTGCAGCTGCCGCGAGATGCGCGTGATCGAGTCGTGCATGCAGGACCCGTCGGGCTGCATGACGTGCGGGACGTCCTCGGTCATGGCGGGATTGTGGTGCGGCGCGATCGAGTCGTAGGTGCCGAACCCGACCGCTACCGATTTGTGCCCGCCGTTCAGCGGAATCTGAATCGTGTCGACGTAGACCACGAGATCGGAATCGACGATGGCGCGGCTCGTATGTACCGGCTCGCCGTGGGGCGTCGCTCCCAGGTCGACGATGTCGTCCCTGTCCTCGGCGTCGAAGTTCGCGAGCTGGTGGGGGTGGAACTCGGCCATGAGCCGCGGACCCAGCATGTGCTCCAGCTCGGGCACCAGCATCTTGCGGTGCAGGGCGACCGCGCAGCGCAGCGTGATGTCCTGCTTGCGGACCCCGTAGCCGTACAGCAGCTCGAGCAACTGCTCGATCATGACCTGCCGGATGTCGGGCCGGCGCATTGGGGGAAAGGGTTGGCAGTTGTCGTCGAAGGCGATCGTGACCTTGGACCCCACGCGGACGAGCTGCGACAGGGGCTCCATGCCCAGCGGATTCTCGAGCGCCTCCGTCAGCCGGCGCGGGATCTCCTCGCGCGAGAGGCCGCGGATGACGGCGGGCGGATAATAGACGGTCGCGCTGTCGGGGAGGTCCGCGGCGATGAGCGCATTGCCGCTGTAGGTCAGGTACTTCACGATCCCGGCGCGAACACGGTCTTGATCACGCCGGCCTCGCCGGAGTGGAGGGCGCAGCGGAGCGCCTCGTCCCACTCTTCGAGCCCGAAGCGGGCGCCGACCAGCGGAGCGAGGAGGGCGTCGAGGCGGGCCGCGGTGGCGACCGCGCGGCCGAACGTCTCCTCGTCGCTCGTGTAGCTCCCCCGCACGTCCAGCTCCTTGTGCCACATCGCGGTCCAGTCCACCCCGTCGGGGACGCCCGGCATCCCGACGACGATAACGGCGCCCCGCGCGCGGGTAAAGCGCATGGCGTCGTCGAGCGTGCGCGAGGTGGCGATGCAGTCGAACGTGACGTCGGCGCCGCCGAGCGATGTCGGGCCGCCCAGCTCCGTGGGGTGGAGCTCCACCTCTAGCTCGCGGGCGAGGTCCTCGCGCATCGTCCGGCCGGTGCCGAGCACGACGTCGGCGCCCAGGCGCCTGGCGGTCTCCTGCTGGTGGCGGTACTTGGCCACGGCGACGACCCGGGCGCGCGAGCCGGCGGCGCGGAGCGCGGCGATCGTCAGCGCCCCGATCGTGCCGCAGCCGAGAACGACCGCGGTGCCGTCGTCCGGCACGGCCGCGCGCTCGACCGCGTGCATGCAGCAGGACAGGGGCTCGATCAGGACCGCGGCCTCGTCCGAGACGCCCGCCGGCACGCGGTGGAGCTGGATCTCGTGCGCGACGAGCGACCCGCTCCAGCCGCCGCTCGTGTCGCGGCAGTAGCCGGTCTGGATGCCGGGGGAGAGCGCGCCGGCGGTCACGTTCGTGCAGTGGCCGGTGTTTCCGATGCGGCACTCGGCGCAGGGCTCCTCGATCCCGCGCACCTCGCAGTGGAGCGGGGGCGAGAGCGCGACCCGGTCCCCGACCGCGACGCGCTTCACCTCCGCGCCCGTTTCGACCACCTCGCCCACGACCTCGTGCCCGAAGACGAAGGGCGTCGATACGAAGGGCGAGAAGTAGGTCGTGCCCTGCGCCGTGATCGTGGCGAGATCCGAGCCGCAGATGCCGGCCAGGATCGGCCGGACACGCGCCCAGCGCGCACCCGGCAGCGGCGGCGGCTCGACGTCCGCCAGCCGCACGGTCGAGAAGCCAGAGGTGTAGAGCCGCTCGATCCGGCTCCCCACGTAGCGCGCGGCCAGGTAGCGGGGCACGCTCTTCACGTACTCAAGCGCCTTCAGGCAGACCTCGATGCGTTCCCGCGCCCCGTCTCGCGGCCGGCCGGCTGGCCGTCTCCGCGGAGACGTGCGGCCGGCCGTGCCGGACCGAGAGGAAGTCGGGGTCTTTCTGGAGGTATTGACCACATTGCAATCGTGGAGAAACCGATCATCCGTCGATCTCCCAGTACAGGATCTCCCAGTTCCGCGCCATCGCGTGATCCAGCAGGCGTCCGCGCGGGTTGACGACGCCGGCGCGCCCGACGCGCTCGAGCATCGGCAGGTCGTCGGCGCTGTCGCCGTAGGCGACCGACGCTTCGAGATCGATCCCGTGCTCCGCGGCGAAGGCGGCCATCTTCTCGGCCTTCCGCTCGCCGGCGATCGGCGGCCCCTCGAGCTCGCCGGTCAGGCGGCCGTCCTCGACCGCCAGGCGCGGGGCGATCACCGATGAGACGCCCAGGTGCTCGGCGAGCGGCGCCACGATGGATTCCACCGACCCGGTGATCAGGACGACCCGGTCGCCGCGGGCGCGGTGGCGCTCCATCCGCTCCATGGCCGCGGGAAAGATCCGCGGCTCGATGTAGGCGCTGAACAGCGCCTGCGCCCGGCGCTCGAGCTCGTCGACCGGCAGGCCACGGTAGACGCGGTAGAAGGAGCGCTGGAACGCCGTGCGGCGCCAGGCGTCCAGCGCCAGCAGCCACGGCACGCGCGGCAGGAAGCCCGCGATCCATGCCGCGCGGCCGAGGCGCGAGCGGTCCATCGTGCGGATCTCGACGCCGTAGCGCACGATGTCGCCGGCCACCACGGTTCCGTCGACATCGAAAAAGGCCGCGCGCGTCATTCCTCGCGTTCGATCCCTGATCGCCGGCGGTCGCGGAGACGGGGGTCTTGCGCGCCGTTTCCCGCGCGGCCCATCTCGACGATCGTCTCGCGGACGTCGGCTGCGATCCGGCGGTACACCTCGTCCCTGTTCGGCGCGCCGTCGCTGCGGTAGGCGTCCATCGTCACCGGCTCGCCGAACGCGACCACTACCTTCCCCGGCCGCGGCACGACCTTGCCCGCGGGCAGCGCGGGGAACGTGCCGCCGATGTGAACCGGAACGATCGGCACCTCGAGCTCACGCGCCAGGAGGCCCAGGCCGGGCTTGAAGGCGTCGATCTCGCCGGTCCGCGAGCGCGTTCCCTCCGGGAAGATGAGCGCCGACTCCCCCGACGACAGGATCCGCTTGACCATCCTGAGGCCCGCCAGCGACGTCTCTTCGCGCTCGATCGGCACGACGTTCAGGAAGGTGCTGAAGAACCACCGCTTGAGGGGCGTGTCGAAGAAGTAGTCGCGCGCGCCGAGCACGTGGAGCCGCCGCGCGGCCTCGCTGCCCCGCGCGAGCTCGATCGCCGCCAGCACGGCCGGAGCGTCGAGGTGGCTGGAGTGGTTCGCCGCCAGGATGTACGGGGGCTCGGCGGGGATCCGCTCGGCCCCGCGCACTTCGAGGTCGAAGTAGCCGCGATAGAGGGCCTTGAGCCCGGCGCGGAACGATCCGAATAGCGCCCGGTCGATGACCGGCCGCTCGTGGTGGGGGAGCGCCGAGCGCACGGTGGTAGCCGCGCGGGGCCGCCGCGGAGGCTCCGGCCGCGTCGCCGCGGGGACCTCGTCGAGGAGCTGCCCCACGGTTTCGATCCGGGCGGCGGTCTCGTCGTCGAGCGAGACGCCGAGCGCGTGGTCGAGGTACAGGAGGAGCTCGATCGCCTGGAGGGAGTCGAGTCCCAGGTCGTCGGCCAGCCGGCTCTCCGGCCGGACGTCGGCGGCGGGAACGTGCGCGAGACGCGCGACCTCGTCGACCAGCGCCTGCCGGCGATCCCCGTCGCGCCCC
>DATFFS010000307.1:0-13529 GCA_035249945.1 Gemmatimonadota bacterium
AGCGGAACGGGGCCAGTTGTCCTCAAGAAGGAGGTGACGCTCATGCTGGCTCCATCGGTGATTTCGCCAGTCGTCAGTAACAGCCCGGCACTTTTCGCCAAGCTGTTGGCGCTGCTTCAGTTCCTGATGCGGTTCGGTACCACCGCACTCCTCGGCTAACGGATAAACCTTTAGCCACGAGATCGGCCCCCTATACCATGAGCGTGGAACAAAAATCCGTCTCCACCCCAGGAACAGAGACCAGCCTTAATCTTTTTACGGGTCTTCTGGTCAGTGCGTGGACCGGTGCTGTCCTACTCGCACCAGCTGAACTCCCACTTGATTATAGAATTGCGATTGGGCTTTGTGTCTTCGCGCTTTTAGCAATCCTCTCTGACAGGTACCCGCTAGAGGTTCCCTTTGGCAATGCGTTTTTGGGTCTTTCAGGAACTGTTTTTTGGGCGCTCTTGGTTTTGTTTGAGCCCGTTTGGGCTTCGACTGTAGCTTTAGTCGCGACACTTTTCTCTGAGAGTGTCGTTCAACGAAGAAAACCCCTCAAGGCTATTTTTAATGGGATTCAAACAGCCATAAGCGTTTTACTTGGCGCGATGACCTTTGAAGCTCTAAATGGAACTCATGAGCTTCATGGAAGTGTTCTCTTTTTCGCCGCGTTTGGCCTAGCTGCCCTTGTCTATTGGTTGACCAACACGTGGCTGGTCAGCATCGGTGCAGCGCTGATCTATCGCGAGGCACCCCATCGATTCTGGCAACGTAATTTCCAGTGGGCCTTTGTGTACGAACTTATGTCTGCGCCGATCGCACTCGCAGTCGCGTTTGCCTATCAGGAGCTCTGGTTGATTGGGCTGGTCTTGGTCATGTTGCCGATTATGATGGTGCGTGTGGCATATAGCCAATATCTACAGCTCAAACAGACATACCGAGAGACCGTCCGAACGCTAATTAAGATTATCGAAATGCACGATGCCTATACAGCCGGACACTCTGATCGTGTCGCAACGTATTCGCGGCAACTTTGTGAGGCTCTTAAGCTCTCTCCGACTGAAACCGAGAAGATCGAACTAGCTGCATATCTACATGATTTAGGAAAAATTCATCTAGATCTTTCTGGAATAGTTCGAAAGGCAGGAAAATTGACCGAAGAGGAACGGAGGCTTGTAAGGCTTCATTCAGTTGTAAGCGCCGATCTTGCTAATCAAGTGACATACTTCAGAGGTGAGATCGAGGCTATGATCCGGCATCACCATGAGAACTGGGACGGAACTGGATATCCCCACGGGCTGCAGGGCGAGCAGATACCGCTCGGATCGCGAATTATCCTATTGGCGGACGCATTCGACGCTATGACTACTAGTCGTGTGTATAGAAGGGCCCTTGACTTAGATAAGGTGAAAGGGGAATTCGTAAAATTTTCTGGGAGCCAGTTTGATCCATCCTTGGTGCCGCTTTTCTTGGAGAGAGTTGTTGGTGAGGGTTCGTCGATCATTAAGCAACCTATTGATGAACCACTTGAGGGACAGAGGGCAAGAAAGCTCGGGTTGACCGAAGAGAAAGAGTCCGATGTGCGGCAGCTGAGGGCCATCCGATAATTAAGAGCCTGAATCCGCAGTCGAGTTCCACCAATCGTTCAGCTAAGACTTTGCCAGTTTGAAGCTCTTAAAACAGAGAAAAGATTGGGAGCGTATCCCATATCACGCGGATTCAGGCACTTCTTTTGTTGGCCAACAGTTAAGAGCCCTAACACAGTTGGAGAGCCGGAAACCAGGCTGGCGAGGAAACGTATGGAGGGTGGAGTCCCAACTCTTGCTCTAGCCAAGGACACCCATGCACCTGCCCTCGCTCGGATCTCGCATAATGCTGTCAGTCGCTCTAACCTTCTTGACTCCTCCCCTGCAGGCTCAACCCGTAGCCCGAATGGTCGCGGACACGGTTCCGGCGTCCTCCCTCGCCGGTAACCTCCTCGGCGATCTCGAGCACCAGTCGGCCTTGGTTTACCTCCCACCCGGCTATGACGAGTCGCTAGACCACCGTTACCCTGTCATCTATCTCCTCCACGGCGTCCTTGATTCCCCCCATGTCTGGGTCGAGCCCGTGTACGACGGGATGACGATCCAGGCGACGATGGACAGCCTGATCGCGGCGGGGGAGATCGGGCCCGCGATCGTCGTCATGCCCAACGGCCGGAACGCCTACGGGGGAAGCTACTACGCGAACTCGCCGGTCACGGGGAACTGGGCGGACTTCATCGCCCGGGACCTGGTCGCCCACGTCGACGCCACTTACCGGACGATCCCGGCGCGGGAGAGCCGCGCGATCCTGGGCCACTCGATGGGCGGCCTGGGGGCGATCCGGCTCGCCATGGACTACCCCGAGGTCTTCTCGGTCGCCTGGGGGATGAACCCCTGCTGCCTCTGCTGCCTGGAGGGGGATCTCCAAGGGGAGGCGACCGCCGACCCCGCGCTCTGGCGGCGGATGGGGGACTACCGCTCGGCGGAGGAGATGTGGGCCGCGCTCGAGGAGGAGGGTGACATCTGGCCCTTGATCCTCGCGGGCGTGTCTGCCGCCTTCGCGCCGGCCCCGGACGCGCCGCCGCTGTATATCGAGCTGCCGGCCGAGGTGGTCGATGGCGAGGTGGTGACGACCCCGGCGGCCGAGCGAATCGCGGCAGCGCTCCCGCTCGCGCACGTGGCCGAGCGGGTCGAGGCCCTGCGGTCCCTCCGCGGGCTCGGCTTCGACACCGCGTTCGGCGACGAGTTCGCGCACATCCCGGCCGCCACCAAGGCGTTCTCGGACTCCCTCGAGGCGCTCGAGGTCCCGCACGTCTACGAGGTGTATGCGGGGGACCACCGGAACCGCATGCGGGAGCGGATGGCGACCAGGATCCTGCCCTGGATCGACGCCCGGCTCGAGCGCGAGTAGTCACCCTCTCGGGTTCGTTCGACTGCACGGTCAGGAGTCCGGGGGACCGTCGACCCCGCGCTCTGGGAGCGGATGGCGGACTACCGGTCGGCGGCCGAGATGTGGCGGGCGCTCGAGGAGGACGGCAATATCTGGCCCCTGATCCTTGCGGGCGTCTCGGCCGCCTTCGCGCCGGCGCCGGACCCGCCGCCCCTGTACGTGGAAAATGCCGGCCGAGGCGGTGGACGGCGAGATGGAGGTCAGGATGCTGTGCGCGCTGTCCCGCGAACTTCGAGTACGATCCGCTGGGAACCTTTGAGAGCTTCACGGTGGAGCGCGAGGATGGGAGCGGGTTCTACTTCCTTGCCTGTCCTGCGTGCCGATCGGCGCTACGGCGAGCGACGAGGATGGAAGCGGAGAGAGGGGGGCCTTCGGGCCCCCCTCCTCGCTTTCACCGCGGAGGCCTCACGCGGTTGATGATCCGCACAAAGACGTACAGCAGCACCCCGAGGACCACCAGCGACCCTACGAGGAGCAGAGCGTTCACCAGGAGCCGCCTCCGCCTTCGGGCGGCATCGCCTCGATGCAGTAGTCGTTGTAGGCCTGGTAGTAGCACAGACCCGCAACCGCCGTCGCGATCGCCGTCGAGCTGTACGGGTCCTTGAAGGGCCAGATCGCGTAGGCCCCGGCCCCCTCGAGCGCGCACCGGCCGGCCGCGATGTAGAGCTGGTCCCAGTTACAGTCCGGGTCGTAGTAGTCGGCCGGGTAGGCCGATAGGCCGAGCTCGCGCGAGCCATCCATCCGGAACGGTTCGGGTGCCGCCGGTCCACTTGCTTCTATCTGTCCGTGTTCGGCGTACATGGCCCGCACCATGACGTCGATGTACTCGACGTCGGGGTTGGCGCGCTGCATCTCGCGCACCACGGCGAGCATCCGCTCGTCGCCGTTGATCTCGGACACGCTCGGCGCCGGCCCCGTCATCTCGGAGCATCCGGCGAGCGCGACCAGCACCATTGCGACCCACAGTCTCTGCATTCGTGCCTCCCTGGCTGAGAGATGGTGTGACCGGACTTGTGGCCCCGAACCGTACCGTCAGCGCGTTATCGACGCGCGCGTCGGGCGAGGTGGGAGCCGGACGGCCACCCAGTAACTCAAACTTGTGTGTGCGCGGCCAGCAGTCAATGTGTTGTAACTGGGCCAGCGGGGAGCGAGGGCTGACGCTCTGACCAGGCTCATACTCTGGTTCTTCTCCAGTCAACCGGTCATTCGCAATGGAGCACTGTTCACCGGAGGGGTCGGTACTTCTACGCCATACAAGAGCCATAGTGAAGTACGAGCCCGGAGCTGGCGACGGATCAGAGGATGAGCTTCCGCCGCATGTAGCGGATGGCGAAGAGCCAGGCGACGAGGCCGAACGCAATCAGGAACGCGAGGTGGCCGAGGTCCTCGACGCCGAGCGTCAGGAAGACCGAGTTCCGCACGAGCTGCACGCAGTGGTAGAGGGGATTGAGCTTCCCCAGCACCTGCGCCCAGCGGGGGAGCCCCTCCAGCGGGAAGAACGTCCCCGCCACCAGGAAGAGCGGCGTCAGGAGCCCGCTCTGCCAGTATGAGAAGCTCTCGATCGTCTTCGCCTTGCCGGCGATGAAGATGCCGAAGGCGGCCCAGCCGAAGCCGGCGAGCGCCGCGATGAAGGGCACGAGCAGCATGCCCCACGTCGGCGCCAGGCCGAAGACCATCGTGACGAGCACGGGCACGGTGCCGTAGATGCCCACCCGGAGCGCGATCCAGAGCGCCTCGCCGGTCACGATCTCCTCGGTGTCCACCGGGGCCGCGAGGATCGCGTCGTAGGTATGCTGGAACTGGTACTTGACGAACACGGAGTACATGGCGGGGAAGGTGCCGGCGAACATGACGGTCGTGGCGACGATGCCCGTACCGATGAATTCGAGGTACTCGTAGCCCGCCACCTCGAGGACGAGCGAGCCGAAGCCGAAGCCGAAGGCCAGCAGGTAGATCGTGGGGTCGACGATCGAGGCGAAGGTCGACGAGCGCCAGTAGGACGAATAGTTGACGATCTCCCGGACGAGCACGCCCGCGAGCGCGCGCGGCTCGATCCGGCGGAGGCGCCTGGGCGCCGTCATCCCTCGATCTCCTCGCCGGTCAGGAGGACGAACACGTCCTCGAGGTTGGGCTTGCGGCGGAGTCCCTCCAGCGTGACCGGATCCTTCTCGCTGAGCACGGTCACGGAGGTGCCCGTCCGTCGGGTCTTCCAGCCGCGCCCCCGCGCGTCGGCTGCCACCTCGGCGAGGGTGTCGGGGGCCCCGTAGACCTCGACCGCCTCGGTGCCGGCGTGGGCGCGGATCAGCTCGGCGGGCGGGCCGACCGCTACTGCCTTGCCGTGCGCCATGATCGTGACGCTGTCGCAGAGCCGCTCGGCCTCCTCGATGTAATGCGTGCTCATGAGGATCGACATCCCCTCCGATCGCAGGCGGTCGATCAGGGACCAAAGCTCCTGGCGGATCTGGGGATCGAGGCCGACGGTGGGTTCGTCGAGCAGCATGAGCCGCGGAGTATGGAGGAGCGCCCGGGCGATGAGGAGCCGCCGGCGCATGCCGCCGGAGAGCTGGTCGACCCTGGCGCCCCGCCGCGCGGCCAGGTTCGCGATCGCCAGCGCGCGCTCGATGGCCTGGGCGCGCTCCCTGCCGGCGACGCGATAGAGATAGGTGAAGACCAGCAGGTTCTGCTGCACGGTGAGCGTCGTGTCCAGATTGTCGAGCTGGGGGACGACGCCCATCTCCGCCCGCGACTCCTTGGAGCCCTCCGGCAGCGGGTGGCTCAGCACCTCGAGCGTCCCCGCGTCGGCGATGACCTGTCCGGTCAGCGCTTTCATCGTGGTCGACTTGCCCGCCCCGTTCGGACCCAGGAGTCCGACGCAGGTGCCGTACGGCACGTCGAGGTCGAGCCCGTCGACGGCCTGGATGGCGCCGAAGCGCTTGACGATTCCGCGCAGGCGGATGGCGTTGCCGGTCGGGGGCGCGTTCACGGGCGGCTAGTCTAGCGCGTGAGGGCGTCAGGAACCTGTGGGTTGCACCGGGGCTGGCGGGGGGCCACCGTCGATCGTCTTGTCTCGGGGGTCCGGGTGGTCGCCCGGGGGATTCAGGCGATCGAGCTTGCGAAGCAGGTGGAGTAGTTGAGGCGGCAGCCTGCCGTCCCCCTTTTCAAGTCAGGGCAGGTTCCACTTCCGCCGCTTCCCGGAGAGCTACGGGATCGTTCTCCACGCCCCAGAGATCGTAGCGCGTCTGCAGATTCATCCAGAGCTCGGTACCGTTTCCGAAGAACCGCCCCAGCTTCAGAGCCATCTCGGGGCTCATGCCGCGCCGCTCGTTTACGAGCTCGCTGAGCGTGCGCCGCGAGATATGGAGTCGCAGTGCTGCCGCGGTGATGCTCATGCCCAGCTCTTCAAGCTCGAGTTTGACGACGAAGCCCGGATGGCTGGGTGGTCGCTTGGAGCTTCTGCGTGGATACGTCATCGACCGTTCCTCAATGGTAGTCCGTGATCTCGACATTCCAGGCGTCTCCCTCGCTCCACTCGAAGCACACGCGATACTGCGGGTCTATCCGGATCGCCAGCTGACCGGCTCGATCGCCCGCCAGGGAGTGGAGTCGATTCGAGGGAGTGGCGAGCTGGACGACGTCGGTCGCGGAATCGATCTGGTCTAGCTTCGCGCGAGCCTTTCGCCAGAGCCGGGTCGGCAATCTTCGGCGGGCTCCTTTCGTGTCCGCGCCCTCGAAGATCGATCTGGTGTCCCGGTCGCGAAAGGATCGTATCACGATGGAGTGTACCCTGTAACGTTACAGGTGTCAATTATTGCGCATCGCGACAGAATGAACGCCCCAGCGTGTGCAAGGAGTCGGCCATGAGCCCTGGGAAGCGACGGGGTCAGAGCGGTCCGGCCGTGGACCCTGACAGCCCACACTGGGCAAGAACCTCGGGATGCCCCTCCACCGCTTGCTACATCTATGATCTGGCGTACGCCGCATTGTGTGGGGAGATTGTGTTCCATGGCGGCAAATTCACGCGAGACGGGCGTTGCGGGCCGTTCGACGAAAAGGCTCATGCGGGGAATCGTCCAGCTTGCCGGTGTCGTTCTCCTGTTCCTCCCGGGCTGCGGGAGCGGCGGCCCCTCTGAGCCGCCGCCGGACACGGAGATCCCCGTGGTGCAGCAGGTCGCTTCCGTGGACGTGTCCCCCGCCTCGATCACGATACGGACGGGGGATTCCGTGCTCCTGACCGCCATGCCGAGGACCGCGTCGGGCACGCCGGTCGACGAGCCGGTCGCGTGGGAGAGCGCGAACGCCGACCTCACGATCACTCCGGTGGCCGGCCAGCCGAACCAGGCGGAGGTCACCTCCGCGGTCGCCGGGCCCACCCATGTGCGCGCGACGGTCGAGACACCCGACGGGCCCGTGTCGGGGGGAAGCAACGTCGTCTTCCACGCCCCCAGCGTCGCCACGGTCCACGTGCTGCCGACCACGACGACCCTCCCGGTCGGGCGCACGATGCGGTTCAGCGCCACCGCGCGGAACGCGCAGGGCGGCCACGAGCGCCTGGCGGTGATCGAGTGGTCGACGAGCGACCCGAATGTGACGGCCACTCCCTATGCGTTCAATCCCCATCAGGCGGACGTCCGGTCGCTCGTGGAGGCCGACGCGGTCGTGACCGCCTCGGTCGGCGAGGTCTCCGGCAGCGGAACGATCCGGTTCTTCACCGACGGAACCTGCCCGCCGATCGCTCACGTGCAGATCGCGATCTCGGACGGGGTCATCGAGGTCGGCCAGACGACCGAGCTCCAGGCGATCCCCAAGGACGCGTCGGGCAACTCCCTCCCCGTGACCGGGTGCGCGATCGCATGGTCGTCGACGGCCGGTCTCACGTTGGCGGTGGACCCGGCCGACGCGACCCGCGCGACCGGGACGGGAGTGACCCCGTCCACCGTTACCGTGACGGCGACCGTGGGCGGGGCATCCGGGTCGGTGTTGGTCGACGTACGGTCCGCGGGCGGATAGCGCGCGGATCGACGCTCGGCCGGAGAAACCGATCGCCGATCGCCTCGTAGGCCCCGGGATGCGACGCTTCCGAGCACTCGGCGCGTTGGCCGTCATGGTCGCCTGGCTCGCCGCCGGGCCCGCGACCGCCGCTCCCGCCCCGACCGCGGCCGACTCCATCGACGCCCTCATCGAGGCCGAGATGGCCCGCCATGCGATCCCCGGCCTGGTCCTGGCGGTCGTGCGAGCGGGCGAAACGACGAAGCTGGCCGCGTACGGCCAGGCGAACGTCGAGCTGGGCGTCCCGACGAGCGCGGCGACGCTGTTCCCGCTGGCCTCCACGGGGAAGAGCATCAGCGCCACCGCGATCCTTCTCCTCGTCCAGGACGGCGCGATCGGTCTCGACCAGCCCATCGCCGAGCTTCTCGTGGGGCTTCCCGACCCGTGGGGCGGCGTCACCGTCCGGCAGCTCCTGACCCACACCTCCGGGCTCCCCGACGTCGCGCTGGAACCCGGTCGCCCCGAGCTCATCGCCGACTCATGGGCGGAGGCACTGCCCCGGCTCGCTGCGATGCCGCTGGCGTTCCCACCCGGGGAGCGCTGGGCATACAATCAGACCAACTACGTGCTGCTCGGACAGGTGATCGAGCGCGTCTCCGGAATGCCCTTCGAGGAGTTCATCCGCGAGCGCATCCTCGACCCAGCCGGCATGGACGCGACCGTGTACGGAGACTTCCTGGACGTCGTGCCCGGCCGCGCGACGAGCTACGAGGCCGACGACGGCCGGCTCCGGCACCGCTCCTCCCTCGTGTTCCCACGCTACGTCCGGATGGCGGCCGGACTGAACTCCAGCGCCCCGGACATGGTGCGCTGGATCCGGGCGCTGACCCGGGAGGGCTGCTGCGCGAGGATCTGCGCCGGGAGATGTGGACCGCGGTCGAGCTGGCCGATGGATCCACGTTCCGGCTGGACGGGGCTACGGTCGGGTACGGGATGGGATGGGTCGTCGACGATCGGCCGGGTCGTCGAGCGGTCGGCCATTCCGGTGGCAATTCCAGCGCGTTCCGCTATTTCCTCGATGACGACGTGGCCATCGTCGTGCTGCACAATGGCCGCGCGAGTCCGGATGCGCTGATCGACGCCGTCGCGGGTATCGTGCTCTAGCGGGACGGGCGGCGCGCGGGTGCGCGTGCCCGGTCGGCCCTTCGAGAAATTGAATCCTTTCGCGCACGGTGCGTCTTACCGTCGATGGACCATCCGCTACCCGAGCCCGAAGGGAGAAGAGCCAGGTTCGTCGCGTCCCTGGCGCTGGTTCTGGCTCTCCCGAGTTGCGGCCGCGGGCAGCCTGAGCCCGCGGCCCCGGTGCCTGCCGCCGCGCGCGCCGGCGAGCCCGGGGTTCGCTACCTCGCCAACGAGGGAGTTCTCCTCTCGCTACCCGAGGGCACGGTTCTGATCGACGGGCTGTTCCGGGGCGGGCTGCCGGAGTACCCCGCGGTCGAGGGCGCGACCCGGGACTCGCTCGAGCGCGGGCTGGGCCCCTTCGGGGCGATCGACCTGGTGCTCGTCACGCATGTCCACCGGGACCACTTCCATGCGCTCGCCGTCGAGCGCCATCTGATCGACAACCCGCGCGCCCATCTGGTCGCACCGCGTCAGGTGGCGGACTCGCTGCGGATCCTGGGAAGCGCCTACGCGAGGATCGAGGCGCGCGTCCATCCCGTGGACGCGACGCCCGGCCGGACCCAAGAGCTCGAGGTGGCGGGGATTCCCGTGCGTGCGCTCGGCATCGCGCATCCGCCGAGTCGGAACCAGCCGGTCGAGCACCTGGCGTACGTGGTCGGTGGCGAGAAGGCCGTGGCGCACCTGGGCGACCTGGGGCTGGGATCGGCCGGGATCGAGACGCTCGAGTTCGGCGAACGGGTGGCGGTCGCTCTCGTCCCGTATTGGATCCTGGACGGAGAAGAGAGCGTGGCGCGGATCGAGGAGTCGCTCGCGCCCGGCTGCATCGTCGGTTTCCACGTCGCGCGCGGGGAAGGGGATGTGTCCCGCGAGTGGCTGGCCGGTCGCGCGCCGGGTGCGCGGCTCCTGACCGAGCCGTCGACGTTCTCGATCGCGCAATGCGCGGACCGCTGAGGCAGTCCTGTCTCGCTGGCGGAAGAAAACCTCGTCTCGCGTGTAGGAACTCCTATGAGGGCGCGAGTTCCATTCCTCCTTTCGGTCGTTGGCACGCTTGCATTCCAGGGAGTTGCCTCCGGGCAGGGTTCCGAGGTGCCGGATGGCGCCTACGTCGCCGTGCTGATGGAGATCGGCGGGGGCGTCGACCTCTTCCTGCGTCCGAGCGTCGCGGACCCTGAAGGGTTCCCGAGCCGGGAGTTCATCGAGCGGCTCCTGCCGCATCTGCACGAGAAGGGGATGAGCGCCGCGTACTGTGCTCCGGGGTGCATGCGGGAGCATCGGTACTATCGGAGCCTGCATGTAGTGCTGTCCGAGGCGACGCAGGAGAACGGTGCCTACTGGATAACCGCCACGCGTACAGGGGGGTTCGGGGACCATCCGGAGGCCGTCTGGCTAATCGAGGAGAGGTATCTCGTCGCGTACGGGGACGGAGCCTGGACGGTGGTAGAGACAGAGGACTTGCGGATCAGTCGGGCCCGTCCCGTAGGCGGCGCAGAGCGGGGGAACCGCTACGTCGCCGGCAGTTCTGGTAAGAACGTGGGGGTGACGCCCCCCTCGGGGTAGGTGGTGAGGTTGTGAATGACTGCACAGCGCAGACAGAAGACGGGAACGTGCCTGTCGGCCAGGGGAAGGGCCTTGACCCACTTCATGCCCGTATCCAGGATATCGCCCGAGTGGGGACAGCGTGCGAGCAGTCGGATCATTCGATGCGCCCCTGGAGGGATACTACTAAAATTGTGCGCGACTATTCTGACTTCAACGTAGCATAGATGGTCAGACATCGCAAAACTGGGCACCCCTAGCGTGTCAGTTCCACCTCCGCGAACGGGGGATCCAACTCCTCGCAACCCGAACCGCCTTCGAACACTGCCTCGAAGAAGTCGTGGAGGACCGTCGTGATGACCAGCAGCCCGCGACGGGCGTCGATGATCTGGCCGCCGAATCGCGCGATCGCGGACGGCATCACGAACGGCGCGTCGCTGAAGCTGAAGTGTCCCGTCCCCGCCACGTGGGCGGTGCATACCGGTCCCGGCGAGCGCGCCGCGAAGGACGCGAACGCCCTGCGGCCCGGCTCACCCCGCTTCTCCCATTCCTCGCGCGTCACTCCCCGTCGCGCGAAATCCTCGTCGCTGTAGAGCGGCTTGCTCCGCAGGAACAGCGTCGGTTTTCCCACTCCCGTTTCGACGAACTCCGCCAGCGGCTCCTCGTCCGGGCTCGCCAGGCCGCCGTCCATGTTGGCGCAGGCCCGCACGCGCCCGTCGCGCTCGCACGTCGCGATCGCCACGAGCCCGCCCGTCGAATGCCCGAACGCCCCGATACGGGTCCAGTCGATGGCGTCGGCGACCGGGCGTACCGCATCGGGCACCGCACCCGCCTGCAGGCGGTCGAGGGCGAACGAGACGTCCCGCGACCATGCTTCGACCGCCGCGCGGTGGGCGGACGGCTCGTTCACGAGCCCGATGGTGTCGACGATCTCCGCGCCGTCCGGCAGCGACATCGCGCCCATGTAGGGGCTTTCCACGAGCGCGACGACGTATCCTCGAGCGGCCAGGGCCTCCGCGATGGAGGTGTAGTTCGCGCGCACCACCCCGAGTCCCACGGACAACGTGAGGAGCGGGTGGGTACCCGAAGCCACGGGCGCGTCGATGCGGGAATGCGTCGACAGTCGCGCCCACTCCCGGAGGGCCAGGGAATCGATGCCGTAATAGCCGATCCGGAGGAGCATCGCGCCGAGATCCGGCTCGAAGAGGTACGGAGCCATGTGTCGATCGGAAGCATCCGCGGGATACCAGAGCTGCAGCGTGATCGGCCGGCCGGCGGAGAACTCGGCGTCGGCGCGGCTCTCGTCGACCAGATAGGCGACCGCCGTGCCGGCAGCTCCCGGCCCGGGCTCGGGCAGCGGAGCCACCGCCTCCTGGGGAACCTGCGCGCCGGCCACGCCCGCGACGAAAAGGACCGACAGGGCGAGCGGGAGAAGCCAGCGGAGGGTCAGCTCCCGTTCCACTCGACTCCGTCCTTGATCACGGTCCGGCCGCCGAACAGGGCCCGTGGATCCTCGAGTGGGTCCTCGTCCCACAGGACGAGGTTCGCGCGGAGACCCGGCTCGATGGCGCCAACCTCGTCCTCTACCCCGATTGCCTTCGCGCCACCCAGCGTGGCGATCGCCAGCGAATCGGCCAGCGGGATGCCGGCGTCGTGAAGGAGGGCGATCTCGGAGAGCGCGGCGAGGCCCGGATCGGCCCAGTCGGTGCCCACGGCGAGCGGCACGCCCGCCTCCCACATCGCGCGGGCATAGCCCGCCAGGATCTCGTACCCATCGACCGCCCACGCGCGCTGCGCGTCGTCGAGCCAGGTCAGGTCGTCAAAGGCGGCGAAGGGCGGCGTGACGTGCGGGGAGAGACCCAGCCGCTGGGCGAAGATGTGGAGCGTAGGGACGACCGTGCTCTCCGTCTCCGCGAGGCGCCCGATCAGCCGCTCCATCCCGGGGTCGTCGGACCCCACCACGTGCATGACGGCCATGATGCCGGCGTAGAAGCGCCCCTCCTCCCGATCACCGATGGCCCGCGGCAGCTCCTCCCGCCAGGCGGCGACGTATTCTTCCGGCGGCAGCGCGCCTACCGCGACCGTGTACGCGTGCTCGAAGGAGCGGAGCCCGAGGTCGAGGGCGCGCTCGAAGCCCAGGACGTCGAAGTCGACGTGACCGGTGACGTGCATCCCGAGGGCGCGCGCCTCGTCGAGCGCGGCGACGAACTCGGGCTCGCGGAGCCTCCAGTACAGCTTGACGTGCCGAAGCCCGGCGTCGTCGTAGGCGCGGACTCGGCGCCGCGCGTCCTCGGGATCGGCGACGATCGCGTGGCCGGGAAAGGGAACGCGGCCCTCCTCGTGGGAGGCGAGCGCGCCGCCCACCGGCAGGAAATCCGGCGCGTCCGGGCTGCGCTCCATCCATGCGGTCAGGAGCGGCATCTGGCGGTCGTCGCTGCCGACGTCGCGGACCGTCGTAACGCCGTACGGCAGGTAGGCCGCGGCGAAGCGCCGCCGGTAGGCCGCGATCGAGTCGGGCTCCATCGACAGGTGCGCGATGAAGCCGCCGCCCGCGGAGATCGAGTCCCCGAGGATGTAGTCGATGTGTCCGTGGGCGTCGATCAGGCCGGGCGTCAGGAGCCGGCCGCCGGCCTCGATCGCGCGGCGCGCCTCAGGGACGGGTGCATCCGCGGTGAGAACGGCCGCGATCCGATCGCCCTCGATGACGACGGTCCGGTGGGGCAGGGTCGCCCGCGAGCGCGCGTCGAACACCGTAGCGTCGACGATCACGAGGTCGGGCTGCACGCCGGCGGACCCCGGCGAGTCGGTAGGGGCGCACTCGGTGAGAGCGAGGGACACGATGGCGTACGTGGCGAGCCGAGGCATGCGCG
>DATFFS010000308.1:0-3167 GCA_035249945.1 Gemmatimonadota bacterium
AGCAGGACGCCCTGGGCGACCGCGATCGTCGCGCCACCGAGCACCTTCCCCAGGACGATGGCCGACCGGGGGACAGGAGCCACGAGCACTCCCTGCAGAAACCCTTCGCGGCGGTCCTCGATCAGCGAGAACGTCCCCACGATCGCGGTCAGGAGCACGACGAACACCACCGTGCCGGGATACAGGTACTCGATCGAGCCCATCTCCCGCGGCATCCCCAGCGGCGCGAAGGAGCCGCCGAGTCCGAAGCCGATCAGCACCCAGAACAGGACCGCAGTCACGATGGAGCTAAGCGCGCGCGCCCGGTCGCGGAGGAATCGCCGGCACTCACGCCCGCACAGGGTCGCGCTCGCGAGCGCGAAGCTCCTCACTCGATCTCTCCTTCGAGCCCAGCTCCCTGGAAGCGATGCCCGGTGCGCTGGACGAACACGTCCTCGAGCGTCGGCTTCCCCACCGTGATCGAGCGGATGGCCCCCGGGAAGGCCTCCGCGAGACGCGGAACCAGCGCCGCGCCGTCCAGGCGCTCGATCCGCACGGTACCGTCGACCACAGTGCCCTCGGCACCGAACCGGGTCCGGATCGCGTCGGCCAGATCCGCGGGCTCGGCGGACTCGAGCGAGATCACGTCGCCCCGGATGGCGGCCTTGAGATCGGCGGGCGTATCGAGCGCGACCAGCTCCCCCCGGTCGAGGATCCCGACCCGGTCGCAATCCTCCGCCTCCTCCAGCAGGTGGGTCGTGACCAGAACCGCGACCCCCGACTCTCTTCGGAGGCGGCGCACGTGCCGCCACAGCTCTCGCCTTCCCCCGGGATCGAGCCCCACAGTGGGCTCGTCCAGGAGGAGGACCGGCGGCCGGTGGAGGAGCGCCTTGGCCAGCTCCACGCGACGGCGCAGGCCGCCCGACAGCGTCTTCACCCTGTCGTTCGCTCTGTCGGCCACGCCGAAGGCGGCGAGCAGCTCCGCGGAGCGCCCGGCCAGGGCGCGGCCCGCCAGCCCGTAGAGGTGTCCCTGATGGAGCAGGTTCTCGGCGGGCGTCAGCTGCGCGTCGAGCGCCGGCCGCTGGAACACGACCGCGATCCGCCGCCGCGCCTCGTCCGGTCGCGCGGCCACGTCCACGCCGGCGACTCTGGCCGCGCCTTCCGTCGGCCGCCGCAACGTGGCCAGGATCTCGAGCAGGGTCGTCTTTCCGCCCCCGTTCGGCCCCAGCAGGCCGAACAGCTCGCCCGCGTGGACCTCGAAGGAGACTCCCCGCAGGGCCTCACGTGCCCCGTACCGGTACGCGATACCCTCGACCTCGATCGAAGCCGGAGGGACCACTCAGACTGGGCCGCGGTCGATGACCAGGAGGGCGAGGAGGAGCGGCAGGTAGGTGACCGATGCCAGGAGCACGCCGCGCGCTTCCCGGCCACGGCGGTGCCGCGCCATCCGCAGGCCGAAGGCCAGGAACGCGAGGCCGAGGACCAGCGCGCCGAAGAAGTACGTGGGGCCGGTAAGCCCGAGAAACGTGGGCAGGAGCGAGACTGGGATGAGCGCCGCGCAATAGAGCGCCACCTGGTGCCCGGTGGTCCGGCCCTCCGGATCGATGACGGGCAGCATCGGGAATCCGCCCCGGCGATAGTCGTCCCGGAAGATCCATGCGATCGCGAGGAAGTGGGGCAGCTGCCAGAGAAAGAGGATCGCGAAGAGGACGCCCGCGGGAACGCCGAGCGTGCCGGATGCGGCGGTCCAGCCCATGACCGGGGGTATCGCCCCGGGCACCGCGCCCACGATCGTGTTCAGGGTGGTCATCCGCTTGAGCGGCGTATAGACGCCCACGTACAGGAGCACGGTCAGCGCGCCCAGGCCCGCGGTGAGCAGGTTCACGAGCGCCGCCAGGACCCCCACCCCGGCGAGGGAGAGCGCTATCCCCACAGCCAGGCCGTGCGACGCGGAAATGCGGCCAGCCGGGATCGGCCGGCCGGCGGTCCGCTGCATCCGGGCGTCGAACGAGCGCTCGAGCACCTGGTTTAGGGCCGCCGCGCCGCTCGCGGCGAGGCCGGTGCCGAGGAGCGTCCAGGCCAGGAGGACGACATCCAGCCCGTCCTCCGACGCGAGCAAGAACCCGGTGGCGGCGGTCACCAGCACCAGGGCGGTGATCCGCACCTTGGTGAGGATCAGGTAGTCGTTGAGAAGGCGCTTCACAGGGCCCCGGCGGGCTCCCGGTAGGGTCGGATCGGCGGGTGCGCAGGCGCCGGGGCGAGCGCGACGTATCGGCGGGAGCGAAGGGCGAGCGTCAGGCCGGTCGCGAACAGGAGCGCTCCCGTCCCCAGATGCGCGGACGTCACCCAGGCCGCCTTGTACGACAGGATCACCCATGCGCCGAGACCTATCTGGAGCACGAGCAGGACGAGGAGCAGGAGGGCTGGCCGGACGACCCGCGGCAGCTCCCGATGCCGGCGCAGCGCTCGCACGGCGACCCAGGCGACGATCAACGCGACCGCGAGCGCGCCGACCCGATGCGCGAAGTGGATCGCCACGGGAAACGAACCGAGCGGTGGCACGATACGGCCGAAGGCGAGCGGAAACGTCGGGATCGCGAGCCCGGCGCCCGTGTGCCGGACGACCGCACCGATCAGGATCTGGAGGAAGATCGCCGCGCAAGCCACGGTCGCGAGCGAAGACAGCGCGGGCACGTCGGCGTCCACGGTTTCGGCGGCGCCGTCCTCGAGCCATGACCGCGAGCGCGCCACGGCGATCGCGACCGTCAGGCCGAACACGAGCTCGGCCAGACCCGCGTGGCTGATCGACACGGCATCCGGGAGCCTCAGCAGCACGGTCATGCCGCCCAGGGCTCCCTGCACGCTCACCCCGGCCAGCGCGAGCCACCCGAGGACCCGTACCCAGCGCCTCGGCTCCGCCCGCCACAACCAGAGCGCCTCGATCACGATCAGCGCCCCCACGAACGTGGCCACCATGCGGTGGCCGTGCTCGTAGAGCACGCCGCCCTCCATCGCCGGCATCACCTTCCCGAACGACAGGGGCCAGTCCGGCACCGCGAGTCCGGATCCCGTGCTCGTGACCATGGCTCCCGCCAGGAGCAGCAGGAACGTGCAGCCGGCGACGAGTTTCGTGTACGCGCCCAGCGCGGAACGGTGCGCGACGTGAACCGTGGACATGGGGCTCAGGA
>DATFFS010000309.1:0-11121 GCA_035249945.1 Gemmatimonadota bacterium
CCGCGCTCCGCTCGCGCGCGGGAATCGGCGCGTCGACCGGGAGCGCCTGGCGCTGCGCCGGCGGCAGGCGATGCGCGCGCTGCGGTTCGCCCTCGCCGCGTCGGCGTGCGGCTTCATCGGCTACCACGCCGTGCGCATGGCGGACTCGCGCGGGTGGCTGAATCCCTTCCGCGTGCGCGAGGTGCGCGTGGTGGGGGCCGAAGTGGCGAGCCCCGCAGTGCTGGTGGCGGAGGCCGGGCTGATCGGCGAGGAGCTCCACTACTGGTCCGTGCTCGACCCCTATGTTCGCAACGTGCGGCGCGACCCGCTGATCGAAAGCGCGCGCTTCGAGCGCCGCTTCCCGAACGGGTTGACGCTCGAGGTGAAGGAACGCCGGCCGATCGCGCTCCTGGCGCTCGAGCGCCTGACGCCCGTGGACGCGGGCGGTATCGTGCTGCCGGTCAACCCCTTCCATGCCGGATGGGACGTGCCCGTCCTCGAGATCGCGGACCGCTCGAACGAGGCGCAGGTGATCCATGGGGGCCGCGTCCGCGACGACGTCGTCGCGGCCGCGGTCACGTGGCTCGAGCAGGTCGGCCGGCGGTACCCCGAGCTCGCGCGCGAGATCTCCAGCATGCGGATCGACGGCGAGGGGACGCTGACGCTGCACCTCGTGCATGCAGCGGGAGACGTGCTGCTCGCGAACGACACTCCCGTCGAAAAGATGGGTTGGGTGGACGAGGTGATCCGGGATCTCCAGCACAAGGGCGTGGAGTTCACGCGGCTGGACCTGCGGTTCCCCGACCAGATCGTCGTGGCAGGGGCAGGACGATGAAAATGGCAGGACGATGAAAATGGCCGATCTGCTGCGTTGCACTCCTCGTGTCCTCCTGCGGCGTACAGTCGTACGCCTCGGAGTCCACTCGTCGCGCGCCTTGCATCTCGGCCATTTTGATCGTCCTGCGTGCTTATCCGGATTTCAACGAACCCCTGGCCCAGGACAGTAAATGTCGCGCGAAAACATCATCGTCGGACTCGACATCGGCACCACGAAGATCAGCTGCATCATCGCGGAGCTCGATGCGGATCGGAACGTCAAGATCGTGGGCGTCGGGACGAGTCGCTCAGAAGGCCTGCGTCGTGGGGTGGTCGTCAACCTCGAGAAGACGGTCGTGTCGATCGGGCGGGCGATCGAGGAGGCCGAGCTCATGGCCGGCGTCGAAGTGCGCAACGTCTACGCCGGGATCGCCGGGGATCACATCCGCTCGATCAACAGCCACGGAGTCATCGCGGTCTCGCGCGGTGGAGTGGAGATCACCCGGGCGGACATCGGCCGCGTGGTGGACGCGGCGAAAGCGGTCGCCATTCCCATGGACCGCGAGATCCTGCACATCCTGCCGCAGGAGTTCACCGTCGACGACCAGAAGGGGATCAAGGACCCGAGCGGCATGGCGGGGATCCGGCTCGAGGTCGACGTCCACATCGTGACGGGCGCCGTCTCGTCGGCGCAGAACCTGGTGAAGGCGATCCAGCAGGCCGGCTACCAGGTGCGGGATCTGGTGCTCGAGCCGCTGGCTTCCTCTCACGGCGTCCTCACCGACGACGAGCGCGAGCTCGGCGTGGCGCTCCTCGACATCGGCGGCGGGACCACCGACATCGCGCTGTTTCACGAGGGCTCGATCCGTCACACCGCGGTAATCGGGCTGGGCGGGAACAGCGTGACCAACGACATCGCCATCGGGCTCCGCACGCCGGCCCGCGACGCGGAGCGGATCAAGGAGCGCTACGGCGCGGCGGTGGCCAGCACGGTGGACCCTGACGAGGAGATCGTGGTGCCGCACATGGCCGGCCAGGGGGAGCGGCGGGTGAGCCGCGAGCTGCTGGCCTCGATCATCCAGCCCCGCATGGAGGAGATCCTGTCGCTGGCCAGGAGCGACATCAAGAAGACCGGCTGGCACGACAAGGTCCCGTCGGGGTTCGTGCTGACCGGCGGGGCGTCGGCGCTGCCCGGCACCGTCGAGCTGGCCGAGCAGATCCTCGCCATGCCCGTGCGCATCGGCCGGCCGCTGGGAGTCACCGGGCTCGTCGACTCGGTCGACGAGCCGCGTTTCGCGACCGGCGTAGGCCTCGTGATCTATGGGCGCGACGCGGGGCGCGAGGAGAACCGGTTCACCGGTGGCGACGACGACGCGCTGTGGACGCGGGTATTCGAGCGGATGAAGGAGTGGCTCCACGACTTCTTCTAGAGAGATAGCGAGGAGGGCGACTCGGGGCATCGCGGAGGAAGGGCCAGGAAAAGATTTCGATACTGTTGAGAAAATCCGCCGATCGATGAGTATTCCAGCATCCTCGATCCTTGACCGGGACCGGAGACATGGGAAAACCCAAAACCAGACGCTCAGGAGGAGCCATGTTGTTCCAACTGGCTGACGCGGAAGAGCAATTCGCGAGGATGAAAGTCGTGGGTATAGGCGGCGCCGGCGGAAACGCGGTGAACCGCATGATCCAGGAGCGCCTGGTGGGCGTAGAGTTCATCTCCGTCAACACGGACGTGCAGGCGCTCTCGAGCTCCGAGGCGCACCGCAAGATCCAGATCGGGCGCACGTTGACGCGCGGATTGGGCTCGGGCTCCAAGCCCGACGTCGGCCGCGAGGCGGTGGTCGAGAACCGGGACGATGTCGCCGAGGCGCTGCAGGGCGCGGACATGGTGTTCGTCACCTGCGGCATGGGCGGCGGCACGGGCACGGGCGCCGCTCCGGTCGTGGCCGAGATCGCGCGCGAGGCGGGGGCCTTGACCGTGGGCATCGTCTCCAAGCCGTTCACGTTCGAAGGCCGCCGTCGCATGCAGGTGGCCGAGGAGGGTCTCGACGAGCTCAAGCAGGTCGTGGACACGTTGATCGTCGTTCCGAACGAGCGGCTGCGCGACGTGGTCGAGAAGGGGACCACGATCCAGGAGGCGTTCCGCGTGGCCGATTCGGTGCTTCTGAATGCGACGCGCGGCATCAGCGACCTGATTACCGTCACCGGACTCGTGAACGTAGACTTCGCCGACGTCAAGACGATCATGACCGAGATGGGCCAGGCCCTGATGGGAACGGGCTACGGCGTGGGGGAGAACCGCGCCGTGGAGAGTGCGCAGGAAGCGATTTCCAGCCCGCTGCTCGAGGACATGTCGATCGCGGGAGCGAGCGGCGTGCTCATCAACATAACGGGCGGCCCCGATCTTTCCCTGCACGAAGTCAGCGAGGTATCGTCGGTGATCCACGACGCGGCGGGAGAGGATGCCAACATCATCTTCGGCGCCGTGATCGATCCCGACCTGAAGGGCGAGATCCGCGTCACCGTGATCGCCACCGGGATCGGGGGCCATCGCTCCGCCACGCGCCCGGTCGATCGCGACCGCCGGCAGACCCCGGCCTACGAGCCCGCGGAGGTTCCGGCCTACGCGCAGCGCATGGCGGCCGCGAAGCCCCAGCTGGTACCGGTCCTGGAGTCAGGCGAGGCCGCCGCCGATTCCGATGACCGCCCCGCGCAGGGCGATGGCCTGGACGACCTTCTCGACGTCCTCGAGCTGGAAGCCGACCGGCGGAAGGACGATCTGGAGATTCCCGCATTCATTCGGAGGCAGATGAACTGATGGACGACTGGAAGAAGCGGCCCCGACCGGCATTTCTGATCGCATTGGGGGGCGCGGCGCTGGCCTGGTGGCTGGCCGGCGATCCGGCGCCCCCAGCTCCCGCTACGGTGGTGGCGGCCCCGAGGGCGCTGCCGGCGATCGTCGACACGCTGAGCTCGGGACAGACGCTGTCCGGCATCTGGTCCGAGCACGACCTCGATCCCGTGGACCTGACACCCGTCGTGGAGGCGGGGATGAGCCTGTTCCCCTGGCGGAGCCTCCGCCCGGGCGCGGTGTACAAGTTCACGTTCCGGCCCGACGGCCGGCTGGACGGCCTCGATCTGAAGATCGATCGTGACAGGCGGCTCGTAATCCGGCGCGCCGGGCTGCGCTTCTCCGCAGCGCTCGAGCAGACGAAGTTCACGCGGGCCGAGCGCTCGCTCTCGACGTGCGTCGAGGGAAGTCTCTGGGAGGCGATCTCGGAGGCGGGGGAGGACCCGTCGCTGGCCGTGCTGATGGCCGAGGCGCTGGCGGCGCAGGTAGATTTCTATAACGACTTGCGGGCTGGCGACTGCGTCGGCGCCGCGTTCACCGCGGATGTCCGGCCGGACGGCTCGTACAAGCTGGTTTCGCTGGAAGCCGTGCGGTTCGAGGGGGCGAAGAAGAGCCACGCCGCCTATCGTCACACGGCGGCCGACGGGCGGCCGGACTGGTACGACGCCGATGGTCAATCGCTCAAGCGGCGCTTCCTCCGCTCGCCGCTCAAATTCACGCGGATCTCGTCGCGTTTCGGCACGCGAATGCACCCTGTCCTGCGGCGCGCGCGCCATCACGACGGGGTGGATTACGTGGCTCCCGTCGGCACGCCTGTCCAGGCATCCGGCGACGGCAAGGTGCGGTTCGCGGGCCGCCGCGGAGGGTACGGGCTCCATGTGGAGCTCGCGCACGGCCGGGATTACGTGACTTCGTATTCGCACCTCTCGCGGATCGCCAGCGGGGTCCGGTCCGGGGCGCAAGTATTGCAGGGCCAGGTGATCGGCTATGTGGGATCGACCGGCATGTCGACCGGCGCCCATCTCCATTATCGCTTCATAAAGGACGGCAGGAATGTGGATCCGCTCTCTACCGACCTTCCGACCGGAGCTCCGCTGGAGGGGGAGGAGCTGGCCCGCTTCATGGCCGTCCGCGACGGACTCCGCGCCCGGATCGATTCCGCGGCCGTCTCTCCACCCCGCCAACCCGACCCGCCGACGTTGTGGGTGGCCGGCGGTGACCCGGACCGCGGCGGCGAGCAGACCCGCGCGCGCTGAGCGCAGCTCGGCGCGGGCCGCCGGACTGATCGCGCTCCTCGCTTTGGCTGCCTGCGGCGGCGGAGGTGGGGGCGGGGGACCGGTCGGACCCGACGTCACGCCTCCCGGTGTGCCGGTCGCCTCCCTGATCATCGTGGAGCCACCGCTGCCCGGGCTCGTCGCGCGGCTCTCCGGAAGGGGCGGCTCGGTCGAGGCCAGCGCCACCGTGCAGGTCTCCAACTCGACGGCCGCCGACCGCACGGGCCAGCCCGTCACGGCGAGCGCGCAAGCGGCCGCCGACGGGACCTTCGCCGTGAGCGTTCCGGCGCAGCTCGGCGACCGCCTCGATGTCACCGCCGAGGACGCCGCGGGGAACGTGAGCGGGGTGCTCGCGCTCCAGGCCGGACCGGCGCCGACGACGATCTCGGTGGCCGATCCGGGCGAGGACCACTTCGTGACCCTGGCGTCCGGCGAGGGCGCCTTCAACCTGCCCTTCGAAGGCGGCGACGAGCGCTACATGCTGGTGGTCCAGTCCCTGAACCCCGTGACGAGCTCCTTCCCGCTGACGGTCTCGGGAAGCGTGGCGGCCGATGTGCGCGCGCTCGCGCCGGCGGCGCTGGCGGAGGCGCCGGCCGGCCTCGAGGGGAGGATCCGCGAGATCGAGCGGGACGCGATGCCGCGCCTGCCTCGCGGCTACGTAGGGGGCCGGGGGCTCACGCTCGCGGACGATCCCGCGGTGGGGTCGACCCGCACGTTCAACGTCGTGAACAAGATCACCGCCGTCGATCTCACCAACCGCGTCAACTTCGACGAGGTCTCCGCCCGGCTGCGCTACAAGGGCGACCATACGTTGATCTACGTCGAGACGCGCGCCGAGGGGCCGAGCGTCCCCGACGCGTTGATCGACGAGATCGGCGACCGTTTCGACGATCAGACCTATGACGTGGACCGCGCCGCCTTCGGCGAGGAGACCGACATCGACGACAACGGGCGGGTCATCGTCCTCATGACCGCGACCGTCAACGCGCTCAACACCCAGCAATCCGTCGAGGCGGGCGGCATCCTGAGCGGCTTCTTCTTCGGCATCGACCTGCTGTTCCATCCGACGCTCAACCCGTTCTCGAACGATGCCGAGATCTTCTACTCCGTGGTGCCGGATCCGGACAAGAAGTTCGGCGCCGCCGCCATCGGCGGAGAGGCGGTAGCGGGCTTCCTGGACGGTGTGCTGGCCCATGAGTTCCAGCACATGATCAACGCCGGCCAGCGGCTGGAGAGCGGCGCCTCCTTCGAGGTCGTGTGGCTGGACGAGGGGCTCTCGCACTACGCCGAGACGCTCAACGGGGTCACCTTCAACGGGTCGATCGACCTGCAGAACAGCCTGCGCTCGGCGCTGTGGCTCGAGCGGCCCTGGGAGCAGTCCATCGTATCCGGGGACGACAATCTCGAGCAGCGCGGCGCGGCGTGGCTGCTGGTCGCCTACCTCGTCGCCCATTACGGCGAGGACATCCTGCGCGACCTCGTCGAGGGTCCGTTCACCGGCATCCCGAACGTCGAGAACGCGGCCGACACGTCGTTCCAGTTCCTGTTCTATCGGTTCACCGCCGCGCTCCTCCTCGACGGGCAGGGGATCTCGTCCGATCCGTTCTTCGACTTCCCGGGCATCGACGTGCGGCAGCGGTTCCAGGCCGCCAAGCAGTACTTCGGCACGGCGGGACTTCCCGGCCCGTACCTCGGCATCCGCACGTCTACCGTGCCCGGTTCGCTCAGCGGCAGCGGGGTCACGCTCTCGGGAGGAAGTCCCGTATACTTCGAGGTCGGGTCGTTCGGGCCGGGAACCCATCCCGTGGTCGTCCGGGCGGACCGCCAGTCCAACCTCCAGGTGACGATCATCCGCACCGAATGAGCCCGCTGGCGCGTCAGGGCGGGCTCGCGGCGATCGCGCGCGCGCGCCTGGCCGCCGAGGGTCCGATGCGTTCCCACGCGCTCGCGTGCGAGGTGCTGGGAATGAGGCGCGTCGAGGAGAGCGTCGCCGAGCGGCTGGTGGGAACGCTGCTCGGCGAAGACCGCGCGTTCGAACGCACGGGCGACGGTCGCTGGCGTCTGACGCCGGTGTCGCCGGCCGGGGCCGCGCGCTCGCTCGCGGAGATCCCGTTCGTGGTGGTCGACGTGGAGACGACCGGCGGCCGGCCGCCGGGCGACCGCGTTACCGAGATCGGCGCGGTGCGAATGCGCGCCGGGCGGGTGGAGGGTGAATGGTCCTCCCTGGTCAACCCGGGGCGCCCGATCCCGGGATTCGTCTCCCGGCTGACCGGGATCGACGACGTAACGGTCTCCCAGGCGCCGCCCTTCGACGCCGTGGCCGAGGAGTTCCTGGAGTTCCTGGGCGGCGCCGCGTTCGTGGCGCACAACGCCCGGTTCGACTGGCGCTTCGTCAACGCCGAGCTCCTGCGGGCGCGCGGGGGAAACCTGACGAACGCGCGGCTCTGCACGGTCCGGCTCGCGCGCCGGCTCCTGCCGCACGTCAAGCGGCGGAACCTCGACGCGCTGGCGTGGCTCTTCGGGGTCGAGATCCAGGGCCGCCATCGCGCGCTTCCGGACGCGCGGGGGACGGCCCGCATCCTCTGCGCGCTGCTCGAGATCGCGCAGGAGCAGGGGGTCGTGGACGAGCGCGGCCTGGCGGAGATCGGAGGCGTGGACGGAACCCTGTGGCCGGGCGGGCCGTACTAGCGTTCGATGCGTGTACCGGCTTCCATGCGTTCCCGTGAGCGGAATCGGCACACGGCACTCGCCCTGGGTGTCGTACTGGCACTGGTGGCTTTCCACGGCGCCGCGCGGGGCCAGTCGGAGGGGGATGCCCGCGCCAACGAGATCGCCGGTCGGGCGCTCGACGCCGTGCGCCGCGGCTGGGCGCTCGCGCGCTACGACGACGCGCGGCAGGTGCGGGCCGCGATCAACCTGCGCGGAGCCGGCACGCAGGGCGTGACGGCGAATCTGGTGGTCGACCGGGACGCTCCTCGCTGGCGGCTCGACGTCGCCGGCGGCGTGGGTCCGCTGACGCTGTGGGCCCTGCCGGACCGCACCCTGCTCCACGTCCCGTCCCTCGAGCAGCACGCGACCCGCGCGGGCGGTGACCTGGCGCGCATCGCGGCCGAAGCCGGCCGGCTCGACGCCGAGGTGGCGGCCATGCAGTCGCGCCTCGCCGACGGGTACACCGAGCTAACGCTCGGCGGCGCGGAGACGATCGACGGCTCCGCGACCTGGCGTCTCGACGACCGGCCCGAGGCCGGAACGACCGCGTCGTACTGGATCGATCAGGCCTCGCACCTGCCGCGGCGGATCGCGATCGACCGGCCCGGCCGCCGGGACGTGCGCGTCGAGCTGGCGTACGGGTCCGGTCCCCGTCCGGTCCGGGCGGTCGCATACCTCCAGGGGCAGCGCGACGTCCAGGTCACGCTCACGCCCACCTACGATTCGACCGGCCGCGCAGCCAGCCTCCAGGCCGTGATCGTTCCGGCCGGCGGCTCCCCCATCACCACCGACCTGACGTTCGACTGGTCGCCGGGGATGGGGGCGACGTTCTTCCGCTTCTCCGCTCCCGCGGGGTCGCGCGAGGTCCCCTTCGGGCAGCTCTCGCAGGGGGTCCTGATCATGGCGGCGGGCGCCCTGGGAGCGCTCCTGCCGGTGCTGCTGGGGGCCAGCTGAGCGCCATCGCGCGGCGGCTGGCCGTCTTCTGCGCGACCACGCTTCTCGCTCCGGTTCCGATCCTCGATGCGCAGGTGGTGGCCGGCGAGCCGCCCGCGGGGGGAGCGCCGGTCCCGGCGTCCGACTCGCTGAGCGCCGCGGTGGCGGCCGCGCGCGCGGCCGAGGATCGCGGGGATTTCGAGGCGGCGGTGGCCGCCTGGCGCCGGGCGCAGGGAGTGCTCGGGCTCGAGCTCCTCTACGGAGACGACGACCGCTTCCGTTACGAGGAGAGCGCCGAGATCCAGCACGGGCTCGCGGCGGCGTACCTCGCGCTGGACGTCCCCTATGCGGCGGCGGTCGAGGCGGCGCGCGGCGCCAACATGATCGAAAGCGATGCGCGCCTGTGGACGCTTCTGGGGATCGCGCGCTATCGGCTCGCCGACACCGAGGGCGCGGCCGAGGCGCTGACGCGCGCGCTGGCCCTCGAGCCCGGCCAGGTCGACGCGGAATGGGGGCTGGCGCTGGTCGCGGCCTCGGGGAACCGCCTCGAGGAGGCCCGCGGCCGGGCTGCTCGCGTCCTGGCGCTCGCGCCGGAGCCGCGCTTCGCGCTGGGTCTCGCCCAGTGGTCGGCCGCCGCCGGCGAGTTCGGGGCCGCGGTCGAAGCGCTCGCGACGTTCCTCCGGCTCGCGCCCGACGACCCGCGATCGGCGGGCTACGAGAGCCTGCGGCGGTTCTACGCGGAGGTGGCCGGCGCGCCCGCCAACCGGATCGATCCGCGCGTTACGCGCGCCCAGCTCAACTTCGACCTCAAGTCCGGCGACGAGATCCCGTACGTGCCCGTGCGGTTCAACGGCAATGCGGAGGCGTACGTCCTGTTCGACACCGGGGCAGAGCGGAACGTGATCGACCGCGCGTTCGCGCGCTCGATCGGGGTCGAGAGGATCTGGCCGGGGGGAGACCTTCACGGCGCCTACCGGCAGTCGCCCGGCGGCTACGCGCTGGTCGACAGCCTGGGGTTGGGGAGCATCTCGATCGAGCGCGTGCCGTTCGCGGTCGGCGACTTCGAGGCGCTTCACCTGCGCGGACAGGGACCGTACTACATCGCGGCCGTCATCAACCCCGCGCTCGTCCTGCGCGACTTCGTGGTCGTCCTCGACTACGGCCATCGCCGGATCGAGCTCGTCCGCTACGACGCCGGCGGGAGCGAGTACCTCGACCGCTCCTACAAGCTGCGGCGGACCGTAGTGCCGTTCCGGTTCGACGCCAACGGCGTCTGGCCGATTCTGTCGGTGTCGCTGAACGGCTCCCGGCCGCTGCCGTTCCTGGCCGACACCGGGGCCAGCGACGTCCTGCTGGGGCGTGCCACCGGCGCCGCGCTGAGAATCGACCCCGAGCGGTTCTCGGCGGCGGCGGGCGACCACGCGAAGGACGACCTGCGCGCGATCCTGCTGGACGGAACCCCCGGCGAGCCGTGGGGAATCGATATCCACGGGGTCATGGGGTACCCGTTCTTTCGCGACATGCGCGTCGTGTTCGACTACCAGCGTATGCAGATGGCCCTCGAGAACTAGCCGGGCGATGAAAACGGGCCATCTGCACGGAATCGGGCCGCGCGAGCCATGCAAGGGTGGCGGCACGACCCGTGCAGACCTGGCCACAAGTTGCTATATTCCCGCCGATCCCCGGCACGGATTGTCCACTCGCCGGCAGCCAGGGACCCGGGCAGACTTTTGCGCGCCAAGGACTTGCGGCGCAATGACGCTTTCGATTTCTCTGGTTTACGGGATCATTCAACGTTGAGCGCTCACCTCGATCCATCCAGCGACACCTTCTCGGTTCTGCAACCGGAGCCATCCGTCCGTCACCCGTTGATGGACGCGCCGCTTTCGCCGCGCGTTTCGGCCGCCGCGCGTCTCGCGGCGACGGACGACTCGGCACCGCCGGGAGAGAACGGGTTGCGCTAGGTGGAGGGTTGAGGGCTCGCGCGCCGGGGGACCTGCACCGGAGCGCTCGCCCAAAGGAAGTTCGCCATGCACTGCCCCTCCTCGAGGCCCCCGGCGAGAACCGGGACCCTCCCCGTGAGGCCCCCTCGACAGGCCCGCCCCGCGAGGCTCTCGTGAAGCGCGAGATCCTCGTCAACGTCAACCCCAAAGAAACACGCGTCGCCATCCTCGAAGACGACCAGCTCTGCGAGCTGCTCGTCGATCGCGAAGAGGAGGAGCGCCACGTCGGGGACATCTACAAAGGGCTCGTTACCGCCGTCCTTCCCGGCATGCAGTCGGCGTTCGTCGACATCGGGATGGAGAAGAGCGGCTTCCTGCACGTCTCCGACCTGGCCAGCAGCACGTACCACGACGAAGACGAAGAAGACGAGGAAGAGGGAGCCACCAACGGAGGCGGCCGCGGCGGGCGCCGCCGCCGCGGCGGCCGCCGGCGCTCCGGCCGAGACCACGAGATAAACGACGTTGTCGTTTAGCTTCGCGACGCGAGACAAGCGGCCGAAGGCTGCCGAAGACTCTTTGGGCCGTTCCGCTGCCAAGCGCGACGCGAACGACC
>DATFFS010000310.1:0-17436 GCA_035249945.1 Gemmatimonadota bacterium
GAAGAGCGGCTTCCTCCATGTCTCCGATCTCGCGAGCAGCACCTACCACGACGAGGACGAGGACGAGGAAGAGGAGGGGGCGACCAACGGCGGCGGCCGGGGCGGGCGGCGCCGGCGCGGCGGTGGTGGGCGGCGGCGGGAATCCGGGCCGGCCATCCAGGACGTCCTCAAGCGCGGCCAGGAGATCATCGTCCAGGTCACCAAGGAGGCGATCTCCACCAAAGGCCCGCGCCTGACGGGCCAGGTATCGCTGCCGGGCCGGTTCCTGGTGTTCATGCCGGGGGTCGATCACGTCGGCGTCAGCCGCAAGATCGACGACCGCGGGGAGCGAAACCGGCTGCGTCAGATCCTGCGCGAGGTCAAGCCTCCCGAGGGCGGAGTGATCGTCCGCACCGCCGGCGAGGAGACTTCCCGGGAGGAGTTCCAGCGCGAGGTGAGAGGCCTCACCGAGACCTGGAACCGGGTACGAAGCAAGGCCGAGCGCTCGACCGCTCCGGCACTGCTCCATCAGGAGGAAGAGCTCACCTCGGGGCTCATCCGCGACATCTTCTCCGAGAAGGTCGACCGGCTGGTCATTGACGACCGGCAGCTCTACCAGCAGGTCCGCAAGTACCTCAAGAGCGTGTCGCCGGAGCTGCTGGACCGAGTCAAGCTCTACACCGACCGGATCCCGGTCTTCGACGCCATGGGGGTCGAGCCCGAGATCGAGCTCGCCATGCAGCGCGAGGTGCGGCTGTCGTCGGGTGGGTCGATCGTCATCGAGCCGACCGAGGCGCTCGTCTCCATCGACGTCAACACGGGGCGTTACACGGGCCGAAAGGACCCCGAGGCCACCATCCTCCGGACCAACCTCGAGGCGGCGCGGGAGATCGCCCGCCAGCTGCGGCTGCGGGACATCGGCGGGATCATCGTGTGCGACTTCATCGACATGGAGCTCCCCGCCAACCGCAAGAAGGTCCTTCACGAGCTCAAGTCCTGGCTCGGGAGGGACCGCGCCAAGACCAAGGCCTTCGAGGTCAGCGACCTCGGTCTGATCGAGATGACCCGCCAGCGCCGGCGGCCGAGCCTGTACCAGACGGTGACCGAGCCCTGCGAGGAGTGTGGGTCGAGCGGGAGGGTGTTGCAGTTGAACGCCCTGTCTCGCAAGATCGAGCGCCAGATCCGCCGCGTGGGATTGTCGGGCAAGGAGAAGAAGGTCCAGCTCCGGGCGCATCCCGCGGTCGCGCTCCACTTGCTCGAGGAGGAGCGGGCCACCTTCGACCGGTTGCGGAAGGAGCACGGCGTGGAGGTCGAGGTCCGGGACGACCCGCTGCTGCATCGCGACGAGTTCAACCTCGTCTCGCTTCCCAGCCAGCGGCCGCTGAAGCTGGATCTGAGCGCATGATTCCGCTTCGTTCAGGGCCTGCTGTAGCCCTCGCGGCGGTCGTGGGCCTGGCGGGCTGCGGCGATCTTCTCCAGGAGCCCGACACCGGGACCGGCAAAGTGGTGGTGCGGCTCGAGGAGGTGTCCGGTGACGCGCAGGTCGGCGACCCCGGCGCCCCGCTCGCGCAGCCGCTCCGCGTCCGGGTCGTGAACTTCGACGAGGAACCGGCGCCGCAATTGTGGGTCCAGTGGTCGGTGCTCTCGGGGTCCGGCGAGATCGAGCCGCGGAACAGCTTCAGCGACGAGAACGGCATCGCCGAAGCGACGTGGACTCTCGGCGCTTCCACCGGCGCCCAGGAGGTTCAGGCGTTCATTCGAAATGACCAGCCCGTGATCTTCGAGGCCACCGCGGAGTGATCGGGTTCCGCTCTTTCGCGATGGCTCGATCGGCCGCGATGGCGGGGTTCCTGGCACTGGCGGGCTGCGGGGACCTCCTGCAGGAGCCCGAGTCGGGCACCTTCCCGCTGCAGCTCGAGCTCGTGGAGGTGTCGGGAAACGCGCAGGAGGGCGCTCCCGGGGCGCCCCTCGCTCAGCCCCTGCGGGTGCGCACGCTGGACGGGGGCGAGGCCGCCGCCCGGTTGTGGGTGGAGTGGTCCGTGATCTCCGGCGAGGGCGAGGTGGAGCCTCGCAACAGCTTCAGCGACGCCGACGGCATAGCCGAAGCGAGGTGGACGCTGGGACCGTCGGGCGGTAGCCAGCGAGTCCGGGCGACCGTTCGGAAGGGAGTGCCGGTGGTCTTCGAGGCTACAGCGGAGGGGCAGTGAGAAGGCGCGCGGGCGTGCGATGGATCTCCCTGCGGGCCGGGTTGCTTTTGCCCGTCGCCATCTGGGCTTGCGGCGATCTTCTGCAGGAGCCCGATACCGGGATCGCCACCCGGTTCACGATCACGGCCGTGTCCGGAGACGACCAGACGGGTCCGGCCGGGACGGCCCTGCCGCAGCCGCTGCGAGCGCGGATCACCCCCCTGGAGGGGGAGCCGGTCGATCGGCTGTGGGTCGAGTGGGTCGTGCTCGGGGGCGACGGCCGGGTCGAGCCGCGAAACAGCTTCACGAACGAGGAGGGCATCGCCGAGACGACCTGGGTCCTGGGATCCTCCTCCAGCAAGCAGCGCGTGATGGCGCGGTTCGACGGGGATTCCGCCCTCTTCGAGGCGGATCTCTGCGAGGTGTGCCCGGAGTGATCTGAACGCGTCCGCTGGTTGACGCCCCCCCGCGGGGACGGTATTTTTCATTCTTTCGTTTTATTTCGATCCATCCGAAATCCATCGAGAGCAGACAGATGCGAGCCATCATCGAAACGGGCGGCAAGCAGTTCGCCGTCTCGCCGAACCAGACGATCCGCGTCCCGTCCATGCAGGGCGAGCCCGGCGACAGGGTGACGTTCGATCGGGTGCTTTACGCGGCGGAAGGGGACGGTGTCCACTTGGGCGCGCCTCATCTCGCGGGGGCCTCGGTGACGGCCGAGATCGTCAAGCAGGGGCGCGGGCCGAAGATCACGGTCTTCAAGTACAAGCGCCGCAAGCGATATAGCCGCAAGAAGGGCCACCGCCAGGGCTTTACCGAGCTCCGGGTGACGGGTGTCGACTTCGACGCATCGAAGTTGGAGACATCGAAGAAGCCGGAGAAGAACGCCGCGGCGACCACCGATACCGCGGAAGCGGAGCTCTTCGTCTGTCCCGACTGCGGCAAGGAATACAAGACCGAGCGCGGGCTCCAGCAGCACGCGTCCCGGGAGCACGCCTAGCCGGTCGGTTCCGGCGGCGGCAAACCAGCGAGGAGCAGCGAGATGGCACACAAGAAGGGACAGGGCGCGTCGCGGAACGGCCGCGACTCTCCGGGCCAGCGGCTCGGCGTCAAGAAGTTCGGCGGCGAGCGCGTCCGCGCCGGGCACATCCTGGTCCGGCAGCGGGGTACCCGCTTCCATCCCGGCGTCAACGTCGGGCGAGGGAAGGACGACACGCTGTTCGCGATGACCGACGGCGTGGTGCGCTTCGATCGCGGGCGGGGCGACCGCCAGAAAATCTCCGTTCTGGAAGCGGAGTAGTGTCGACGAAGATCACGGTAGTCGGCGCCGGTCACGTCGGCGCCACCACCGCCCAGCGCCTGGCCGAGCTCGGGATCGCAAACGAGGTCGTGCTGATCGACATCGTGGAGGGGATGCCGAAGGGCAAGGCGCTCGACCTCTGGGAAGCCGCGCCGGTCGTCGGGTACGACACCCGCCTCACCGGAGGCACCGACTACGGGCTGACCGACGGCTCCGACATCGTCATCGTCACGGCCGGCCTGGCGCGAAAGCCGGGCATGAGCCGAGACGACCTCCTCAAGAAGAACGCCGAGATCGTGCAGGGTGTGGCCGGAGAGATCGGCGCGCGCTGTCCTCAGGCGATCGTCCTCGTCGTCTCGAATCCACTCGACGTCATGTCGTACGTTACCTTCAAAACCACCGGCTTCGACAGGAAGCGCGTGATCGGAATGGCCGGAGTGCTCGACACCGCGCGCTTCCGCTCGTTCATCGCGCTGGAGCTGGACGTGTCCGTGCGCGACGTCAGCGCGTTCGTGCTGGGCGGGCACGGCGACTCGATGGTGCCGCTGCCCCGCTACTCGACAGTGGCCGGCATCCCGCTGCCGCACCTCCTGTCGGAGGACCGGATCGAAGCGCTGGTCGACCGCACCCGGAAGGGGGGCGGGGAGATCGTCGAGCTGCTGGGCAGCGGGAGCGCCTACTACGCTCCTTCGGCGGCCGTGGTCGAGATGGCGGAGGCGATCCTCCGCGACCGCAACCGGATCCTCCCGTGCGCCGCCTGGCTGCAGGGGGAGTACGGGTTATCGGACGTCTACGTCGGCGTGCCGGTCAAGCTGGGATCGGGTGGCATCAAGGAGATCGTGGAGATCGAGCTGACGGGCGAGGAGAAGAAGGCGCTCCACGCCTCGGCGGCGGACGTTAAGGAGACGATGTCCAAGCTCGACCTCTGATGAGCAACGCCGATACGCACTCCGCCGAGATCGCACCGTCCCGCCGGCAGTTTGCTCTCCGCCGGCTCCATTCGCTCACCGGCATCGTCCCGATCGGCCTGTACGTCCTGTTCCATCTCGGCGTCAACGCGTTCGCCGCCTCGGGCCCCGAGTCGTACAACGAGATCGCGGAGTTCCTGGAGAGCCTGCCGTACCTGCTCGCGATCGAGATCCCCTTCATCTGGCTCCCGATCCTGTACCACGCCGGGTATGGCATCTACATCCACGCCACCGGCCGCCCCAATCCCTTCCAGTACACGTACCGTAGCAACTGGTTGTACTGGCTCCAGCGCTGGTCCGGCGTCGTCACGCTCGTGTTCATCGGCTGGCATTTCTGGCAGACCCGGCTGGCGAACTACATCTACGGCACGGTCATCGAATTCCAGATGATGGTCGACATCCTCAGCGATCCGGGCTGGGTGGCGTTCTACGTCGTAGGGCTGATCGCGGTGTCGTACCACCTCGCCAACGGCCTCCGCAGCTTCCTGCTCACCTGGGGCGCCGTCGTCGGCCAGCGGGCGCGCCGGCGCGCCACCGTCATCTGCGCGGTGTTCGGGATCCTCGTCCTGCTCTTCTCGCTGAGCACCATCCGGGCGTTCCTGCAGTGAGCTCCGGTCCGCGTCACATCGTCGTAGGGGGCGGCCTGGCGGGCCTCATGACCACGATCCGAATCGCCGAGCAGGGACAGGCGGTAGATCTGTTCAGCCTCGTCAGGGTGAGCCGCAGCCACTCGGTCTGCGCGCAGGGCGGGATCAACGGGGCGGTCAACACGAAGGGCGAGGGCGATTCCCCCTGGATCCACCTCGACGACACCGTCTACGGCGGCGACTTCCTGGCGAACCAGCCGCCGGTGAAGGAGATGACCGAGGCCGCCCCGCAGATCATCTACCTGTACGACCGCATGGGCGTGATGTTCAATCGCACCTCGGAGGGGCTGCTCGACTTCCGCCGCTTCGGAGGCACCAAGGTGCATCGCACGGCGTACGCGGGCGCCACTACCGGCCAGCAGCTCCTCTACGCCCTGGACCAGCAAGTGCGGCGCTACGAGGACGCGGGGTTGGTCCACAAACACGAGGGCTGGGAGTTCCTGCGCGTCGTGCTCGACGAGTCCGGGGTGGCGCGCGGAATCGTGGCGCTGGACCTCGCGTCGATGCGGATCAGGGCCTTCCGCGGCGACACCGTGATGATCGCCACCGGGGGCCCGGGCGTGGTCTTCGGCAAGAGCACGAATTCGATCCTCAATACCGGCGCCGCGAACTCGAACCTCTACCAGCAGGGGGCGAAGTACGCAAACGGGGAGTTCGTCCAGATCCATCCCACCGCCATCCCCGGCCGCGACAAGCGGCGTCTGATCTCGGAGAGCGTGCGCGGCGAGGGCGGTCGCGTGTGGGTGCCGCGGAACGGCGGCCGCTGGTATTTCCTGGAGGATTGGTATCCGGCCTACGGGAATCTCGTGCCCCGCGACATCGCCGCGCAGGCGATCTACAAGGTCGTCTACGACATGGATCTCGGCGTGGATGGCCAGGAGGCGGTGTACCTCGACGTCACCCACAAGGACCCGCACGAGCTGGACGTCAAGCTCGGGGGGGTGCTCGAGATCTACGAGAAGTTCATGGGCGAGGATCCCCGCAAGGTGCCGATGAAGGTCTTCCCGGCGGTTCACTACTCGATGGGGGGCCTGTGGGTGGATTACGATCTCATGACTTCGATCCCCGGCGTGTTCTCCGGGGGCGAGGCGAACTACGAGTATCACGGCGCCAATCGCCTTGGTGCGAACGCCCTGGTATCGTGCACCTTCGACGGGATGAAGGGCGGACCGAAGATGATGGCGTACGCGGCCGGGCTCGACGCGCTCGCGAAGGACACGCCGGAAGCGATCTTCGAGGCCGCGGTCGCCGAGCAGGAGGCGCGGCTGGGCAGCGTGTACGGGATGACGGCCGGACGCGAGAACCCTTACGAGCTCCACCAGGAGCTGGGGGACTGGATGACCCGCTATTGCACGGTGATCCGCGACGAGACCAGGCTTCGGCAAACCGACGACAAGATCGGCGAGCTCATGGAGCGCTGGAGCGACGTGGCTCTGCCCGACTCCGGCGAGTGGCTCAACCAGTCGGTGGTCTTTACGCGCCAGCTGTGGGACATGTTCGAGTTGGCCAGGGTGATGGTGCGGGGCGCGATCCAGAGGAAGGAGAGCCGGGGGGTCCATCTGCGGCCGGACTATCCCGATCGCGACGACGAGAACTGGCTCAAGACGACGATCGCCGAGTGGACGCCGGACGGGCCGCGGCTGTCGTATGAGCCGGTAGACACTTCGCTCATCCCGCCGCGACCGAGGCAATACAAGAAGGACATTCGCTAGGAGGCACGGTGGCCGAAGCGGCCCGCACCGACATGGACATCGAGGTACCCGCGCCGGGCACGCGCAGCCGGCGTGAGGTCGCCGAGGGGACCGTGCGCCTCATGATCCGGCGCCAGGATGCCCCCGAGGCGGATCCCTACTGGCAGGCGTTCGAAGTCCCGCGCTACCCGAACATGAACGTCGTCGAGTGCCTGATGGAGATCCGCAAGAACCCGGTCGACGCCGCGGGGCGGAGGACGACGCCGGTGGCGTGGGCCGCGAACTGCCTCGAGGAGGTATGCGGGATCTGCACCATGCGGGTGAACGGCAGAGTGCGGCAGTCCTGCGCGGCGCTGATCCGGGATCTCGACGAGCCCATCCGGCTGGAGCCGATGGAGAAATTCCCGGTCAAGCGCGATCTGGTCATCAACCGCGACCGCCTGTTCGCCGACTATCGCCGCGTGCGCGCCTGGGTCCCCGTGGACGGAACGTACGATCTCGGCCCGGGGCCGCGCCTGCCGGAAGACGAGCGCGAGGAGGGGTACTGGCTCTCGCGCTGCATATCGTGCGGCTGCTGCGTGGACGCGTGTCCGCAGGTAGTCTCCGACCAGGACGACGTCTTCATCGGCGCCGCGCCGATCACCTGGGCCAGGCTCATGAACATCCATCCCACGGGCGCCATGAACGCCGAGGAGCGGTACGACGGGCTGATCGGGCCGGGCGGGATCGCCGACTGCGCCAAGGCCGGCAACTGCACGGTCGTCTGCCCCAAGGAGATCGACAATCTGGGATCCATCGCGGCCATGAACCGCCAGATCACCCGGCACCTGCTGACGGACTGGCTGAAGGAATGACCCCGAACGGCGAGGACGGCATGAGCGACGAGAAGATCATCGCGATCGTGGGTGCGACGGGCGCGCAGGGAGGCGGCCTCGCGCGCGCGATCCTGGACGACCCGGCGGGAGGCTTCGCTGTCCGGGCCCTCACCCGGAAGCCGGAGTCCGAGAAGGCGCGGGCGCTGGCCGAGCGGGGTGCAGACGTCGTCGTGGCCGATCTCGACGATGCCGACGGCCTGGCGCGGGCCTTCCATGGCGCGTGGGGGGCGTACTGCGTGACGAACTTCTGGGAGCATTTCTCGCCCGAGAAAGAGCTGGCCCAGGCGGCGAACATGGCGCGCGCGGCGCGCGAGGCGGGGCTGCGCCACGTGATCTGGTCCACTCTGGAAGATACCCGCCGGTGGGTGCCCCTGGAAGACGACCGGATGCCCACGCTCATGGGGAGCTGGAAAGTCCCGCATTTCGACGCCAAGGGAGAGGCGAACCATTTCTTCGCGGACGCGGGCGTGCCGACGACCTACCTCCTCACGTCCTTCTACTGGGACAACTTCATCTACTTCGGGCTGGAGCCCAAGCGTGGAGCGGACGGCGTGCTGGCGATCACCCTGCCGATGGGTCGCGCCGCGCTCTCGGGCATCGCGGCCGAGGACATCGGGCGTTGCGCGTACGGGATCTTCCGGCGGGGAGAGGAGATGGTCGGCCGGACGGTGGGAATCGCCGGCGGGCATCTGACCGGGGACGAGATGGCGGCGGCGATGAGCCGCGCGCTGGGCGAGGAGGTGCGGTACGCCGAAGTCACGCCGGAGGCCTTCCGCGGATTCGGCTTCCCCGGCGCCGAGGATCTCGGCAACATGTTCCAGTTCAAGCGCGACTTCAACGACTACTACGTCGGCGCGCGCAACGTCGAGGAGGCGCGGGCGTTGAATCCCGCGCTTCAGTCGTTCGACGAGTGGCTGGACCGGAATCGAGAGCGCATCCCCGCAAAATAGAGATCGTTTCGCTCGGTCCCCGGCTCCGCTTCGGATCGGCCTCAGATCCGCTCGAGATCTTCTACCGTGCGCTCGTTTCGGACGTCTCCCGTGTTCCGCGTGCCGGCCGGCTCGAAGAGCATGACGTGGACCTCGCCGTTCGCAACCGGCCTATGCTCGACCCCGCGCGGGACGACGGCCATCTGACCGGGGCCGAGGACCACCGCTCCATCGCGCAGCTCGATCGTCAGCGTTCCCTTCAGAACCAGGAAGAGCTCGTCCTCCTCGGCGTGCGAGTGCCAGACGAACTCGCCCTCCAGCTTGGCGAGCTTGACGTGCTGGCCGTTGAGCTCGGCCACGATGCGCGGGCTCCAGCGCTCGTCGAACCGCGCGAGCTTCTCGGCCAGGTCGATCCGCTGGATTGAACTCACGCTCGGTCCCCCTTTCAGGAACGGCCGAGCAATTCTACCGTGACAGGGCCAGCGGTTGCGCGTCGCCGCCGGACCGGATGTCCAGCTCCAGGAATGCCTCTACGACCCGGGGGTCGAAGTCCCTTCCCGCGCCATCGCGGATGATCTCGCGAGCGCGTTCCTCCCGCACCTTCGACCGGTAGGGGCGTTGGGAGATGAGTGCGTCCCAGACGTCCACCACCGCGAAGACTCGGGCCGCCAATGGGATCTCCTCGCCCTTGAGTCCCAACGGGTAGCCACTGCCGTCCCAGCGCTCATGGTGGAGGTGCGGGATGTCGAGCGCGGGTCGCAGGTAGGGAATCGGGGTCAGCAGCTCATAGGCGTAGACAGGATGCCGACGCATGATCGCCCATTCCTCCTCATTGAGCGGGCCCGGCTTGAGCAGGATGGAGTCCGGTATTCCCATCTTGCCGATGTCGTGGAGCAGTGCCCCACGGCGAAGGTGGATGATGGCACTCTCCTCCATGCCCATCGCGCGCGCAAGGCGGACCGCCAACGCCGCCACGCGTTCGGTGTGCCCCTGGGTATCGTTGTCCCGCAGATCGAGCGCTCGCGACCATCCATCGAGCGTCGTTTCGTAGGCCAGGCGCAGCTCGGTGTTTGAGTGCGTGAGGTCTGAAAGCATCTGAGCGTTGTCGATCGCGATGGCCGCCTGGCCGGCCAGCGTAGCGGCGAAGTCCCGCCACTCATCGCCGAGCTCGAGTGGCTTGGAGCGGTATGCTTCAAGGACGCCCTTGACTTCGTTCTTCGCGATGAGCGGCAGCGCGTAGTAGCAGACGAACCCCCGCGGCAGTAGCGCTTCCCGGGATCCCTCGGTGGCGGAAGTGAGATCGGGAACGAACACGGGACGACGCTCGAGCGCCGCCTTTCCCGCGTGTCCCTCTCCGGCGCGAACCGAGGTGGCGCAAAACCTCGGATCAAAGATTCCGCGGGCCGCGGCAAACTCGAAATGATCCGTGATCGGGTGCCTGAGGAGGATGCTGGCCGCATCCACTTCCAGCTCGGCGGTGACCTGGTCGAGCACTACGTTCAAGGTGAGCTCGAGGTCCAGACTGCTGGCGATGGCACGGTCGATTGTTCGGAGCGCCTGCAGGTGCTGCAACTGTCGGCGCAAGTTCTTCCGGTTCTCGGCGCGCTTGATGGCAGCCCCAACTGTGTCGGCCGCGATCTTGAGCGCCTCGATTTCGGAGGTCGACCATTCGCGGAGCGCAGTGCAGACGTCGAATCCGAACGTTCCCCACCAGACGCCCTCCACCATGATCGGAACGACCGCCATCGAGGCGACGTCCCACTTCTCGAGATGGGCGCGGATGTCTGGGGGGAAGTCGCGAACCAGGCCGTAGACAGGTAGACCCTGGGTCAACTCGGCGACCCACGACTCGAACCCCATACCTTCCATGTCGAAGTCCTTGAACTCCGGACTCGACTCTCGCGGAGATACCCCAGGTCCTACCCACTCGGCCTCCTGACTGGCGCGGATCCCTCCCGCATCCCGGATCGAGAACAGGTAGACCCGGCTGACGGCCGTGGAACGTCCAAGCTCGGCCAGTACCTCGCGGATCTCGAGCCGCCATTCGGGGCTGGCGAGTAGACGTTTCGCTGCCAGCCCGATCGCCTGGAGGATCGCGTCGCTGCGACGCAGCTCCTCTTCCACGGTCTGCCTTCGTTTACGCTCACGGCTCGTCTCGATCGCGCGTTCCACCGCGGCTGGAAGGCGCCGCAGGTTGTCCTTCATGAGGTAGTCGTCGATGCCCTGGCGCATCGCCTCGACGACTATCTCCTCACCGACGGCTCCCGAGATGAGGATGAACGGCACGTGAGCGTTCCGCTCACGGACGATGTGATACGCCTCGGGCCCGGTGAACGAGGGCAGACGGTAGTCGGCGATCACGATGTCCCAGCGATCATCATGGATCGCGCGACGCAGCGGGCCCTCGGCGTCCACGCGCTCATGCTCTACGTCGAAGCCAGCCCCCTGAAGGGCTCGAAGTACGAGCACCGCGTCATCAGGGTTGTCCTCGACGATGAGCGCGCGGAGGAGTGTTCCGTCAGTGGGCATGGGGGGGAGGTTCATTCAGGATCAGCCAGTAGAGGCCCAGCTGTCGAACCGCTTCGGTGAACTGATCGAAGTCCACTGGTTTGCGGACATAGCTGTTGGCCCCGTTCGTGTATCCCTGGAGCAGGTCCCGATCCTCCTTGGACGAGGTCAGTATGATGATCGGGAGAAACCGGGTGCGACCGTCGGACCTCAAACGCCGCAACACCTCGAGACCGTCGACCTTGGGAAGCTTCAGGTCGAGCAGGACCATGGCCGGCGTCTGTATCGGGCCGACCTTTCCATTGCCGAACAGCATGTCGAGCGCCTCCTGGCCGTCGCGGGCGACCACCAGCGGGTTCGTGAGCTTGTTCTTCCGAAGGGCCCGTCGGGTGAGCTCAACGTCGTCTTCGTTGTCCTCTACGAGCAGAATCGCGCCACTCATCCGTGTGTTCCATTCTTCAGAAGGGTGAAGAAGAAGGCCGCGCCCTGATCCAGCGAAGCTTCGGCCCAGATACGGCCGCCGTGCCGCCTGACGACGCGCTGGACGGTTGCCAGCCCTACGCCGGTTCCCGGAAACTCCGCATCGCTGTGCAAGCGTTGAAAGGGGCCGAAGAGACGCTCGGCGTGGCGCATGTCGAAGCCGGCGCCGTTGTCGCGCACGTAGAACACGTGCTCTCCGTTGGCGCTCGGCAGTGCACCGAATTCGACTCGCGGATCGGGAACACGACTCGTGAACTTCCAGGCGTTCTCCAAGAGGTTTGCGAGCGCGATGCGCAGAAGCTTGGGATCTCCTTCCGCCACGAGGCCGGGCTCGATCAGCAGCTCGACATCACGGCCGGTATTCGCCTCGAGAAGGTCGCCGGTGATCTCGCGCGCCGTGCCACTCATGTCGACGCTCGTGCGAATGATCTCGGTGCGCGTGATCCGAGACAACACCATGATGTCTTCGATCAACTCGGCCATCTTTCGTCCGGCCCGCACTACCCTTTCCAGATAGTCCCGTCCCTCGTCCTCGAAAGCGCCGGCGTGATCCTCGAGCAGGGCCTGACTGAAGCTTGTGATGCTTCGGAGCGGGGCGCGCAGATCGTGCGATACGGAGTAGCTGAACGCCTCCAGCTCCCGATTCGCGGCCTCGACCTCCACGGTGCGAGTCTGCAACTCACGATTGAGCATTGCGACCCTCCGCCCGTCCGCTCTGCGCGCAGCCTCCGCCCGGTTGAGGACACGTGCCTGCCACCACACGGTCGCCCCTAGAATTCCGGTCCAGGTGACCGCCACCAGGGCCGCTCCAGTCGCGGGATCGAAGAGTCCTGCACTCTCGGCCCGCACGCGAAGCCAGCCCAGCGCAAAGGGGATTCCAAGAGCGGCGAACAGGAGCCCCCGGGCCATCCGGCTGCCCGTTCCATCGAAGATCAGCTCGCTGAATAGTCCGTGGCGCGGCCGAGCACAGAGCGTGCCTAAGGAAAGGAAGGCGAATGCAGTGGCGGTATGGAGGGCCATGGGAATGAACTGGCGCACGCGCACCAGTTCTGCAGAGTGATAGGCGTATCCGCAGAGGGTGACGAGGGCGATTCCGAATACAAGCAGGCACAGAGCTTGAGTGAATCCCGTCGTTACACGCGAGCGGTAACGCAAGCCCAGGAGTGTGAGGCCGCTCAGAAGGAATGCCGCGGCCGTGTTCGGGGCCATACGATTGGGAAGCGCCTCCACGTCGAGCTGATCGCGGAACAGAAGGCGGTCGACGCCAATGTCGGGACCCAGATACCCGATGAGCCGAAAGATGGCGATCGCGAGGACCGCCACGGCGGCCGTGGTGGCGATCGCCTGTCGCGAGCGCGAACCGGTTCCCGAGACCGATAGCCATAGCGAGGCGGCGGCCAGGACGAAAGCGACCGCCGTCGCGGGGTTCATGGCGACGAGGTCGGGGTGGACGCTCTTCAGGACGGCTTCGCCGGTGGACCAGCCGAGCAGAACGGCCACGCCAACCGATCCCGTGATGACGGCGAGGAGACGGGCGAATCGCTCGAACGCTGCGACCCTGCCCATGATCCCTACAGCTGGATTCGGTTTCTTCATGAGCGCCTGGCGCAAGGCAGCAAGAATCATGCGCACGGCGCCAGGACGGACCGAAGAGACCCCGCGACACATGGTCGGGGGCGGTCCTCGCAAAATGCGAGAACGGGACGGTCGGGCACCGAACCCGCCACAGGGCCAGTCGGCGGGTTAGCGTCCCTCGGAAGGGGATGGTACCGTACCAGTGCTGCGCCCGCCGCGCCGGATGCGGCTTGGCATTGTGAAACTTTTCACATACATTCGCCGCCGATGCTGACCGAGTACCTGCCGATCGTCTTTCTGCTCTTCGTCGGACTCGTCGTCGGGGGGGTCATCATCGTCCTCTCCTGGCGGATGGGTCCCCGCACGCGGGTGCTCAGCGTCGGCGATTCCCCCTACGAATGCGGCCTTGTGCCGACCGGTGACGCCCGCAGCCGGGTGAACGTGAAGTTCTTCCTCCTCGCCATGCTGTTCATCCTCTTCGACGTGGAGATCGTGTTCCTCTTCCCGTGGGCGATCATGTTCGACGCCCTGGGCACGCTGGGGATCCTCGTGATGGTCGAGTTTCTCGTCATCCTGATGGTGGGGTACGCCTACGTGTGGCGGAAGGGGGCGCTGGAGTGGGACTGACGGACGAGCGGACGGAGACGAGCCGGCCGGTCGGGGATACGAAGCCCCCCGAGAGCGTCTTCACCACCACGCTGGACAAGATGGTCCGCTGGGCGCGGGCGGGATCGCTGTGGCCGCTGCCCTTCGGGACGGCGTGCTGCGCGATCGAGTTCATGTCGGTGGTCTCTTCGCACTACGACCTGGCGCGCTTCGGCGCCGAGGTCGTGCGGTTCAGCCCGCGACAGTCGGACATGATGATCGTGGCGGGCACGGTGGTGGACAAGCAGGCGCCGATCCTCAAGCTCATCTACGAGCAGATGAGCTCGCCGAAATGGGTCATCTCGATGGGGGTCTGCGCCTCCTCGGGAGGTTTCTATCGCGCGTACCACGTCATGCAGGGGATCGACGAGATCGTGCCCGTCGACGTCTACGTCCCGGGCTGCCCGCCCACACCGGAAGGCCTTATCTACGCGATCCTCAAGCTGCAGGAGAAGATCGAGCGCGGCGATCCTTCGCATTACCAGATCGTCCTCGAGCGCGAAGCAGCCGCAGCCCGCGAGCGCGAGCTGGCGAGGGCCTGACGTGGCCGAGTTCGTCCTGGATAATCTGCGGCGGAGGTTCGGCGACGCGCTCGAGCGTGTGAGCGACGACCGCGGCGACCTGACGGTCTGGGTCGACCGCGGCCGCGTGCACGAGCTGCTTGAGCACTGCAGGCGCGACCCGGAGCTCGGCTTCAACTTCTGCATGGACGTCACCGCGATCGACTATCTGGCGCTCGGCGGAAATCCCCGCTTCGCCGTCGTCTACCATCTCTATTCGCTCGCGACGGGCAAGCGCGTCCGCATCAAGACGGGCGTTCCGGAGGACGACCCCGTGGTCGACACGGCAGTCGACGTCTGGAAGGCGACCGACTGGTTCGAGCGCGAGGTCTACGACATGTTCGGCATCCGCTTCGAGGGCCACCCGAACATGAAGCGCATCCTCTGCCATCGCGACTTCCAGGGACACGCACTGCGCAAGGACTATCCCGCCGACCTGCGCTGGAAGCTCCTGCGGCCGGACGATCTCCTCGACGAGATCTCGCCCGAGGAGATGGAGCGCGTCCGGGCCCGCGTCAGCCACCCCATCTCGGAGTAGCCGGAATGGTCTTCAAGGACGCCGCCCTCACCCCGGAGGAGATGCCGAAGACCACCCCCGTGCCGAATCCGCACGGGCGGCTGCCGACCGGCGCCTCGCTGGAGCCGCTCCGCGCCCCGCACGAGCTGACGAGCGCCGCGCGCGGAACCGGGCTCGAGGTGGAGCGGCACATCGTCGAGGAAGAGGGCCTTACGATCGACCCGCTGGCCGAGGACCTGATGGTGGTCAACATCGGGCCCAGCCATCCGGCGATGCACGGGACCTTCCGGCTGAAGTGCTGGCTCGATGGGGAGACGATCGTCAAGGCGATTCCGGAGATCGGCTACCTGCACCGCTGCTTCGAGAAGATGTCCGAGCTGCATCCCTGGCAGGAGATCTTCCCCTACACCGACCGGCTCAACTACATGAGCTCGTTCCTGAACAACGTGGGCTACGCGATGGCGGTCGAGAAGCTGCTGGGGATCGAGATCCCGCCGCGCGCCCAGCGCATCCGCGTGATCCTCGGCGAGCTGTCGCGGATCATGGACCACTTTGTCTGCGTGGGGACGAACCTCGTCGATCTCGGCGCGCTGACGAACTTCTGGTACCTGTTCCGCGGCCGCGAGGAGATCTACTCGCTCATGGAGCACGTGTCCGGCGCCCGTATGATGGTAGCCTACGGGCGGATCGGCGGTCTCATGCGCGACGTCCACGCAGGATTCGAGGAGGAGGCGCGGGCGCTGCTGAAGTCCCTGCCCCGCTACATCGATGACGTCGACCGGCTCATCACCGACAACCGGATCTTCATCGACCGCTCACGGGGAGTGCACGGCATCAGCGCCGACGAGGCGATCGACTGGGGCTGGACGGGTCCCTGCCTGCGCGCCGCGGGGGTGCCGTACGACGTCCGGAAGGCGCACCCCTACTACGACTACGACCAGTTCGACTGGCAGGTGCCAGTGGGCACCACCGGCGACGTGTACGACCGCTACCTGGTGCGCATGGAGGAGATGCGCCAGAGCCTGTCGATCGTCGAGCAGGCGCTGGACGACCTCCCCGACGGGCCGGTCAACGTCGATGACTGGACGATCGCGCCGCCGCCCAAGGACGCGGTCTACAACACCATCGAGGGTATGGTCGCCCACTTCAAGCTGACGTTCGAGGGCGTCCAGGTGCCCGCGGGCGAGGTGTACTCGTACACCGAGGGCGGCAACGGCGAGCTCGGCTTCTACATCGTCTCGGAGGGCGCCGGGCAGCCGTATCGGATCCACTGCCGCGCTCCATGCTTCGCCATCTACCAGAACATCGGCCAGTCGCTCGAGGGCTGCATGCTCTCGGATATCGTCGCCATCATCGGATCGCTGAACGTCATCGCCGGCGAGCTGGACCGCTGATGGCCGATTCGGCGAATCCCGGAGTCTCGTCGTCGGGTTTCAGCATGCCGGAAGAGGCGATCCGCTGGATCGATGCGACCGCCGCCCGCTATCCCGACAGGCAGGCGGCCATGCTGCCGGTCCTGTGGGCCGTCCAGCGGGAGAAAGGATGGATCTCTCCCGAGGCCATGGTGTGGGTCGGAGAACGGCTCGGCTGCTCGGCGTCTGCCGTCCAGTCGGTGGTCCGATTCTACACCATGTTCGACGAGGCGCCGGTGGGCCGCTGGAAGCTGCAGGTGTGCCGGACGCTGTCCTGCGAGTTGATGGGGGCGCGCGCGATCGTCGACCGGATCCGGGAGCGGCTGAGGATCGAGCCCGGCGAGACGACGCCCGACGGGGAGTTCACGCTGCAGGAGGTGGAGTGCCTGGCCTCGTGCGGAACGGCGCCCATGCTCCAGTGCAACTTCAAGTTCTACGAGAACCTCACGCCGGAGAGGGTGGACGCGCTCCTGGACGAGCTGCGCGGGCGCACGCCCGACCCCGACGACGTCGAGCCCGTGATCCACGAGCGCCCGGGGGCCGAGGCCTATCATGCCATGTTCCCGCGCGCGGCGGTTCCCGCGCCGTCGGGCGCAGCCGGGGAGTCCCGTCCATGAGCGCGCCCCGGATCCTCATGCAGCGCGGGATCGACCGGCCGGGAGAGAGCCACGTGCTCGAGGCGTACGAGGCAGCGGGAGGCTATCGCGCGATCAAGAAGGCGCTCGGCATGAGCCCGGAGGCGATCGTCGACGAGGTGAAGAAGTCGGGGCTTCGCGGACGGGGGGGCGCCGGCTTCCCCACCGGCACGAAGTGGTCCTTCATCCCGAGGGACTCGGAGAAGCCGCGCTACCTGCTGTGCAATTCCGACGAGTCCGAGCCTGGCACCTTCAAGGATCGCTGGCTCCTGGAGAACGACCCGCATCTCGTCCTCGAGGGGATGATGATCGCCGCGGTGGCGATCGGCAGCCATCTGATGTTCAACTACTTCCGCGGCGAGTTCACCTACCCGCTCGCCCGCTGGCGGGCCGCGGTCGAGGAGGCCTACCGCAAGGGGTATCTCGGGAAGGGGATCTTCGGCTCGGAGTACGATCTCGAGCTCGTGACCCACTACGGTGCGGGGGCGTACATCGCGGGCGAGGAGACAGGCATGCTCGAGTCCCTCGA
>DATFFS010000311.1:0-14065 GCA_035249945.1 Gemmatimonadota bacterium
GTCGCTGGTCACCGACGACGGGGAGTTCGACATCGACCCGCGTCTCGCCCGCAGCGAGATCGAGGTCGTGCAGTACCAGATCGGGGTTTCGGTGTCGTTCTGACGAGGCTTGGCGACTCGCGGCGCGGGGAGTAACTTTTCTCCAATGGCGGACAAAACCGGGGTCATCGAGGTCCAGGGCACGGTCGAGGAGTGCCTGCCGAGCACGATGTTCCGCGTGCGGCTCGACAACGACCACATCGTGCTAGCCCACATCTCCGGCAAGATGCGGAAGAACTACATCAAGATCCTGACCGGGGACCGGGTGACCGTGGAGCTCTCGCCGTACGACCTCTCCAGGGGCCGCATCACCTACCGCTTCAAGAACTGAGGACCGTCCCATGAACAGACGCTTCGCCGCCGTGCTGTGCGCGGTATCGGGCGGGTTCTTCGTCGGCGCGGGCATCGCCCGCGTGGAGCCGCCGAGGATCGCCGTCGATCTCACGTACGAGACGTACCCGCTCGACGAGTCCGGGAACCTGGACCGCAGCTCCACCCCCACCCGCTACTGGTACAAGGATCAGAAGTCCCGGATCGACAACTTCACCATGCAGGGCGGGGAGCCCGTCCTGACGTCGAGCTTCATCCTCGATTGCGACTCCTCGCGCATGATCCAGGTGAGCTGGGAGGAGCGGACGGTCATGGTCACGACGTTCGAGGACTGGGAGCGCGCGATGGAGGAGATGATGCGGCTCGCCAGCCGCTACGCGGGCATGGTGCCGGGTCAGGACCGCGAGGAGCCGCGCGAGAACACGACCGGCGGGGTGGTGACGAGCACGACGACCTGGCACGACACGACCGCGCAGCGCGACTGGTTCGGGCTTCCCGGGCGCTACGCGGAGTACACCGAGTCGACGACCGCCTCGGCGGACGCCTGCTATCCCGCCGAGTCGATGGTCGAGCACCGGGTCTGGACGACCCGTCTCGACATCCCGCTCTGCATCCCCGACCTGAACTTCGACATGGCGGCGATGCCCGAGGTGGCGGACGGCGGAGGAGGCTGCGTGGATCGGCACGAGAACGAGGTCATCGGCACGCCGCGGACCCTGGAATTCCTGCTCCGGACGGAGACGATCACGACCGCGGACGGGCGGCGGCGGTCGAGCGGCTACGAGGTGACCGACCTGTCGCGCGAGGTTCTGGCGGACTCGCTCTTCCAGCCGCCGGCCGGCTTCGAGCGGATCGATCTCGACGAGATGTTCGGCGGGCTGGCGCAGATGGACGCCGCCATGGGCGGCGCCGCCGAGCCGGTCGAGCCCAAGGCCGCCGGGATCGTCAGGATCGGCGTCGCGCTCTCGGCCCCCCCGGACATGCCCGCCGACCCCACCGCGGTCAAGCGCGGGATCGCCGACTGGATCGAGACCCAGGGGGGCTACGACGCGGTGTCGCTCGCGGCGCGCGATCGCGCCGGGGCGCTCGCCGAAGCCCCAGGCGTGGAGGCCGACTACGTCCTGTTCTACGACCTCGAGAAGGCCAAGGCGGGCGTCTCGGCGGGCGGCGTTCTCGGCGGGATCGTCGGGGGGTCGCTGGGCGCGCGCGCGGCCGGCGGCGCGATGAAGCTCGAGGTCGAGGGCGCCTACGACCTATCCGCGGTGCCGGGCGGCGAGCGGGTCGCTCGCGACGACATCGAGGAAGACAAGGGCACCGAGGACCCGCAGAGCGACCTGACCGAGATGCTGAGCGACGTCGCGCGGGAGGCGCTGGAAGCGCTCCGCTAGCTCTGCCAGGGGATCAGCCGGCGCGTGAGCCGGTTGAGCCCCCACGTCGAGGCGATCCCCAGGAGCGAGATCACGACCAGGGTCGCGTAGAGCTGCTCGACGCGCAGCACCTCCCACGACAGCCAGACCAGCGCGCCGAGGCCGCGGACCGCGGAGACGATCTCGACCGCGATCGTCACGTGGATCACGGAGTTGAGCGCGATCCTGAGGCCGGCGAGCACAGCCGGCAGGCTGGCCGGCAGGATCACGCGCTTCAGCAGGTTCAGCCGGCCGGTCCCGTAGTTCGAGGCGACCTCGAAGTAGATCGGCGGGATCTGCCGGACGCCCGCCAGCGCGCTGATCAGCATCGGGAAGAACGCGGCCATCGCCACGATGAAGAGCTTCGACGCCTCTCCGATCCCCAGGAAGACCATGACCAGCGGCAGGATCGCGAGCTTGGGCGTCGGATACAGCGCCCCGACCACCGGGTCGGCGAGCCGCCGAAAAGGAGTGGAACGGCCCATGGCGACGCCCATGAGAAGTCCGAGCGTGCCGCCCAGCAGGAGCCCCACCGCCATCCGGTAGAGGGTCACGCTCCCGTGCTCGGCCAGGAGCCCGCTGCGGAGGAGCTCGCCGAGCCCGCGCACCACGGCGGTGGGCGCCGGGAAGTAGAAGCTCGGCAGGACCCCGGCGCGCACCGCCACCTCCCATGCCGCCAGGAGTCCGGCGATGACGGCCGCCGAGCTCAGCGCGCGCCGCCTCCCGCCCGCGGGCTCGACGCCGATCAGCCGCGGATGGACAGCTGCCGCCGCGCCTCCGCTTCCAGATGTCTCCAGATGTGCCATTTGACCTCCGTGATGTCGGGCCTGTCGGGCGCCGCCAGGCTGCGCGGGCGCGGGAGCGGGATCCGGATCTCTTCGAGGATCCTTCCCGGCCGCCCGCTCATGACCAGCACGCGGTCGCCCATCAGAATCGCCTCCTCGATGTCGTGGGTCACGAACACGACCAGCTTGCGGTCCTGCTGCCAGATCCCGAGTAGCTCCTGCTGGAGGAGCAGCCGCGTCTGCGCGTCCAGCGCGCCGAACGGCTCGTCGAGCAGCAGGATCGGGGCGCCGCTCACGAACGCGCGCGCGATCCCCACCCGCTGGCGCATGCCCGACGACAGCTCGTGAGGATAGCGGCTTCCGAAGTCCAGCAGCCCCACCCGGCCGAGGAATGCGCATGCCCGCTCCCGGCGCTCCACCGCTCCCACGCCGCGCATCTCGAGGCCGAACGCGACGTTGTCGATGACCGTGAGCCAGGGGAATACGCCGTGCTCCTGGAAGACCAGCGCGTTGGGGAGGCCGCCGCCGTTTTCGAAGCGGATGCTTCCCGAGGTCGGCCGCAGCAGGCCCGAGAGGAGCTTGAGAAGGGTCGTCTTGCCGCACCCGCTGGGGCCCACGACGCTGACGATCTCGTGTCCGCCGGCCGCGAACGTCACCCCGTCGAGGGCCGCCACGTGGTTGTCCGAGTTCCCGAACGTGTAGCCCACGCTCTCGCACGCGAAGCGAGTCATCGGGTGTCCGGTCCCGGCGTGACCTCCGGGCCAGTACCCTGTGCGCCCGGGAGGAACGACGCGTCGTAGTACTCTTCGGGCGCGAGCACCCGGTCGATGAGGCCTCTCTCCATCCCCCAGCGCTGGAAGTCCTCGAGCGGGCCGGTCTCGATCGCGCCGTCCTCGTTCACGGCCGGCCAGCAAGCGCGCTCGAGCTCCTCGTCGCTGAGCTGCATGGTCGTCCGCAGGATCTCCATGTTGCGCGCCGTCTTGCCCTCCCGATACCGCCGGATCCCGCGCAGGTAGCCGGCGACGAAGCGGCGTCCCGCCTCGCGCCGGTCTTCGAGCAGCGAGCGGCCGAAGATGAGCGCAGCGAACTGGAGATCGGGCACGACCTCGTTCGCGTTCACGTGCACCACGTGGCCGTCGGCGAGGATGCGGTTCAGCCAAGGCTCGGAGATGGCGGTCATGTCGATCGATGCGCGGTTCATGGCCTCCTGGCGCGCGGCGAGCGGGACCTCGGCGATCTCGATGTCCGCCAGAGTCAGGCCGCCGCCCCGGAGGTAGGTGTCCACGAAGTAGCCTTCGGAGATATTCGGGTTCATGTCGATCCGCAGCCCGCGGAGCGAGGCGGGCCCGCTCAGGCGTCCGCTGGCGGCGAGCTCTTCTTCGGCGACCAGCGCCCACGGGCTGCAGGCGTCGGCCGCGAAGTGCGCGACGTCGGCCACGAGACGGACGTCCGATCCCTCGTTGATCGCGTTGAAGAGCCCCAGGAAGATCCCCCCGGTAAGGACGTCGATGTCGCCTCGCTCGACCATGAGCATCGACTGCGCCGCGCGCGCGCCGACCATGTTCACGCGGACATCGAGCCCCTCCTCCGCGAAGTACCCTTCCTCGAGCGCGATGTACACGGGCGCGTTGTAGAGGAAGGGGCGAACGCCGAGCTCGATCCGCATGGCGTCGCCGGACGCGTCGCCGCCCGACCCCTCGGCGGCGGGCTCTTCCGCCCCGCGGCAGCCGGCGATACCCATCGCCAGCGCGGCCGCGAGGCAGACCGCGGCGAGTGCTCTCGCTCGCGGGCTCATACCTGCCCCACTACGAGCGACGGGTACTTGCCGCGCGCGGTCCACTCCGTGGCGCGTCGCTCGATCTTGAGCGAGCCCGCCAACTGCCACAGGGAGCGCGCGAAGTCCTCCATTCCGGAGCCGCGGGCCAGCGACTCCAGCACGGCGCGCCGCACCGCCTCCTCGCTCTCGAGCTCGATCGACGGATCGACCACCAGGACGAGCCGCGTGAAGCCGTCGGCGTCCTCGCGCTCGTGGAGCTGATAGTGGTGGGGGCCGCCGCCGAATCGCGCCGGCAGCACCTCTTCGAGGATCCGGATCATGTCGCTCCCGACCAGCGTGACGCCCTCGCCGGTCAGCTTGCGGTAGCTGCGGATCCCCCGCAGATGCGTGGTGAAGCCGGCGTCCTCGAGCGGGCAGCCGCACGATCGGCGCTCCACGACTCCGTAGTCGTCGATCTCGACGTTCAGCAGGACCAGCGGAGACGCCGGGTTCAACGTCGTGTAGCAGAAGGCCTGCACTTCCGCACCGGTGCCGGGAACGCGGACGGGGTGCTGGACGAGAGCCAGGAGATCCGAGAAGAAATGGACGTCGTCCACGTCCGCGGGATGGGCGCAACCGATGCCCACCGAGCCGCCCTCGGTGAACGAGTACGTGGGCACGAAGCGCGCGCCGGAGCGCGCCACGGCTCGCATCTTGGCCGCGGTCACCGGCTCGCTGCCTCCCATGAGCGTCACGCCGCCGAGATCGATCCCCCGCTCCTCGGCGGCCAGCGCCATCCGGAGCGCCATCGAGACCGACGCCCGGACGAGGCACGCGCCCTCGGCCTTCGCCGTCTCCGCCGCCCAGCGGGCCACCACGTCGGCGCGCTCGATGGGGACCGGCTCGGGGAGCGGAATGGGCTGACCCAGGAGCCGGCTGGCGCGCACGACGAACCCGGTCGCCGCGCGGAAGCGCAGCGCGGGGCGCAGGTCCCCGCGCGCCTCCGGCGTGAACCAGCGGCGGGCGGGATTGCCCATGACCACCGAGCGCAGCGCGTTGTTCACGCCGACGAGCGACGGCAGGCCGAAACGCCACAGGCCCAGCGGCGCGTCGAGCACGCCATGCGCCTCGCAGCCCAGCATGTAGCTCGGGACCCTCGTCAGGAGCGAGGTCAGGTCGTACGGGATGCGCGTGGCCGTCCCGGTCGAGCCGCCGGATTCGCCCTCGTACCTCCGCGCGAGGTGCGGGTTGTCGAACGAATGCCGCCCGGCGAGAAGCTCGCGGCCGCCGCGCGTGATCGGCTGGCGGCCCTTGATCTCGTCGAACGTGACGTAGACCCCGTTTCGGCGAAGCTCGAGCAGCGCCTCTTCCAGCCCCCGCTCCTTCACGAGCGAGCGCAGGTCTCCGAGCTCGCAGCCGGCCTCCGCGAGCAGCGGCAGGTACGGGCTCTCGCGGTGCCCGTAGATCGCCCGCTCGGCGATCGAGAGAAAGCGCGCCTCGCGGGTCTCGAGGCGCCGGCGAATGGTCTCGCGCGCGTCGGCGAGCGTGACGCGCCGGCGGAAGAAGCCCGGCAGCGCGGTCGCGAACCGGGCGTACATGCCGACGTCCCGGATCCAGGCGAGCTGCGTCACGGGACGTTGGGGTTCGTGTCGATCTCGGTCGTCCCGATCGGGAAGCAGGTGTCGCGGCCGGTCATGTCCTCGGCTTCTCCGGGCGTCCCCGCGGCCAGCCAGCGGTGGAGATCCCACAGCCGGCGCCCTTCCATCCAGAGCTCGATTCCGCGCTCCCGCTTGAGCGCGGTCCACGCCGCCTCGGCGTCGCCTGCCACACGCGGCTCCATGCCGGCCAGCGCGCGCACCTCGTTGATCGCCGCGACCGCTCCCTGGAGGTCGCCGGAAACGAGTCGAGACTCGGCCACGACGAGGCGCATCTCCCGGCCGCTGACGAGGCGGATGGGGGAGTTGCGGCTGTCGTACTTCTGCTGAACGAAGAAGGGCACGCCGGTGTCGGTGTCGGGGTGATCCGGGTCGAGCGCCCACGCGATCCGGGGATCGGCGGTCTCGGCGAAGTACTCCTCGTAGAACGTGCCCCACAGCGTGAGGTTCCGGTACGGCACCCCGGCCGTCGACCAGTGGATCCGGTTGTACTGCTCGAGCTCGCGATCCGAATAGCGCGCGCTCCAGGCGAAATCGATCGGCACCCCCTCGGCGTCGGACCTGGCCGCGCTCCAATCCCCCAGGCCCGCGAGCGCCGAGGCGCGACCGGCCCGGGCCGCGAGCGCCAGCTCCACGTTGCCGGTCCGTCCGGCGACGTCGAGCGCCTCGTCGAATGCGACGATCGCCCGCTCGAAGGATGTCTCCCGCGGCAGCGCGGGGCCTCCGTCGAGGACGGCGAAGCACATGTTCTCCCCCAGCAGCCGGTTGGCGAAGCCCACGTGGAGGAGCGCGCGGGCCGCCAGATCCGAGCTCGCGAACCCCTCGCCCAGCACCTCCCGCATGCGCCGGACGCCGTCCTCGGCCACCCAGCGCGCGCGCTGGGCGAAATTCCATTCCTCTTCGGCGTCGACCGGCCCGAGGGTGCCCGCGCGCTCCTGCAGCGTGGTGCCGAACGCGGTCTGAGTTCCGGCTCCGATCGCCTCGCGGCCGACGACCCCTCCTACCAGGGTGACGTGCGAGAGGGCGTTCGAGAGCTCCCGTCCCATCCCGTTGACGAGGGGCTCCAGCGACTGCTCGTTGTCGAGCGCCGCGTCTTCCAGACTGCCGACGTCCGTGACCGCGTCCTGGCACGCGAAGGTCGCCAGCGAGACCAGCACGCCGAAGGCCCCGCGCGCGCGGCGGATCCTTCGGGCTATCGTCCGGCGCGTCACGGGCCCAGCCGCAGCGAGACGACGAACGAAGCCGGCGACGGAATCTCCGCGTCGACCATGCGGGCCCTGGCGTGCATCCCCTCTCTCCCGGACATCTCGGGATCGAACACCAGGAAGTCGTCGTGCTTCCAGGTGTAGAAGTTCCGCAGCGAGACGGCGAGGGTGGAGCGCCACCCCTGGAGGAGCGCGGGCGCGAACTCCTTGGTCAGCGTCAGCTCGCGGAAGCGGAAATGATCGGCGGGATAGACAGGCCCCTGGCCGCGCGGAACGTTGTCGGCGATGCACCACGTGCGCTCCCACGCGGTCAGCGCCTCCGGCTGTCCGGCGGCCAGCGTCTCGTAGGCGCCCGCGCACGGCGCGTAGCGGTCCCGGCGGGCGAGGTGGTTGCCGAGATTGTCGTACAGGTAGTGCCCGCCCAGATACTCCCCGCGCGCGAACAGCTCGAAGCCGCGCGGCAGCCGCAGGGACGTATGGAACCCCAGCGTGTGGGTCGGCAGGTTCGGGCCGAACACGTGGTCGAGCTCGAGGTCGGGCTCCGCGACCTCGTCGGCGTTCCGCACCACGGCGCCGAGGATGACCGGCGCGGGCTCGTCTTCCAGGATCCAGGCCCCGTCGTCGAGGCTCAAGGCCGCCGCACCGCCGAGCTCCTCGACCTCCGAACTGTTCGTGGAGAGGTAGAAGCCGGCCTCCAGGCCGAACGTCGGGCGGGCGACAAGGAGGCCGTTCAGCGAGAGCTCGAGCCCTTCGTTCCGGAGGGTTCCCACGTTCTCGAGCTGCGTCCCGAGGAAGCCGTTCGACGGGATCTGCGTCACCGGGAACAGCGCGTCGGTCGTCGTCTGGTCGTACCACGTCAGCTCGGCGACCAGCCGCCCGGACAGAAAACTCGCGTCGGCGCCCAGCTCGAGCTCGGCCGTGCGCTCGGGCGCGAGCTCGGAGTCGCCCACCACGCCCGGCACGAACGCGGTCTCGCCGCCGAAGTCGGCCTCCCGCCACGTCCGGAGCGCGTCGATGACCGTCGGCGCGCGCCCGGCGTGCCCGTACACCGCGCGCAGCTTGACCCTGCCCCAGGCCGGTGACCAGAACGGCTCCTCCGAGATCACGTACGACGCGCCGACCCGCGGGTAGACCTGGAGCGCGAGGTCGTCGCCGAACGCCGTGCTGCCGTCCAGCCGGATGCCGGCCGTCGCGAAGTAGCGGTCGCGCAACCCGAAGATCTCCTCCGCGAACAGCCCCGTGTTTCGCACCCGGGTGTGGCTGTCGAAGCGGAGCGACAGCTCGCCGCTCTCGATGGTGGGCTCGCGGTCGGCGGAGAAGCCCTCCGCGTAGCCGGCCTCGCTGCGGACGTCGGTCGTGATGCTCTGCGCGCCCCAGGAGAGCGCCGACGTCATCGCGCGCGGCAGGGTCAGGAAGAGGTTGCCCACGTATTCGGCGGTGAGGATCCCGCTGGTCCAGTCCTCGTCCGAGAGGACGCCCTCGGGGGCGAGGACGTACCCCACGGGCCGCAGGTGCCGGAAGCGGCTCGCGGCGCGGTCGTATCCGAGAGCGACGCGGTTGGTGAGCGCGGACGTGGTCGCATGGGTCGCGGTCAGGGCGAGGAGCGTGTGATCGATGTCGGTGTCGATGCGGTATTCGAGCAGCCGGCCGATCGCCTGCCGGGTCGTGTCGCCGATGTAGTTCGTCTGTCCGCGCAGGACGTTCACGATGAGGCTGTTGGAGTTGATTCCCGCAGCCGTGCTGCCGATCCCGTGCACGGCGTGGGATGCGCTCAGGCGGACCGCGAGGCTCGGCGTGGGGTCCGCGTCGAGATTCGCGCGCACCGCGAAGCGGCTCTCCTCGTCGTTCGGCAGCAGACCGCTGCTGCGGCTGAGCCCGGTGGACACGTAGTAGCGCAGCGCGCCTCCGCCGGAGACGGAGGCGCTGTACTGCTGGCGCCAGGAGTCCTCCAGCCAATGGTCGAGGCCCAGGAACGGGCTGCGCTCGGTTCCGAACTCGAGGACGCGATCGATCCCCTGGTCGACCTGCGCCCTCCACACCGGCGGACCGGGGGCGCCGCGCCGAGTGAAGATCTGGATCACGCCGCTGGCGGCCTCGGCGCCGTACAGCGTGGTGGCCGCCGGTCCCTTGACGATCTCGATCCGGTCGATGTCGGCGGGATTGAGGTCGTTGAGCGGGCTGGGCGTGTCGCTGGGGCCGGCGAGGCCGTCGCCGACGTGCGGGGTGTTCTTGGGATACCCCTCGCTGCGGACCCGGACGCCGTCGACGTAGACCAGCGGCTCGTTGCCGAGCGCCACGCTGACGTTGCCGCGCAGCCGGATCTGGGAACCCGAGCCCGCCCCGCCGCTGCCCTGCTGGACGGTCACCCCGGGCAGGCGCCCGGCCAGGAGCTGGTCCACGGTGGCGATCGGCTCGGCGACGTCTTCGGGCTCGATCCGGCCCACGCTCCAGGCGACTTCCCGCTCGCGCGCGCCGCCGGCCGATCCGGTCGCGACGATCGCGTCCAGGTTCAGGAACTCCCACTGGAGCGCGAAGCGGTGCGTCGTCGTGCCGCCCACCGTCACGGCGACCCGGGTCGCCTCGGTCCGGTAGCCCAGGAGCTGCGCCTGGAGCAGGACCGAGCCGGCCGGCGCGGCCGCGATCCGGTAGCGGCCCGCCTCGTCGGTGACCGTGCCGATCGAGGATCCTGGCAGATGGACCTGCGCCCCGGCGAGCGGTCGGCCGGTCTCCCGATCGACGACCTCACCCACGATCGTGCCGGTATCCTGCGCGACCGCGACCGCGCACCAGAGGACGAGGGTAAGGAGCGAAAGGACGAACGTGCGAAGGGTCATCCGCCTCTGGAGTGCCATGAAGGGTGGTTTTGGTGCCCGTCTAAGCTAGGGGCGATCCCCCGGGGAGCAAGACAGGATAAGGCGTACCCGCGTGGATGGCCGCTCCCGATCCCCCCCACTATCCTCGGAGCCTCGAAGCCGTGGCCGACGATCGATCCCACACCTCGTGGAAGGACCGGGCGCTCTTCGCAAGCGTGTGGGGAGTGCTGCGGCTCGAGGCCGCGCGCCGCGGGATCCGGACCCGAGAGCTCGAGCGGGTTCGCGCCTATCTGCGGATCCGCTACCGGGTCGACCCCGCCCACACCGGGGATCCCCTCCAGCGGCCGCGGAACTTCTTTCCCGGCCTGGCCGCGCGCGCCTGGCACGATCCCGCGGAGTTCGAGTTCGTGCCGCTCATCGAGGCCGCCAGCGGAGCGATCCGCGAGGAGGTCCTCACCCTCGTCGGAGATTCGTTCGCGAAGTATCGGCCGGACCTCGCGCTCCAGGGCGAATGGACGACATACAAGCTCTGGTCGTTCGGCACTCCGCACCGGGAGAGCCTCGACCGCTGTCCCCGCACCGCCGCCGCGCTCGACGCGCTCGCCACCGACCACGCCGCCGGACTGACCTACTTCTCGGCCCTCGGTCCCGGCACGCGGGTCGCCGCCCATTGCGGGCCAACCAATACCCGGCTCCGCTGCCATCTGGGGATCGTCGTGCCGCCCGGCTGCGCGATCCGGGTCGGCACCACGACGCGCTCGTGGGAGGAAGGGCGCTGCATCGTGTTCGACGATTCGTTCGAGCACGAGGTGTGGAACGAGAGCGATCGGCACAGATATGTCCTGATCCTCGACGTCTGGCATCCGGACCTCACCCCCGTCGAGGTCTGGGCGCTCGCGAGAATCGAGCGCCTCTCGCCTGTTACATCGCGGCGCCGGGGCGGGAGGCGCTCCCGGTGATGAGACTTCTCCACCGGATCGCCGGCAACCTCGTCGTGGTGGCGCACGCCCGGGGCCAGGCCGAAGCGGCCTATCGTCCGGCGGCCCGGTGGCAGGCCGACCGGGACTCCCGCATCTCCGCGACGGTCGGGTATGCGGCACGAACCGTGCCCTGGTACCGCCGTCTGTTCGAAGAACGAGGGATCGATCCGCACGGCATCCGGTCGCCAGAGGCGCTCGACGAGATCCCTCTCCTGGACAAGGAGACCGTGCGGCGGGATCCCGACGCGTTCGTCTCCCGGTCCTGGCGGGGACGCCGGTCCGTCCCCTTCGTCACGAGCGGGTCGACAGGGGAGCCGCTCCGCGTCCACCACGACCTCGTCTCGCTCCTCGCCAACATGGCGTACGGCGAGCGGGCCCGGAAGACCCGGGGCCTAGGCCAGGGACGGGCCCCACGGATCGTGTCGTTCAGCCGGGAGTCCGGAACCGGCGACAAGGTGCACGCCATCTACCATCGGTGGACCTGGGTTCCCCGCCGTCCCGAGCGCATCCACGGGCGCATCGACCGCCCGTTCCAGGAGGCCATCGATCTCATCAACCGGCAGCGGCCCGACGTGATCACCGGCTACGGCTCGTTCCTCGAGGCGCTGTTCCGCTTCGTGGTCGCCAACGGCATCGAGCTGCACCGGCCCGAGCGCATCGGGTACTTCTCCGACGGCATGAGTCCCGCCGGCCGGCAGCTGATAGCGCGGGAGCTCGGGGTCCCGATTCTCTCGAATTACTCCGCGATGGAATCCTTCAAGATCGGCTTCTCCTGCGAGGCGGAGAGCGGTTACCACGTGCACGCGGACATCTGCCACCTGCGGATCGTCGACGAGAACGGCGTCGAAGTACCCGCGGGGGAGAGCGGAGAGATCGTGATCTCGAACCTGCTGAACCGTGGCTCGGTGCTGCTGAACTATCGCATGGGCGATCTGGGTCGTATGGCGCCCGATCCGTGCCCGTGCGGGCGCACGTTTCCGCTCCTGGCCGAGCTCGAGGGGCGGAAGGAGGACCTGCTGTTCCTGGACGCCGACAGAGTGGTCCACCCGCGCGCGCTGTGGACCGTCTTCGGCCGGCTGCCCGACATCGTGCAGTACCAGCTGGTCCAGCACGGCCGGCGGACGTTCGAGCTGCACATCGTCACACGGAACGCCGCGAGCAGGCGGCAGATGGCGGGTGCGGCGGCGGCGGGGATGCGCGAGCTGCTCGGCGACGTGGAGATCGACGTCGTCGCCGGGGAAGAACCCCTGTCCGGGCCCGGCGGGAAGGTCCGTCCGGCGATCTCGCTCTGCGGACCGCCCCGATTCTGGCAGCTCAGTGAGCGATAACCGGACCGAGTACTGGGGTTCGGTCGCCACCGCGTGGTCGCGCGGGCACCCGCAGCGGCTGTGGCGCGCGCACAGTGACGCGGAGAACCGTGCCCTGCTGGGGCGCTGGCTGCCCTCACGCTGCGGCCGGATCCTGAAGACCGACGCATTCGACGAGGCGTTCGGAGAAGGGCTGGTCTCGGTCCTGTCCGAGCGGGCCGACGAGGTCTGGATGATCGACCTCTCAGAGACGGTGGCCGCCGAGGCGAGGAGGAGACAGGCGCTCGCCCACGCGGCCGTGGCGGACGTCCGGCGGCTGCCGTTTTCGAGCGGCTCGTTCAGCGCGGTCGTTTCGATCTCGACCCTCGACCACCTCGACTCGCTCGCGGACATAGAGGACGCGCTCGGCGAGATCCACCGGGTCCTCGAGCCCGGCGGCTGCCTCGTCGTCACGCTCGACAATCCGGAGAACCCCGTGGTAGGACTCCGGAACTCCCTGCCCTGGCCCTGGCTCCACCGGTTCCGGCTCGTCCCCTACTACGTGGGTGCGACGCTCGATCGCCGCGACCTGGCGCGGGCGCTGGACCGGGTCGGCTTCGACGTCATGGGCCTGGACGCGATTCAGCACGCGCCGCGCGCGCTGGCGGTCGCGGGAGGAAGGATCGTCTCGAGCGTGGGCTGGGGGTGGGCGGAGCGGGGGTTCCTGCGGGCGATCTCGGGGTTCGAGCGGGCCGGCCGCTGGCGCTCGCGGTTCCGCACCGGGTACTTCGTCGCCGCCCGGGCGGTGCGCAGATGACGCGCGCGCCGGCCGCCCGCCGCGGACGGCGCCGGTTCAGCGGATCTCGAGGAGCTCGACCTCGAACACGAGCGTGGCGTCCGGCGGGATGACGCCGCCCGATCCCATCGACCCGTAGCCGAGCGCCGGCGGTATGACGAGCAGGCGCTGCTCGCCGACCGCCATCCCCGCCACTCCCTGGTCCCAGCCCTCGATGACCTGTCCCGCGCCCAGCGGGAACGCGAAGGGCTCGCGGCCCCGGCTCGAATCGAACTGCGTGCCGTCGGGCAGCCAGCCCGTGTAGTTCACCACCGCGGTCTGGCCCGGCTCGATCGTGGCGCCGCTGCCGGGGGTGACGATCTGGTAGTAGAGCCCCGCGTCGGTTCGCTCCATCGCCGCCAGGTCGACGTCGAGCTCGGGAGCGTACGTGGCGGTGGCCGGGTCGGAGATGTCGCCCGAGGGCTGCTCGGCCGCCGGGGCCGGCTGGGTCTCGACGGGCTCCGGCTCGGCGTCCGGTGCCTCCTCCTCGGTCTCGCAGCCCACCAGCAGTGCCGCCAGCAGGGCAGCCATCATCGCGTTCCGCATGGATGGTCGCCTTTCGTTGGAGTTATGGGACATCGTCACGATTGCGCTCAGGAATCCAGCAGGAGGCGGACCGGGTTCTCGAGCCGTTCCTTCACCTTCACCAGGAACGAGACCGCCTCCTCGCCGTCGACGATCCGGTGATCGTAGGAAAGGGCCACGTACATCATCGAGCGGGATTCGATCCGCTCCTCCTTGGTGTCCGGGTCCAGCAGCGTGACCGGACGGCGCTCGATCTTGTGCATGCCGAGGATCCCGCTCTGCGGCGGGTTGAGGATGGGGGTCGACATGAGCGACCCGTAGATCCCGCCGTTGGAGATCGTGAACGTCCCGCCCTGGAGCTCCTCGATCGTCAGCTCGCCTTCCCGCGCGCGCGTAGCCAGCTCCTGAATCGCGCGCTCGATCTCCGCGAAGGTCATCCGGTCGGCGTCC
>DATFFS010000312.1:0-6009 GCA_035249945.1 Gemmatimonadota bacterium
GCATCTTTCGGACGTTTAGTTCGGGGTGAAGGTCGTCGCCCTCGTGGAACGGCCATCCCAGTCGCCGCGCGAGCGCGCGCCCGACCGTCGTTTTCCCGGCACCGGAGACTCCCATGACCACGATGACCACGCGCTTCCCCTCGCTTTCGCCGCGGATCCGGCGGCCCATTCTACTCGCGGCGCTCGTGGCCGCGCTGCCCGCGGCGCTCCCGAGCGAGGCGGCGGCGCAGTATTTCGGGCGCAACAAGATCCAGTACGAGGACTTCGACTGGTACGTCGTCGCGACCGAGCGCTTCGACATCCACGCCTACACCGAGATGAACGACAGCCTGGTCCTCGACGCCGGGCGGATGGCGGAGCGCTGGTACAGCCGCATCGGCTCCGTGTTCGACCACGAGTTCGACGAGCGGAAGCCGCTGATCTTCTACGCCGACCAGCCGGATTTCCACCAGACGAACACCACGCCCTCGACCCTCTCGCAGGCGACCGGCGGGTTCACCGAGAGCCTCAAGGACCGGGTCGTCATGCCGTTCGCCGAGACGATGGGCGACACGGACCACGTGCTCGGCCACGAGCTCGTCCACGCCTTCCAGTACGACATCGCCAAGGAGGCGGCGGTGTCGGGCGGACAGCAGGGGCTGCAGCGGCTGCCGCTGTGGGTCGTCGAGGGGCTGGCCGAGTACCTGTCGATCGGGCGCGAGGACGCGCACACGGCGATGTGGCTGCGGGACGCGGTGCTGGCCGACGAGCTCCCCGAGATCGAGGACCTCGGCCGCGATCCCCGCTTCTTCCCCTACCGCTGGGGCCACGCCTTCTGGGCCTTCGTCGGCGGGCGCTGGGGCGACTCGCGGGTCGCGCAGCTCTACCAGGCGATGGCGCGCGAGGGCATCGACATCGCGTCGCAGCAGGTGCTCGCCACCGACGTCGACACGCTCTCCCTCACCTGGATCGACACCACGAAGGACTACTACCAGCCGCTGCTCGAGGGCCGGAACGGCCCCGCCGAGGCGGGGCAGCGCGTGCTCGCGCCGGACATCGACGCCGGCGAGATGAATCTGTCTCCCGTGCTGTCGCCCGATGGCACGCGGGTCGCGTTCCTCTCCGAGCGCGAGCTCTTCACGATCGACCTCTTCGTCGCCGACGCGAGCACCGGGCAGGTGCTGGGCAAGCTCGCCGAAAGCGAGCGCGACCCCCATTTCGACGCGATCGCCTTCATCAGCTCGGCGGGCGCGTGGTCGCCGGACGGAAGGCGGTTCGCCTTCGCCACCTTCTCCGAGGGCGACGGCGGGATCGCGGTGGCCGACGCCGAGCGCCGGCGGGTCGATCGCTTCTACGATCTCGGCGAGGTGGGCGAGGTCCACTCGCTCGCGTGGTCCCCGGACGGCGCGACGATCGCGTTCAGCGGCTCGTCGGGGGGCCTGACGGACCTGTGGCTCGTCGACGTGGCGAGCGGCGCGTTCGAGCGGCTGACCGACGACGCCTGGGCGGAGCTCCATCCGGACTTCTCGCCCGACGGAGCCACCATCGCCTTCGCCACCGATCGTTCCGACGAGGCGGCGCTCGCGGCTCTCGACTTCCCCTCGATGGGCCTCGGCTTCTTCGATCGCGCGACAGGGGAGATCCGCGTCGACCGGCCGTTCGGCGAGAGCACCAAGCACATCAACCCCCGCTACGCGCCCGACGGCAGCCTGTACTTCATCAGCGATCGCGAGGGGTTCAGCGACGTGTACCGCATGGATCTCGCCAGCGACCAGGTGTTCCAGGTAACGCGCCTGGCGACGGGTGTCAGCGGCATCACCGCGATGGGCCCCGCGCTGACCGTCGCGCGGAACACCGGCGATCTGCTGTTCACGGTCTTCGAGGAGGGGAACTACGTCGGCTACCGGCGCGGCGCGTCCGAGTCGCGCGGCGATCTGATCGTGCGCGGGGAGGTTCCCGCGCCGGCCGGGACGCTGCCGCCGATCCCGCCCAGCTCGCCGATCGTGGTGGCCCAGTATCTCGAAGCGCCGAGCCGCGGCCTGGTCGAGCGCAGCGCGTTCTCACAGGAGGACTACCAGTCCGATCTCGCGCTCGACTACGTGTCGCCACCCACGGCGGGCGTGGCGGTCGACCGCTTCGGGGTCGGCGCCGGCGGCTCGATCGGCCTCTGGTTCAGCGACATGCTCGGCAACCGGCAGGTCCTGACGGCGTTCCAGGGGACAGGGGGGCTCAAGGACATCGGCGGGGAGGTGCTGCTCCTGAACCAGGGAAGCCGCTTCAACTGGGGCGTCTTCGGCGGGCGCATCCCGTATCGCGCGGGCTTCAGCCGGGTTACCGTCGCGGACGTCGAGGGAGTGCCGGCCACGGCGGTGGACCTGATCCTCGAGCGCACGTTCTACAACCGGGTCGGCGTGCTCGGCGAGTATCCGTTCTCGACGACGCGCCGCGTCGAGATGGACGCCGGGTTCCTCCGGATCGGCTTCGACCGCGAGGTGATCCGCGGCTTCTTCATCGGCGGCCAGCAGGTGGCCGAGGATCGCTTCGACCTCGACGCGCCCGACCCCTTGAATCTCGTGCAGGCCTCGATCGCGCTCGTCAACGACTTCTCGTACTTCGGCTATACGTCGCCCGTGCGCGGGGGGCGGAACCGGTTCGAGGTCGGCGGGAACGCCGGCACGTTCGACTTCGCGACCGTGCTGGCCGACTGGCGGCGCTACTTCTACATGAACCCCATGACGTTCGCGGTCCGCGGACTCCACTTCGGCCGCTACGGCACCGAGGCGGAGGAGCAGCTGACGCCGCTCTTCGTCGGCTCGTCGTCGCTCGTCCGCGGGTATTCGTCGGGATCCTTCGACGTGTCCGAGTGCACGGGAACTGAGGAGTCGACGTGCCCCGAGTTCGACCGCCTGACCGGGAGCCGGCTCGCGGTCGCGAGCCTCGAGCTGCGGATCCCGCTGCTCGGCACCGAGCGCTTCGGGCTGATCGACGCGCGCGGGTTCCTGCCGGTCGAGGTGGCGCTCTTCGGCGATGCGGGCGCCGCGTGGAACTCCGACGAAGACCTGGAGCTGAAGTTCGACCGCGATTCGATCGAGCGGATCCCCGTGTTCAGCGCCGGCGCGTCGGCGCGCATGAACCTGCTGGGGAGCGCGGTGGTCGAGGTCTACTACGCCTACCCGTTCCAGCGCGACATCGGCTGGGAGCTCGGCTTCCAGCTCGCGCCGGGGTGGTGAGCGGGGGCGGCGCGCGGCGCCGGCTCAGCCGGCGGGGACGAGCGCCTTGGTGTGGCGGAAGAAGTCGTCGGGGTCGTAGGCGCGCTTGAGGGCCGCGAGCTTGGCGAGCGTCGTCTTGCCGTACGCTGCCTCGACGCGCTCGGAGCCTTCGTCCTCGGTCATGAAGTTGAGGTACGCGCCGCCCGTCGAGAACGACCGCATCGCCTCCCACGACTCGCGCGCCCAGCCGATGTTGGCGGCGTCGTCGGCCGCGGCCTCCCAGGACGCGGTGATGTTCAGCACGCAGGCGGCGTCGCGGTTCCCGGCCGGCGAGTGGTCGGCGGGCAGCTCGTTCAGCGCGCCGTCGATCTGGAACAGGATGATCGCGCCGTGGGGCGAGGGGATCCGGGCCGCGTGCTCGACGATCCGGTCGCACAGGTCGGGCTCGACGACCGGCAGGTACTCGGACTTCCAGTAGTAACGACGTCCCTTGGGCTGCGTGGCGTCGAGCAGGCTCTGCATCTGGACGAACGGCCTGCGGACGAGGATGTCGGCGACCGGCGCGCCGAACTCCTTGATCGGCTGGACGGCCCGCTCGCCGTCCCGCGGGTCGCCGGAGTGGCACGCGAAGATCGCGATGATCGGCTGCCCGTGGATCGACTTGGGAAGCCAGGGAGCCGGCGGCGCGATCCGGAGCACCGCCACGCAGGTGAGCTCGCGGGGCGACCCCGGGGCGGCGATCTCGCGGTAGAGGTCGAGCACGTCGGCGGCATCGGCGCCCTTCCATACCACCGCGCCACCCACGATCTCGGGGCCGACAGGGTAGAGCCGGTACTCGAACGACGTGACGATGCCGAAGTTCCCGCCACCGCCGCGCAGGCACCAGAAGAGCTCCTCGCGCTCGCCGCCGCCGGCGCGCACGACCTCGCCGTCGGCCGTCACGACCTCGACCGAGATCAGGTTGTCGCAGGTCCAGCCGCGCTGCCGCGACAGGTAGCCGAACCCGCCGCCGACGGTGAGACCGGCGATGCCGGTCGTCGACACGAAGCCGATCGGCGCCGCGAGGCCGTGGAGCTGGGTCTCGCGGTCGAGGTCGCCGAGCGTGCAGCCCGGCTGGGCGCGCGCGGTTCGCGCGGCCGGGTCGACCCACACGCCCTTCATCAGCGAGCAGTCGATCATGAGCCCGCCGTCGCAGACGGCGAGTCCCGCGATGTTGTGGCCGCCGCCCTTGACCGACGACAGGAGCCCGTGCTCGCGCGCGAAGCGGACCGCGGCCGCGACGTCGGCCGTGCCGGTCGCGCGCGCGATCAGGCCCGGACGGCGATCGATCATCGCGTTCCAGAGCGCGCGCGCCTCGTCGTAGCCCGGGTCGGCGGGGAAGAGGAGCGGCCCGCGGAACGCCGCGCGGAAGGCGTCGATCGCCTCGGGCGCGAGCGTGGTCGTGCCACCGTCCAGCGTCTTCATCTCCATCGTCGTCCCTCCTGATGGGGCGGAAACGTCGCGCGTCCGGCCGCGCGTAGCAATATTGCGCGCCATGAACGCCGAGCCGCACGGCGGCCATCCGTCGCTCCCGCCCAAGCCCGTCTCCGCGAGCCGCGTCATGCTGTCGCTCCTCGCGACCCCCGAGTCGCGGAACCTCTTCGGCAACGTCCATGGCGGCTGGATCCTCCGCCAGGTCGACGAGGCGGCCTACGTCTCTGCCGCGCGCCATGCGGGGAACCACGCCGTGACCGCCTCGATCGAACGCGTCGACTTCCGCTCCCCGATCCGGATCGGCGATCTCGTCCAGCTCTCCTGCGAGGTCCACTGGGTGGGCCGCACGTCGATGCAGGTCGGCGTACACATCGAAGCCGAGGACATCCTGACCGGCGAGGTCCGTCACACGAACACGTGCCTTCTCACCTATGTGGCGATCGACAAGGACCTCGAGCCCGTCCCCGTGCCGGGGCTGATCCTCGAGACGGAGGAGGAGGAGAAAAACTGGCGGGAGGCGGAAAAGCGGAGGGGCGCAAGGAGGTAGCGCGGCAGCGGCCGCCGCCACTCAGATTCGGTCGGCCCGATCCTCGTCCAGCTCGGCCAGGAACACTTCCACCTTACTCCAGTGTGTAGAGCTCGAATCCCATCTCTTGCGCGTTGAATCTCATACGGGTGTCGTATGAGGCGATGGCGACATCCTCCCCCCGCTCGCGCAGGTGGTCGGCCGAGGACAAATGGATGGCGTCGAGAGCTCGGACCGGATTGGTGAATGGTTCGAGGGCTCTTTCGAGAACGACGGGATCCATCTCCAGGACCTCCACCCCCCCGAGGATATCGCGTGCGAGATCGGCGTGTGTTTCGCGGACCCCGTACGCCTGCATCCGCGTCCAGACCTCGATCGTAAGGAGCCGACTCGAGATCAGACCAGCGGACCAGAAATCCGGAGGCGGGCGTCTTCCCTCGGCCAGAATCTCCGCCAGAACGACCGAGCTATCGAGGTATCTCACGATCCGCTCGCGCCTCGTCGAGATCCGCCATCAGATCCTCAAAGCTCATGATGGGATTCCGCTCGTGATCGGGAATGGGGGTGTACGTATGCAGCGCGGGCTTCAGAATCCCACGACGGACGAGGTCGGCGCGCGCCTCCGTCTTGTCGCGCTCGGCGAACTCCTCGAGACCGCGTCGAAGGACTTCCGATCGTGAGACCCCCATGCGCCCGGCGACCCGGTCCAGCTGCTCGCGTTCCGCGGTTGAGAGATATACCTGAATCGGTTCGCGAACCCTCGCCATTCAAATCCCCCCGAAACATGAAAGTGAATTTACTTCGTGCATAAGTGAATTCTAT
>DATFFS010000313.1:0-1921 GCA_035249945.1 Gemmatimonadota bacterium
GGCCTTCTTCGCCGCCTGGCCCGTCAGTCTGGCCCTGGCCGGCGACCTGACGCTCGAGCGCGCGATCGGCGGCTGGATCTCGCTCGGCTCCGCCTACGTGATCGGGCTCCTGGCGGCGTACACGATCGAGCGGTACGCCAGGCGCTCGTTCCTTTACGAGCGCGAGGCGGCGCGTGAGCGCGAGCGCAGCGACAGGCTGCTCCTCAACATCCTGCCCGCGCCGATCGCCGAGCGCCTCAAGGAGAGTGAGGGTCCGATCGCGGACCACCACGCGGAGGCTACCGTCCTGTTCGCCGACATCGTGGGGTTCACCGCGATGTCCGCCAGCATGCCGGCCGACGAGCTCGTGACGATGTTGAACACGGTCTTCAGCGGCTTCGACCAGCTGGCGCGCCGGCACGGCGTCGAGAAGATCAAGACGATCGGCGACGCGTACATGGCGGTGGCGGGCCTTCCGGAGGCCGTCCCCGACCACGTGGAACGGATCGCGGACCTGGCGCTCGACATGCGCACCCGTTCGACCCTGCCGATCCGGATCGGGATCGACACGGGCCCCGTCGTGGCGGGCGTCATCGGCGAGAGCAAGTTCATCTACGACCTGTGGGGCGACGCGGTGACGACGGCGAGCCGGATGGAATCCCACGGGGTGCCGGGGGAGATCCAGGTGACGGAGGCGGTGCGCGATCGCCTGGCGGACCGCTACGATCTCGTCGCGCGGGGCGAGATCCAGGTCAAGGGTCGCGGTCCGATGCGGACGTACCTGCTGGGGGAGCGGATCCGGTGACGCGCGCCTCGAGTCGGAGGTCGGGCGTCACGCCGAGCGCCTCCAGCGTGAGAGTCTCCTGCGTGACGACGATCACCTGCCGCTCGCGCGCGGTCGCGCACAACAGCTCCCACAGCCCGCGGGCGCGATCCACGTCGAGGTAGGCGAAGGGCTCGTCGACGATCAGCGGGGGCCGGATCCCCGAACGGCCGTGGAAGTCGCTGGCCCCGAGGCGGACGGCGACGAGCGCGGCGTGGAACTCCCCGTAGCTGAGCGGCGGGCTCTTGAGCTCGACCCGCCGGCCGTGCAGCCGCACCGCCGCATCCGCCAGCGGGCCCGGAGCCTCGAGGGGCCCGACCGCGCCGTCCGTCAGTCGCTGCATCGCCCGCGACACCGCGGCCACCAGCCGGTCCTGGTCGTGCTCGCGGAACTCCGCGTAGGCGTCGCGGATCAGCGCGTGGGCGGCCTCGTGGACCCGCGCCTCGCGTTCGATCGCCGCGCGCCTCTGCGTGAGCGCGTCGAGCTCGTCGCGCAGGGCGACCGGGCTCTCCTGCCCGGTCCCTTCCTGGAGCAGCCGCGTCTCGGCGACCCGCGTCTCCTCGGCGAGGCGGCGGCGCTCCGCACGCCGCGCGGTGAGCGCCGACTCGACCGACTCCGGCGTGGGGTCGACGTCGGGCGGCAGGTCGATCCCGGCCAGCGCCTGGATCTCGAGCTGAGCGCGCGCGATGTCGGTGCGGACCTGCTCGGACGCCTCCGCGCACAGCGACAGGACCTCGTCCGCGGAGCTCCCACCGGAAAGCGTGCGCGAAGCATCGGCCAGCTCCTCCTCCAGGGCGGCCCGCGCCGCGGCGAGCTTCTCGACGGCCTTGCGCTGGCCCTCGAACGCGCGGCGGCGCTCGTCCAGCGTGGCGAGCGAGAACGTGCTGGCGCGGGGAATCCCCTCGAGCGCCTTCTCCAGCTCCGCCGTGATGCGGTCGAGCTCCTCGTAGACGACGCGCTTTCGGCGCAGCGTGTCCTCCCGGCGCCGGACGCGGCCGGCCCGGCGCAACATCAGGGCGGTCCCGGCCACGAGCGCGAGCGCCCCGCCGCCGAACGCCACCGTGGCGGAACCGAGGAGCACCGCGGCGATGGCCGCCACGCCCGCGATCGCGGCGGCCA
>DATFFS010000314.1:0-3417 GCA_035249945.1 Gemmatimonadota bacterium
CTGCTTGTCCATGTTCTCCTTGATCATGTGCATCGGGATGTGGCCCGGGCCCTCGTTCATGACCTGGACGTCGCGCTCCCAAGCCCGGCGGGTGAGCTCGCCCTGGGTCTCGAGCTCGGCGAACTGGGCGGCGTCGTTGGCGTCGGCGATCGAGCCGGGCCTGAGGCCGTCGCCGATCGAGAACGAGACGTCGTAGGCGGCCATGATCTCGCAGATCTCGTCCCAGCGCGTGTAGAGGAAGCTCTCCTCGTGGTGCGCGAGGCACCACTTCGCCATGATCGATCCGCCCCGCGAGACGATGCCGGTCACGCGGTTCGCGGTGAGTGGGATGTATCGGAGCAGGACGCCGGCGTGGATCGTGAAGTAGTCGACGCCTTGCTCGGCCTGCTCGACCAGCGTATCGCGGAAGATCTCCCACGTCAGCTCCTCGGCCTTGCCGCCGACCTTCTCGAGCGCCTGGTAGATCGGCACGGTGCCGACGGGGACCGGGCAGTTCCGGAGGATCCACTCGCGCGTCGCGTGGATGTCGGCGCCGGTCGAGAGGTCCATCAGCGTGTCGGCGCCCCAGCGTGTCGCCCAGACCATCTTCTCGACTTCCTCCTCGATCGAGGAGGCGACGGCGGAGTTGCCGATGTTGGCGTTGATCTTGACCAGGAAGTTCCGCCCGATCGCCATCGGCTCGAGCTCGGGGTGGTTGACGTTGGCGGGGAGGATGGCGCGGCCGCGCGCGATCTCCTCGCGCACGAACTCCGGCGTCACCACCCGCGGGATCGCCGCGCCGAACGACTCGCCCGCGTGCTGCGCGTGAAGCCCGGCGTCTGTGATCGCCTCGCGCTGCAGCCCCTCCCGAATCGCCACGAACTCCATCTCGGGCGTTACGATCCCCTTGCGGGCGTAATGCATCTGGGTCACGGTGCGCCCCGGCCGCGCGCGGCGGGGCGGGCGGCCACTCTCCCGTGGACTTCCCTCGATCGGCGCTGTATCGCGCCGCTCTTCGATCCACGGCGCGCGGATCGGCGGGAGTCCCGCGCGCGGATCGATGGCCGCGTCGGGGTCGGTGTACGGGCCGGAGGTGTCGTAGACCGCGATGTCGGGGTTCGGCCGCGCGCCGTCGGCGTCGCGCGTGTCGGACTGGGCGATCGTCCGCATCGGAACGCGGATGTCCGGGCGGCTGCCCGGGACATGGATCTTCCGGGACCCCGGGAACGAGCCCAGCGTCAGCGCGCTCGCGCGCTCGCCGTTGCGATAGGCAGTTGGTTCGGGAGAGATCAAGGCGGGCCTCCCTTCGCCGGTATGAACCGGATCAGGTTCTGCGGGTATGCTCTCAGCCGCGGCGCGTGTTCCGGCGCCGCGACACCCCGGTCGGTCGGAGATGGTTCCTCGATCGCGAAAGTATCCTGCGCATGGGCGGATCTCAAGCCGGCAGCTGTTCGGCAGGCTTGTTGAATCCCCGGATAATGAGCCACATCGGGAGGATCAGTTCGAAGAGACCGACAACCCAGGCGAAGAGCAGTCCGACGCCCTGGAGGAAGTCGATCAGGTGGAACATGTACAGGATGGCCCCGACGATCAGCAATGGATAGCCGATCAAACCCAGAGCGGCAATCGGCCTTGGTATCAGCTTGGTGCGATACAGCAAGTAGGCAAAGACAATGCCGGACATCCCGGTGAATAAAAAGACCATTCGGAGGCTCACGGCATATAGGGCTTGGAGTAACAAGCCAAGGTGGTTCGCCGCAGATGTATCCACACTGCCATCGAGCAATCCTTCGCTGAGCGCGACCAGCAGAAGGGGAGCAGCCAGGTAGAGAAGTAGCGGCCCGAGTTCGCCGACCCTGAGAGCAACGTATCCGAGCGCAAGCCGCAAGCTGTGATGCTTCAGCAACGGATACACCAGCAAGGCGATCGCCACATTTGCAATACCGCACACTAGAGCAAGTAGCGCGGCGGTCTTCATAGCGACAACATCCACCGCTGCAGCGATCAAAAAATCGGGGCGACGCAGAGCGCTGCCAATGAGCGTGTCCGCGGTCAAGTACGTGGCCGTAGCGGTGAGGAACAAAGTACCCACTGCCACTGCAGTCTGACGATCGGTCAGCACGATGATTTCTCCTCGTGGATTTCGGAGGGCTGAGCGGAGGCGCCCGTAGGACCTTACGTTGTAAGGTCGCTACTTTACGTTGTAAGGAAGGAAAACGCAAAGAGGACCATGGCGCGGATGCTGACTCGTGGGCGGATACTGGAAGCGGCGGGGGCGTTAGCCGACGCTGAGGGGATCGACGCCGTCACGATGCGCCGCCTGGCGGCCGAGCTCGGTGTCGAGGCGATGTCGCTTTACCACCACGTCCCCAACAAGGATGCTGTGCTCGACGGGCTCGTCGACGCGATCATGGAGGAGGTGAACGAGGTCACCAACGAGAACGGCGGCGCCCACTGGCGGGCGGCGCTACGCCAGCGCTGCCTTGCCGCGCGCGATGTGATGGTGCGTCACCCGTGGGGGCCAGGGCTCCTCGGGACCCGCACGACGATCCCCGCGAGTGTCGTCTTCTACTACGAGGGCGTACTCAGGCAGCTCATCGAAGGCGGGTTCTCGTACGCTCTGGCCCACAAGGCGCTCCACGCACTCGGGAGCATGTCGCTGGGTTTCGTTCAGGAGCTCTTCTCGCCCGCCGCGACAGGCGGCAGCCTCGACGTCGACGCCGCAGAGGCGGAGTTCGACAAGCTCGCCGAGGCGCTCCCCCACATGACCGCGATGGTCGCGGCCGAGATCCATGCCAATGACGGCGACGTACTCGGCTGGTGTGACAGCCGGGCGGAGTTCGAGTTCACCCTCGACTTGTTGTTGGACGGTCTGGAGCGGAAGCGGAGCGCTGGTCTCGCCGAGGCGCAGCGGAGCGTGACCAAAGCGAAGGATGCTCCGTAGCGGCGCCCGTCAGCGTGTCCGTTATTCCTTCGGCCTCGCGTTCTTCCCGGCCGTCGCCGTCGCCCTCTTTGCGACCGCCGCCCAGGGGCAGACAGCGGACGACCGCGGCCCGGGAGCCGCGGCCCGCGCCGCGCAGGCCGCATTCGAGCGGTTCCGGGTGGCGCGGCTCCCGTGGTCGTGGGACGCGTCCACCGCAAGCTGCGACGAGATCGTGGGCCGCTTCTGTTACCGGCACGAGAGCGGCTCGGAGGACCCGCTCCCCGCCGAGCCGGAGGGAGTAGCCGCGGCGCGGGATTCGCTTCTCGCGCGCCTCGACCAGGCGGCGAACTACGACCGGGCCGACGGCTGGATCGCGGGACAGCGGGTGCGCTATCGAATCGAGGCCGGCCGGGCGGCCGAAGCGGTCGCGGTGGCCGAATCGTGCGCCGCCGAGGGCTGGTGGTGCGCGGCGCTCGAGGGCGCGGCCCGCCACGCCGCCGAGGACTTCGCAGGAG
>DATFFS010000315.1:0-8200 GCA_035249945.1 Gemmatimonadota bacterium
GTGACGACCGAGACCGCCAACCTCATGATCGCGCTGAAGCGCGGCGGGGCGGACGTGTGCCTCTGCGCCTCGAACCCGCTGTCGACGCAGGACGACGTGGCGGCGCACCTGGTCGCCCATCACGGCATTCAGGTCCACGCCATCAAGGGCGAGGACAACGACACGTACTACCGCCATATCCAGGCGGCGCTCGAGCACCGGCCACAGGTCACGATGGACGACGGCGCCGACCTGGTGGGGTCGTTGCACATGATCGGGCTCGAGCGGTTCGACGACCTGCATCCGGTGATTCGCGAGTGGGCCACGAGCCTTTCCGAGGCGGAGCGAAAGGAGATCGTCGGAGGCGTAATGGCCTCGACCGAGGAGACGACGACCGGCGTGATCCGGTTGAAGTCGATGGAGGAGGCGGGCGTGCTCCTGTTCCCGGTCGTAGCGGTCAACGACTCGAACACCAAGCACCTGTTCGACAACCGCTACGGCACGGGCCAGTCGACGATCGACGGCGTTTTGCGGGCGACCAACGTCCTGCTCGCCGGCTCCACGGTCGTGGTGGCGGGCTACGGCTGGTGCGGCAAGGGCATCGCAAGGCGCGCCCAGGGCCAGGGCGCGCAGGTCGTGGTCACCGAGATCGACCCGCTGAAGGCGCTGGAGGCGGTCATGGACGGATACCGGGTGATGCCGATGGCCGAGGCTGCCGAGATCGGCGACGTGTTCCTCACCGTGACCGGCGACATCCACGTAATACGCAAGGAGCACTTCGAGGCCATGAAGGACGGCGCCATCGTCGCCAACAGCGGCCACTTCAACGTGGAGATCGACCTCGACGCGCTCGATTCGATGGCCTCCGCGAAGCGCGAGGTACGGGACTTCGTGGCCGAGTACACGGTCGGCGACAGGAAGATCTTCGTGCTCGGCGACGGCCGGCTCATCAACCTGGCGGCCGCCGAGGGGCATCCGGCGAGCGTCATGGACATGTCGTTCGCCAACCAGTCGCTGGCGTGCGAGCACATCGTTGCGCACTCGGACGAGCTTCCCGACGGCGTCAGCTCCGTGCCGCGGGACATCGACGCCGAGATCGCGCGGCTCAAGCTCGTGGCCCTGGGCGTGGAGATCGACGAGTTGACGGCCGAGCAGAAGAAGTATCTCGCGAGCTGGGAGATGGGCACATAGGGAGTTGTCGGGTTGCGGTCGCGGGGGATGAATGTAGGTTCCCACCGATGCGCAGCTCTGTGATACGAGACACTCCGTTCTGGTTGCGAGCGGCGGCGCGTACGATCGGAGGGATCGTGCTCGCGCTGGCCACCATGTCGGGGTGCGGCGGCGGCGATCCCGTCATGGCCGTCCGCGAAAACGAGTCACAGACGATCGCGGGTCGAGTGACCGCGGTGGACGGCAGCCCGGTGGCCGGCGCGGACGTGACCCTGGAGCCGCTCGCGGTGGCGACCACTACGGACGGCGCGGGGAGGTTCGCGTTCACGCTCGCCTCGTCCGTAAGCGGGACCTCCCAATATCTCCTCGAGGTGCGGAGCGACGGCTATGAGGCCGTTTCGATCCAGGTCGTCGTGAGCAGCGGCGGGACCGCCGACCTCGCGGTCACGCTCGAACCGATTCCTTCCGGAGCGGAGCCCGAACCGGAGCCGGAAGCCGACCCGGACAGCGGCATCGTCGTTACGAGCTACTTCGAGGACCAGGTCCTTTGCATAGCCCTGGGAGTCGAGCTGCCGTTCACGGTCAGGATCTCGAATGAGGGCGACGCACCGGTGGCAGGGGTCGTGATCCACGACACGCTGGACGCGGGGTTCAGCCGCGTTCTCACCGACTCCGACGTCGTCGTCGACCGCGCGGCCTTCCCCGACGCGGTGGTACTCCTCAATCCCGATGGACGGTCGTTCCGGGTCGAGCTGGGCACGGTGCCGCCGATGGAGCCCGCAGAGGTCTACACCGTCACCCTGCCGGCGAGCGGTGCCGGCGTGTGGTGCAACCGGGTGTCGGCGGTAGGGGACGGCGGGGCGCTGCTGTCCAGCGATCTCGGCTGCCTGACCAACACGCTGGCGCTGGAGATCGATCTCGTGAACGAGGACGGCGCCGTCGCGGATGGCGCGTTCTCGTCGGAGCCGGAGGTCTTCCACGTCGGGGACGGCGGTCCCGTCCGCCCGGATGCGCTCGTCTACAGGATCGTGGTCGCGAACCACCACTGCGGCTCGCTCGGCTTCCCCATGGGGGACTCGTCGCTGACGAGCATCGTGGGGCAGCGCTCGGGCAGCGTGGAATTCCGCGAGGTGTTGCCGGGATTCCCGAGCCAGGGATCGATCGCCGCCAGCACGGCGAGTGGGTTCTCCTGGTCGATCGGCACGCTTGCCCCCGGCGCGGAGGCGGAGATCCGCTTCCGAGCGGAGGCGATGGAAGCGGGGGAAGACGTCCACCGGATCGAGCTCTCGGTCCCGCAGCTCACCGGCATCAAGGTCGACGAGGAGCCGATCACGATCCTTCCGTGACGCGAATCCCGAGCCGCACCGAGCGGCCCGGAGCGGGGAAGCCGACGAACTCCTCGTAGTCGGCGTCGAGCAGGTTGTCGACCCGGGCGAATGCGGTGACGCGATCGAAGCGCCGGGATAGCGCCACGGACGCGGTGGCGTAGCCCTCCGCCACGTCCCGCTCGGGAACGGGAATCTGGAAGTCGAACCGCTCGCCCACCCACGCGACATCGAGCCTGCCCGTCGTCACGCCGTCGGACCACTGGGCCGATGCGCCCCCGCGCCAGCGGGGCCGGTCCCGCAGCCTCTCGTCGGTGCCGACCAGATCGGCGTCGAGCCAGCGCGCGAATCCACCCAGGTCGAGGTTGGGGTGCGGGCGCCAGTCCGCCTCCGCTTCTACGCCCCCGGTGCGCGCCAGGCGCCGGTTGACGAGCCGAAACTCCTCGGGACTGAAGTCGATCAGGTCGCGGTATCGCTGGCGGAACGCCGTCAGCGAAACGGTGAGGCCCGCGGGGTGAACCTCCTGCGTCCACGTAAGGTCGAACCCGCGGCTCCGCTCGGGGCGGAGATCGGGATTGCCGACGTTGGGCTCGCCGAGCGCGAAGAACGAAGGCAGCTTGAAGCCCTCGGCCCAACTCGCTCCGACGCGCGATCCGTTCCAGGGCAGCCGCCAGGCGACCGCCGCGCGCGGAGAGGTCTCGCTGGCGAAGCCATCCGGCGAGTCCATCCGCACCGCGAGATCGATCGAGAGCCGGTTCGAACGGTACGCGATCTCTCCGGCCGCTGAGCGCGTCGTCCGCTCCAGCGCGAAATCCGCCGGGACCTCGCCGGCGATCACGGCATCGCTCTCTCCGTCCTCGTGCTTCAGCTCTCCGCTCGCCAGGAACGAAAGGCCGTCGGCGAGCTCCCAGATGCTCGTCAGCGACAGGCGCCGCCGATCCAGCACCGTTTCCTGGTCGACCGCCGGAAGCGCCAGGGGGCCCGGGGGGTTCGCGTCGAGAACGGGTGGAGTCCGTGACTCTGCGTCTCGGCGATAGGCGTCGGTCGTCGCCATGAGGCTCCACCCTTCCCGTATCTCCCGCCTGGCCTCGATCCCCGTCAGCAGCTCCCGGGCGTTCGTGCGTCGCGGCTCGCGAAGGATCGAGTACCGGGGTCCGCCGCCGTTGTCGGGGAATCCCTCGGAGTCGACGTCATGGAGTCGCGAGGTCAGTCGTACCTCGCCCAGCCTGCCAGCTAGATCCGCGTTCCATGCGACGGTGGCCAGGCGATACGGATCGCTCTCGACCTGCTCGTCCAGCTGGACCCACGAAGCACTCGCGCTCGCCGCCAGCACCCCGCGGCTCCCGCGCACTCCCAGGCGGCCCTCACGCGCGCGGAACGATCCCGCCGCGACCTCCGCATCCCAGCCGGGATCGATCCGCCCCCGACGCGAAACGATGTGGATCACGCCCGCCATCGCTTCCGACCCGAATCGCGAGGACAGCGGGCCCCGGACGATCTCCACGCGCTCGATGTTGTCCACGCTCAGGGTGGAGAAGTCGAACGATCCACCCAGCAGGTTCGTGGGATCGTTGATCGGCACGCCATCGAGCAGGACCAGCGTGAAGTTGGGGTCGCCGCCGCGGAGCGTGACCGTCGTCAGCCCTCCGCGGCCGCCGGCACGGGAGAGATCCACGAATGGTGCCGTCCGCAGGACCTCCTCGAGGGTCGTTGCGCGGCTCGCATCGATAGCGTCCCGATCGATGACCGTGACCGAGCCGGGAGCGACCGAGAGCGGGAAGGGAATGGGCGACAAAGTGACGACGACGGGCTCGACCTCGACCACAGGCTGCTGAGCTGCGGCCGGGGGGGCCACGACGAGGCATACCAGCGGAAGGACGAGAGCGTGACGCACGCGTGGATGCTATGCACGCGCGAGAGTGATAGCCATACCGCATTTCGTGTCACGCACCTGACAGACAAAGTTCCAGCGTAGTGTAGGATCGAACCGTGCCGCAAAAGAGCTGGACTTCCTGGCGACGCACCTTCTACGCCCTCACGGTAACCGGGATCGTGATCGGTGGCTGCTACTGGATGCGGGGGTCGAAGGGCGGCGGAATGACCGAGTTCGAGGGCTCGCGCCCGATCCGCCCGGAAGACGTGGCGCTCCCCGACGGCTATTCCATCGAGGCGATCGCAACGGGCCTCACCTTCCCGACGGGCGTCGCGTTCGATGAGGCGGGGGGGATCTACGTGGTCGAGTCCGGATATTCGTACGGGGAGGTCACCGACACGCCGCGACTCCTGCGGGTCGAGCCGGAAGGCGGCACGCGCGTGATCGCGAGCGGAGGCAGGAACGGACCTTGGAACGGTGTCGTCGGGCACGACGGCGTGTTCTACGTGGCCGAGGGCGGGGAGTTCGATGGTGGCCGGATCCTCCGCATCACGCCGGATGGGCAGATCACGGCCATCGCGGATAGCCTTCCGAGCGTGGGGGATCATCATACCAACGGTCCCGTCGTCGGACCGGATGGGTGGATCTACTTCGGCCAGGGCACAGCGACCAACTCCGCCGTGGTCGGAGAAGACAACGCCACGTTCGGGTGGCTGAAACGGCAGCCCGACTTCCACGACATCCCGTGCCGCGACGTCACCTTGAGCGGCGTGAACTTCGAATCCAAAGATCCCCTGAACGGGGGCGATGCGACGACAGGCGCGTACGCGCCCTTCGGCTCCCCGACGACCGAGGGCCAGGTCGTGCGCGGTCGCGTCCCATGCAACGGCGCGATCCTGCGGGTCCGGCCCGAAGGCGGCGCGATCGATCTCGTCGCCTGGGGCCTCCGCAATCCGTTCGGCCTGGCATTCGGTCCCGGCGGTCGGCTCTACGTGACCGACAACGGCTATGACGAGCGCGGGAGTCGACCCGTGTTCGGCTCGGGCGACTACCTGTGGCGGATCGAGCGCGGCGGCTGGTACGGGTGGCCCGATTTCGCGGGCGGCCGGCCCTTCTTCGACGACGACGTCCGACCGGTGCTGGCGATCGCTCCGGCGGAACCGCCGCGCCCGGCCGCCGCATTCGGCGTCCATTCGTCGGCCGACGGGCTCGACTTCTCCCGGAGCGAGGCCTTCGGGCACGTCGGTCAGGCATTCGTGGCGCTGCTGGGAGACATGGCGCCCGGGGCCGGCAAGGTCCTCTCACCGGTCGGATTCAAGGTGGTCCGGGTCGACGTGGAAAGCGGCGTGGTGGAAGACTTCGCGGTCAACCAAGGGGACACGAACGGGCCCGCCTCGTGGATCGGTTCGGGGGGGCTGGAGCGTCCCGTGGCGGCCCGCTTCGACCCCCCTGGCACGGCTCTCTACGTCGTCGACTTCGGAGTGATGACGATGACCGAGCGTGGACCCGAGCCTCGAAAGGAAACGGGCGTGTTGTGGAAGATCACCCGGACCGGGAGCCGATGATCAGCGGAAGGATCGCCACGCTGACGATTGCGGTGGGTCTCATGCTCGGGTGCGGACCAGCGCGGAGGAGCGAGCCCCTGATGGGCCCGCTTGCGCTCTCGAGCGACGCGGAAGAAGGCCGGGCGGCGTACATGGAGTACTGCAACCAATGTCATCCGGGAGGCGAAGCCGGGCTCGGTCCCTCGCTGAACGACAAAGCGCTCCCGACGTTTCTCAAGAAGTTCCAGGTCCGGCAGGGGATCGGCTCCATGCCCTCGTTCTCGGAAGAGGAGATCCCGGACGAGGAGCTCCACGACATCATGGCCTACCTGGATGCGCTCCGAGACCACAACGGACCGGGCACTTGATCCGAGCGGCAGGGGTACGGTATCGTAGCCGCACACCCTGCACAGGGAGGAGCCCGGTGGAGCCCGACGTCGTCGAGGTCAACGTAGCGAGCCTGGGGATCGATTCGTCGACCCAGTCTCCGATCGTGATCCTCAAGGAGAAGGACGGAGAGCGGTATCTCCCGATCTGGATCGGGCCCAGCGAGGCGAGCGCGATCGCCACCGAGCTGGCGGGCGTGAAATTCTCCCGGCCCCTGACTCACGACCTGATGAAGACGCTGGTGCGCGCCCTGCACGGCACGCTCTCCCAGGTCGTCATCGGTGCGCTCAAGAACAACACCTATTACGCCCAGGTCTTCGTCCAGAACGGCGACGAGGACGTGGTGGCGATCGACGCGCGGCCGAGTGATTCGATCGCGCTCGCCCTGCGCCTGAATGCACCGATCTTCGCCTCGGAGGAGTTGCTCGATCACACCGCCGAGGACGTGGGGCAGAGCGGGGAAGAGGGCACCACGGAATACGACGCCGAGGATCTCAAGGAGTACCTGCGGCGCATGAACCCGGAGGATTTCGGCCGCTTCACGATGTGATTGAAGTTGTAGTCCGACATCGACATTGGAGTAATGACGTGACGTAGCGCTGTACATGCTTCGAGGTGCCCCGCCGCGCGGCTAGCCGCTCGCGGGGAGAATAAGGGAATGCGGTGCGAATCCGCAGCGGCCCCGCCACTGTGACGCCGACCGGCCCGCCGGCCCGGCCAAGCCAGGAGACCTGCCTCGAGGCTCGTTGCACGTGACCCTTCGCGGGAGGGGTCCGGCGACACGCTCGGGGCCTCCCGACCGTCCGCCCGCCCTCCCGAACCCTGGAAGCGGCGGGCGTTTTCTTTTCGGTCATCGGGAGGTCCTGCATGTCGAGTGCTCGCTCGGCCCTGCTGCTGGCGGCGATCGCGCTGTCGGTCCCGTCCTGCAGCCGCGCGCCCGCCGACGGCGGTGAGGCGTCTGCGCCTCCCGGGCAAAGCGCTGCCCGCGGCGACACCCCCGTGCAGGTCGTCGACGATGCCGGCCACACGCTCGTACTGCATTCTCCCGCGCGCCGGATCGTCTCGCTCGTCCCAAGTGTGACGGGCACGATCGTCTCCCTGGGCGCCTCCGACCGGCTGATCGCCCGCACCCGCTACGACCTCGATCCGGCGCTCGCCGCGCTTCCCAGCCTCGGAGGAGGCCTGGATCCGAGCATCGAAGGGATCGTGGCGCTGCGGCCGGACCTGGTGATCGCCTGGAATGCGCGCGACGATCGCGTGCTCGTTCCGCGACTGCGCGACGCCGGGATCCCGGTCTACGTGGCCGAGATCCAGGACACGACCGCGGTGTTCGCCACGATCGAGCGGATGGGGATCGTTCTCGGCGTTCCGGCGCACGCGGATTCGGTCGCGGGCGCGCTCCGCGACACGTTCGCGGCCGTGGCGGCCGACGTGCCTCCCGGGCGGCGACCGACCGCACTCTACCTCATCGCCGAGGACCCGCCGCGGACCGCCGGCCCGGCGACGTTCATCGGGCAGGCGATCGAGATCGCCGGCGCCGTCCCCGCCTTCTCCGACCTCGCCGAGGACTGGCCGACGGTCGCGCTCGAGGCTGTCATGGCGCGGAGCCCGGACGTGATCGTCCTGCCGGTGGGTGCGGACCTGCCGGCGCGGGACGCCCTGACGGGCCGACCCGGCTGGCGCGATCTCGCGGCGGTCCGCGAGGATCGCATCGTCGAGATCGACGCCGATTTGCTCGCGCGGCCCGGTCCGGACCTGGGGCGAGCCGCGCGCGTCCTGCGCGAGGGCTTCTCGGCGATCGAGTCGGGGCAGCCATGAGCCGGCGGCGCGTCCTCGCCCTCGCGGGGCTCGGGGCGGCCGCGGTGGCCGCGGTCCTCGTGTCGCTGCGCTACGGCGCCGTCGGGATGGACCTCGGCCAGGTG
>DATFFS010000316.1:0-6396 GCA_035249945.1 Gemmatimonadota bacterium
CGACGCCGGCGCCCCGCCCCCCGCGCGCGCGGTCAGGCGAGCGGCTCATCGACCCTCTCGATCGCCAGCGCCCGTCCCGTGCTCCCGTCGATGTCGATCGAGATCGCCTGGAAGCGCACGTCGGTGTCCGCCACCGTGAACCGGTTGGGGGTCTGCTTCAGGAAACGCTCGACCGCCGCTCCGGCTTCGACTCCAATGACGCCTCCGTGCGGCCCCGTCATGCCCGCGTCGGTCGCGTACGCCGTTCCACCGGGCAGGATGCGCGCGTCCGCGGACGGCACATGCGTATGCGTACCGATCACCGCGCTCACGCGCCCGTCGGCGTAGCGGCCGAGCGCGATCTTCTCAGCCGTGGCCTCGGCGTGGAAATCGACGAGCACGACCTTCGCGCCGCGCACGGCGGGCTCCTCGAGCAGCGCGTCGAGCCGACGGAACGGGCAGTCGATCTCCTTCATGAAGACGCGGCCCTGGAGGTTCAGGACCGCGCACGGGACGCCGCCGGCGTTCCCCGTCCAGACGCCGCTGCCGGGGTTCCCGCGCGGGTAGTTATCGGGGCGGAGGAGCCGCGGCTCGGCGTCGAGGGCCGGATAGATCTCGCGCTTGTCCCAGACGTGATTGCCGCTCGTGATCACGTGCGCCCCGAGCTCCAGGAACTCACGCACGATATCAGGCGTGATGCCGAAGCCGCCGGCGGCGTTTTCGCCGTTCACGACGAGGAGGTCCGGGGCCGCGATCGCGCGACGCAGCTCGATCCCCCACTCCAGCGCGCGCCGTCCCGGCCGCCCGAAGACGTCGGCTACGAAGAGGACCCTCATGAACGGCCCGCCGCGGCCGACGCCGCGGTTCCCGTCACCGCGTTTCCCCGGTTCCGCCCAGCAGGACGAGCGCCGGCTCGAGGCCCGAGTCGGTCCGCGCCTCGACCCGGGCCGTCCGCAAGCCCGCGCCTGAGGGCACGAACACGATCTCCAGCGTACACGCGCGGGTAGGGACGAGCCCGCCGCCGCAGTCGTTTCGCGCAATGCGGAAATCGGCCGCGTGGTTCCCCGCCACTTCGATCGAGCGGAACGTCACGTTGCCAGCCCCTTCGTTTCCGATCGTCACGGCCCGCACGGGACTCGTCCCCCCCACTGGCTGCACCCCGAACTCGAGAGCACGGGGAATCACGGATACGGACAGCGAGGCGGGCGAACCACCCGTCTCTCCCGCGACCACGACCTCGGGCCCGGGCACCACACCGGTGCCCAGGAGCGGCACCGTCTGGTCGCGCTGGCCGTTGAGATCCCTCAAGACGAGCTCGCCGGTGAGGAGCCCCTCGGTAGCGGGTTCCAGCAGCACCTGGACCGTGCAAGCCCGGCCTGGCCGGAGGATCTCGTTCGAGCAGCGGTCGAGCGCGATCCGGAAGCCGGACCCGCCGCCGTCGCGTACCCGCACCGCGAACTGCACGGCGCTCTGGCGCTGATTGACGAGGCGGACGCCGAGCGGGCCGCTGGGGGCGGCGACCGGCTGCTCGGCGAAGTCGAGCGTCTCGGGCACGGCCCGGACGAGACCCGCGGGAAACGGGACTTCCGCTGCAACTTCGTTCGCTATGCCGGTCAACACGACCACGGCTTCGGCCCCCGGAGCCGCCGCGAGCGTCGCCTGACGGACGCCCGGCTCGCGCGGCCCGAACAGCACCGCCACGCTGCACGTCGCGCCGGGCGCGAGCGCAGCCGCGCCGCAGAGATCCTCGGCGAGCACGAAGTCGCCGGGGGACGGTCCGGACACGACGAGATCGGTCAGGCGCACCGTGTCCGCGCTCTCGTTCGACCACAGGACGATGCGCGGGGGGCTCAGCCGCCCGACGGCAAGGGAGTCGAATGCCAACGTGTCGGGGTCGGCGTCGACCGTGACGGGCTCGTCGTCGCCCCCCGCGCACGCCAGCGCAGCCGCCGCGAGGGCCGTGATGCCCAGCGTCGATGCGAATCGAAAACGGTGGAGGCGGTGGAATCGGATCAAGCGGCGATCGGATGACGCGCGCGAACGGAAAGACCCCGCCGGGAACACCAGAAAGGATTTTTTGACGCCCTCATGAAACAGTGGGTACCCTCCTCGACCGCGTCTCGCTTCCTCCGAAGAGGCATGTGATCGACGGACGAAGTGAGGATCCCTATCGGGACGTGTTGGCTCAAAAAATTGGTCTTCCCAGCGCCCCGGACGGGGTCTTTCAGCGCGCTCTCGTCTCCTTCCCCTTCTTCGACGGACTCGCGGCCGCCGTCTTCTTCAGCGCCTCGCCGACCGCATCGGCCAGCGCCGCTATCCGTTCGGCCATCTCGCTTTCCAGCTCGACATGCCGGGCGCGGGCGCGGAACAGCTCGTCGGTGATCTCCATCGCCCCCAGAACCGCCGCCTGGAACGGCTCCATCGAAGGCGCCTTGTCGCGAATCTCACGCAGCGAGCTGTCCACGTGCCCCGCAACCTGCCGGGTGTACTCCGGATCGGCCTCGGAGCGGATCGCGAACGGCTCGTCCAGAATCGTGACGCGCGTCGTGCCGGGGACATCGCTCATCTCACGACTCTATCACGTAGCGCACGCGGGAGAGGAGTCCCCGGATACGGTCTTCCAGGAAGGCGGAGTGCCGTTCCAGCCTCTCCCTGTCCTCCTCCAGGGCTCGAGCCCGCTCGTCGAGCGCCACCGGATCGAGCGCGCCTTGTGACCGGCGCCGTTCCTCGTCATCCGCGTGAGCGGCGGCGAGGCTCGCGTGCCGGGCGAGGAGCAAAGTAATGTTTTCCTCGAGGGCGTCCAGCGATGCGCGAATGCCGTCGGCGTCCTCTGCCTCCGCGCTGCTGGGCGGGTGGCTCCTGCGTTTCTTCACGGGCGTTCTCGGCGCATCTGTCGGCTCTCTTTCCACGTTTGCTTCGGCGGTCGCGGGCACGTCCGGCAGGATCCCTTCGAGCGATCCCTGCACGATGTCGCGCTGCTCGCTTCCACCGCGGGCGTGCCGCGCTTCACCGGATCTCATATCCGCGCTCCTTCCGGAGACGCTCCAGCAGCCGGGCCATCTCGCCGTCCACCTCCTCGTCCGTAAGCGTCCGATCGGCCTCGAACGTCAGCCGGAGGCCGAGGCTATAATGACCCGCCGGGAGCTGCGGGCCGGCATACCGATCGAATACCCGCACACCTGCGAGATGATCGATCCCCGCGTTCCGTACCGCCGCCAGGACATCCGCGGCGACCTCGCCGGCCGGAACGACGAGCGCAAGATCCCGCTCCACCGCAGGCTCGCGGCTCCACTCCACGACCCGCATCGTCGGGTTCGGCCCGGCCAGCCCGGCGATCGCGAGCTCCGCCACGAAGAGCCTCCGCTCGGTACCCCAAGACTCGGCGACCGCCGGGTGGACCTCGCCGCAGAATCCGATTCCGGTCCCGTCGGCGGCCTCGATCTCGGCCTGCCGACCGGGATGGAGCCAGCCCCGGGATCCCTTGGAAAAGCGCGCGGACGTCACCGCCCCCGCGGTAAGGACGTCCTCCAGGTCTCCCTTGAGATCCCAGAAGTCGTACTCGGGAGGATGGGGCTGCGACCAATCCAGCGGGAACCGCGCTCCCGCGGCCGCGAGCGCCAGCTTCTCGGTCTCCTCGACCAGGCCTCCCCGTAGCGTGAAGGCGTGCCCGATCTCGAACAGCTTCGCGCGCGGGGCACCCCGCTTCAGGTTGTATCCCACCGCTCTTGCGAGGTTCGGTATCAGAAATGGTCTCAAGAAGCGATCGGCCTTGGAGATAGGATTTCGTATCTCAACCAGATTGTCAATAGGCGTACCCGCACCGAGGACGTCCTCCGCGACGAAGGAGGGCGTGCACGCCTCGTCGAAGCCGCCCCCCCGGCACGCCTCCGAAAGTCGGGTCATCATCCGCTGACGGGGTTCTCTCGGTGGGGAGACAGCCGGCGCGGGCAGTGGCCTGGGGAGCACCGCGTCGTATCCCTCCAGGCGCGCGACCTCCTCGATGAGATCGGCTTCGCGCGTCACGTCGAAGCGCCAGCTGGGGACCTGCGCCGCGAGCGCGTCCCCGTCCCCTGCCGTCACCTCGAATCCCAGGGACTCGAGCCCCCGGCGCGCGGCGGCGGCGGTCGTCCGCTTTCCGACCAGCGCCTCGTGGCGCGAAAGCCTGAGCTCGATTTGCCGCCTCGGACTCCGTCCGGAATCTTCGCCGACGATGCCGGGTGCCACACTGCCGCCGGCGATCTCCGCGATCAGGGCCGCAGCCCGATCGAGCGCGACCTCGGGCAGCTCGGGATCCACGCCGCGCGCGAACCGCGTCGAAGCCTCGCTGGGAAGCCCGAGCTTCCGGACCGCGCGTCCGACGCGCGCGGGATCGAAGTGCGCGCTCTCCAGGAACACGGTGCGGGTTCGCTCCGAGATCTCCGACTCGAGGCCCCCCATGACGCCCCCGATCGCTACCGGATGCTCGGCATCGCAGATCATCGTGATCTCGCCGTCGAGCGTGCGCTCTCTTCCATCCAGCGTCACGAACCGCTCTCCGTCGCGGGCGCGCCGGACGATGATGCGGCCGCCGGCCAGGCGCTCGAAGTCGAAGGGGTGGAGCGGCTGGCCGAGCTCGAGCATGACGTAGTTGGTCGCGTCGACGACGTCGCTGACCGGCCGCTGCCCGAGCGACACCAGGCGCGTCTGCAGCCACGCCGGAGACGTGCCGACACGGGTGCCGTCGATCAGGCGGCCGAAGTATCGGGGGCAGCCTTCGACGTCCTCGATCTCGACCGCACTGCGCGACGCCGCGGGCTCCCCGCTCTCCTCCAGCGCGAACGCCGGCAGCGCTAGCTCCTCGCCGACGATCCACTGCACCTCGCGCGCGATTCCGAGGTGGGACAGCGCGTCGCCGCGATTCGACGTCACGTCGATGTCGAGGATGCTGTCGTCCAGGTCCAGCACCGCGCGCAGGTCCCTGCCCAGGTCCGCCTCGCTCGCGCCGCCGATCGGCCAGATCCCCTCCGCTCCCCCGAGCGCTTCGAGGCCCAGCTCGGGCGCGGAGCAGAGCATCCCCTGCGACTCCACGCCGCGGATCTTCGCGCGCCGGATGTGCCGGTCGCCCGGCAGCCGCGAGCCGACGGTCGCGTACCCATAGAACGCTCCAACTTCGACGTTGGGCGCGCCACAAACGACCTGCCGTGTACCGTCGCCGGCCTCCACCGCGCAGAGCGTGAGCCGGTCGGCGTTCGGATGCGGTCCCGCCTCGAGCACCTTGGCCAGCACGACCCCCGTGAACGCCGCGAACGCCGGGCGCACGTCGTCGACGGCGAGACCCTGTCGGGTGAGCCGGCGCGCCAGCTCCTCGGGGGGAGTCTCCTCGAAGGCGCCCGCCGGGAAGAAGCTCGCCAGCCAGCGATAGGAGATCTTCATCGCGCCTCGAACTGGTGCAGGAAGTGAAGGTCGTTCTCGTAGAAGAAACGGATGTCGGGCACGCCGTAACGGAGCATCGCCACGCGCTCGACACCCATGCCCCAGGCGAAGCCCGTGTAGCGCTCGCTGTCGTAGCCAACCGCCTCGAGCACCGCCGGATGCACCATGCCGCATCCCAGGAGCTCGAGCCAGCCCGTTCCCTTGCAGGCGCGGCACCCCTCGCCGTGGCACAGGAGGCACTGCATGTCCAGCTCGCCCGAGGGCTCCGTGAACGGGAAGTACGACGGCCGGAACCGGGTGTCGACGTCGGGCCCGTAGAACTGATGGACGAACTCGACCAGCGCCCACTTCAGGTGCCCGAGCGAGATCCCCTCGTCGACCCAGAGGCCCTCGATTTGATGGAAGAACGGCGAGTGGGAGGCGTCGGGGGTGTCGCTGCGGAACACGCGGCCCGGGCAGACGACCCGCACCGGGGGATCCTGCGACTCCATCACGCGGATCTGGACGGGCGAGGTGTGCGTGCGGAGAAGCCTGTCCATCCCGGCGACGTAGATCGTGTCCATCTCCTCGCGCGCGGGATGGCCGGCGGGGATGTTCAGCGCCTCGAAGTTGTGCCAGGGCGTTTCGACCTCGGGGCCGGTGGCGACGGAGAATCCCATCCGCCGGAAGACCTCGAGCAGCTCGTCGGTGACGATGGAGAGCGGATGGCGGGTTCCCTGGCCGCGCCGGCGGCCGGGCAGCGTGACGTCCAGGGCTTCGTCCGCCAGCCGCCGTTCCAGCTCGCCGCCCGCCAGCTCCCCCTCGCGCGACGCGATGGCCCGTTCGAGCGCGTCCTTCACCTCGTTGACGAGCTCGCCCGCCCTCGGCCGCTCGGCCGGCTCGAGCCCGCCGATCGCCTTGGCCTCCGCGGTGAGAGCGCCCTTCTTCCCCAGCGTGCGGACGCGGATCGTCTCGACGTCCGCCGGGCCGGAAGCGGAGTCCAGCTGTCGTTCCACCTCACGGCGG